>JAFOYQ010000004.1 GCA_017424575.1 Muribaculaceae bacterium
TGAAAGGTTTACAACACATGGTTGATTATTTTTTTCTGCATAATTAATTACTTTCTCAATACCCATGAGAATATTATTATCATATGCATCATTTCCTAAACCAACCATTACTATATCTGATTCACTTGCTACACCATAATAATTAACAGTATCTGCCAAGTTTTTATAGCTACCGCTCATAATACCAGCCACGTGAGTACCATGCGACATTGTAGATAAATCAGTTGTAAATTGGCTCAATTTATAATCTGTATCATAAGCTGTTGTTAGACCATTTTGACCGGTAATGGTCCACGCTTCTTTTACACGTGATGAACCATCTGAGTTCTTAAAATTAGGGTGATTCACTGTAATACCAGCATCTACAAGACCTGTAACCACACCCGCACCTTTATATGGTTGTGACAATTGACCCAATGGACGATGAACTGTATTTACTCCAGTTTTTGTACGAGCTTGATCCATTTTTACGCTCGATTTGCGAGGGATAGAAAGAGTTTTAATTGATTTTAGATTTGAGAACTCTATAACCTTATCATAATCAACCTCAACAAGAGCAAGATTATCTATTTGAGATCTCACTACAGCACCTGTTGCTTCTAATTCTGCTATATCAGCATTCTTTTCCAAATCAACAAGCACCACAATTCGCTCTGGATTTGTTCCAAATGGTTGAATTGAAGGGGTATTTTCCTTATCTGTTTTCAATAAAGCATCTTCACCCAATTTTTCAATAAATGACTGTTGTTTAAGCAAACCTTGACCCACTAAATCAATTTTGCTTTGAGCAAATGAAAGAAGTGTTGCTCCAGCCAAAAACAAACTTAAGTAGATTTTTTTCATATTTATGTTAGTTTAATTATTTTTCTAAACTGCAAAAGTAATTATAATTTATAAAATACACATCATATAGTTAGTTAATTTTAAAATATTCATTCATTTAATTGTCAATTCTAAACTTTTTACAAAATTTTTGACTATAAAACCAACATAAAGTTTGATAATAAATAAATTATCACGAAATTTGTGACAATCATTTTTTATAATAGCAGTTTGATGAATAACGATTACAATAAAAAATACTATAAAATTAAAGAGGTCGCTGAAATTCTTGAAATTCCAGCATCAACTTTACGATATTGGGAAAATCAGTTTACTATTATCAAGCCAAAACGAAACAGTTATGGCACTCGTCTATACACACCTTCCGACATCGAAACAATACGCATGGTACATTACCTTGTAAAAGAGAAAGGATTAAAGTTAGACGCTGCTCAGGAACAAATAAAACACAATCATTCAAATGTATCGCAACGTCACAAGACAATTGAACGTCTTAAAAGTGTCAGAGCCGAACTTAAAGCAATGATTGATGCCTTACATTCTTTGAGATAAATTCTAATCCAATTCAAATATTTCTAAAATAAAATATGGCACCCATCTACATGAGTGCCATATTTTTATTGAATCAGAAGCATCTATTTATTTAATATTAGGTTCTTCGAGTCCTATCTTTTTAACTTTATCTACATATTTCAAGATTAACCCAATTAACAATGCCGCAACGCCCAACAATGCAAGCATAATGAGAGGAGCAGTATAATCATACATTGTTGCAGCATTTTCGGGTGAAATTGTACCATTAGCCAATCCTTCCGTAATAGCAGGATTAGTTTTGTCAAGAACTTTACCAATCAACAATGGGAACAACCACAAACCAATGTTTTGAATCCAGAAAATCAAAGCATAAGCACTACCTATAATCTTTTGGTCAACCAACTTAGGCACACTTGGCCACAACGATGCTGGGACCAATGAGAAACTTGCGCCTAACACCAAGATTGTTACATAAGCAATGATAAATCCACCAATAGGGCTACCCTTATATAAAGGCAATACAAACGCAAATGTCAAGTGACATGCAATAAGCAATATTGCTCCTAATATTAACATTGTTGCAGCCTTACCTTTGTGGTCAACATAATTCCCTAAAATAGGAGTAATACCAACTGCCAATAATGGGAATACCGCAAAAACAGTTTCTGCGCTTTGTCGCATATATCCCATATAGCAGAATAAAACTAATGCAACTATGGCGAGTCCCAACATTGAACCCTTCAAAGCTTTATTTTTTGCAAAATTACTTATAAACGCACCAGCAGCGACAACCAACATAATTACATATTGAACGATTGTAACTTCGTTAGATGCCCAAAATGAATCGGCAGGAACTTCTGTAAACGACAAATTACATTGAAGCATGTTTACTGCATACTTTTGAAATGGGAAAATTGCTGAATAGTATAACACACAAAGCATTGCTACTAACCAGAAACCACTACTTTTCAAAATTGCGCCAATATCACTTACCTTAAACGGTTCTTTTTCTTCTTCCTCTCCCGATTGTGCATCTAACTTTTTATCCATAAAGAAATACACAATAAACATTATTAAGGCAATCATTAGAAGTACTACCCCAAATGCCACCGAGCGAGACACATCAATATTACCTCCTAAACGAGCAAAGAATGGAGAGAATATCATGCATGTAGCAACGCCCAATCGAGCAAGTGCCATTTCTGAACCCATAGCAAGCGCCATTTCTCTACCCTTGAACCATTTTACAATACCACGGCTCACTGTAATACCAGCCATTTCTACCCCACAACCAAATATCATAAAACCGATTGCAGCAAATTTAGCTGAAGCAGGCATACCTTCATAAAATGGTGAGATTCCCAATTCATCAAAGCCAGGTATATAATTTAAGTTATTATTAAACCACGATTCAATACTGGTACCAATAAACATATCGGTAACCGCATACCAATTTATTGCAGCACCAATTAACATCACTATCCCCGACAATAACGCCGTGAATCTTACACCCATTTTATCGAGAATTATCCCCGCAAAAATCAAGAAGAATACAAAAACATTTAAGAATGTTTCAGAACCTTGCATTGTCCCAAATGCAGTTGAATCCCATCCACGAGTTGACTGCATTAAGTCTTTAATTGGCGACAAAATATCCATAAAGACGTAGCTAAAAAACATAGCCATAGCCAATAGCAACAAAGCCGTCCATCGAACCCAAGCTTTATCACTCAATAATTGTTGTTTTTTTACTGTCATTTTATTTTATGATTGATTTATATTTATTTTTCACTACAAAGTTAATCAAAACCATCGTTGAATAAAAATTAAATTACTATATTCGCAAAATGAATTAATATTTTAGCTCTAATACATATTATAATTATGCCTAACAGCAACAAACCATATACATTTGATCGCGTAATTCGCATTATTTTTGCTGTAATACTTATTGGTATTGCGATTTATCTCATAAATTATTTGTCGAGCGTAATTCTTCCATTCTGTATTGCGTGTTTAATTGCTTACATTTTAGAACCTATTGTACAATACAACCGAAAGATATTTCGTATAAAAGGGCGATTTCCTGCTATTGCTCTTACTCTCATTGAAACAGCAAGCGTTTTTACATTATTAGGATATATATTCATTCCACGCATTATCGAAGAATCGCAACAGATGGCAATGATGTTTAAGCAATATGCCACAGCAAAAGCTAATATTCAATACCTTCCCGAGGAAGTTCATACATATTTGCGCGAACTCATTGACTTCGACAAACTATCATCACTAATAAATCAACAAAACATTGAAAGCATCTACAATCTTGCTACATCATTCCTTTCAAGTGGAATTGACTTTGTGATGGGAATTATAGGTTGGTTTATTGTTATACTTTATATCATTTTCATAATGCTCGATTATGAAAAACTTATGAAGGGATTCAAAAAAATGATTCCTTCACAATATCGTCGCACCGTTCTAAGCATTGGTCATGATGTGAAAACAAGTATGAACTTATATTTTAGAGGGCAATCACTCGTTGCATTATCGGTTGGCATATTATTTAGTATTGGATTTCTAATCATTGGACTCCCTATGGCAGTTGTATTAGGAATGTTCATAGGATTGCTCAATATGGTGCCATATCTACAACTTGTTTCATTCCCTCCAGCCACATTGCTCTGTTTGGTTTATTCGGTTGATACAGGATGTGACTTCTGGATTGTTTGGGCAGAATGTATGGCCGTGTACTGCATTGTACAAGTGATTCAAGACGGCTTTATCGTACCAAAAATTATGGGCAAAACAATGGGACTAAATCCCGCTATTATCTTGCTTTCATTATCAATTTGGGGCGCGTTACTTGGTTTTGTAGGGCTCATCATCGCTCTCCCACTAACCACTCTATTGCTTTCTTATTACAATCGATATATTCTTGGCAACAACGATAACAGTAAAGTAAAAGCATCTACTGAAAATTCCAACCAAGACTCATCTATAATTGAGAATAAATTTTGACTTTTACGAGTCGTGTTCTTCCGACTCTTCTAATATCATATTTGCTTGTGCTACATCTTCTTGTCGCACAAGCAATTTTATATAGCCTATTGAATTCAACGTCAAAGTATATACACTCGACATTATCTCATTATTAATAATGCTCATTATACCATTATTTTCAAGCACACCTTTGGCTATATGCGCTTCATAGTCATTGGCATATTCACGAATAACGACAAGTTTTGTTCCGTTTCCCATGGTATTCAATAATTATTTTATATTTCGTTTATTTAATTCGGCTTGATAACGACGAGCATTAGCCAAATGTGTATCATAATCTTCAGCAAAATTATGATAACCCGAAAAATCCTCCTTAGCACACATATACAAATAATTGTGTTTAGGAGCATCTAGCACACCTTCTAAAGTGCTTTTTGACACCACTCGAATAGGTCCAGGGGGCAACCCCTTATGTTTATATGTGTTATAAGGAGATTCGACCTTCAAATGTTCAAGCGTAATGCGACGTAATGAAAAATCACCTAAGCCAAACTTAATCGTAGGATCAGCCTGTAATTTCATTCCTATTTTAAGCCGATTTAGGTAAAGTCTTGCCACTTTGGGACGTTCATCAGCTTTATTTGTTTCCTCTTCAACTATAGATGCCACGGTTGACACTTGCACTGGAGTGAGTCCCATCTCAGCCGCTTTTGCCACTCGTTCTTCAGTCCAAAACTTTTTATAATAATCTAACAAACGCATTACCACCTTTTGAGGCGACGCATTCCAATAAAACTCATACGTATCAGGGAAAAAAGCAGATGGAAATTCTTCTTTTTTTAATCCTTCAGCCAATAAAACATCATCGCAAGCTTTAAGAAAATCTTCTTTGTCAAACATCATGTTGCGAGATATTTTCTCTGCTAATAGGTCCATTGTCCTCACGTTATTAAACACCACTCTCACTGGTGTTTGATGATTGTTTTTTATAGCCTTTCCAAGAGAAAATGCTGATATTCCAGGCTCAACTTTATATGCACCTTGGCTTGTCTCCACATTACCTCCCATTATGTACCACATTTGATATACTCGCAAACCATAATCAGAGCCCAAATTACTAATCAGAGAATCTTTTAATGCAGCTTCAGTAGGTGTTGGAATTTTAATCCAACAGGTCTCTCCTTCATATTTTTTAAGGCTATAAGATAATCCACATGCAACTGCGATTAGAAGCAACACAACAACCCCTATCGCAATAATTAACATTTTACGATTTGACTTAGATTTTGTTTTAGACTTGGTCTTTAATTTCATTTGTTTCTTTCTTGTTTTCATACCTACAAATATAAGCACTTATCTTGTAAATAAAAAATAAAAAAGATAATCCGCTCATATACACTACATTACAACCCATCCTAAAAATTTCCTCATAAAAATGCTTGCAGATTAAAATATTTTATCTAACTTTGCACTGCAAAATCAGACAAGCAACCTCTATGGAGAGGTGGGTGAGTGGCTGAAACCAACAGTTTGCTAAACTGTCGTAGGAGTAATCCTACCACGAGTTCGAATCTCGTCCTCTCCGCCAAAAGTCAGATAAAATCCTGTAAGTTAATTGCTTACGGGATTTTTCAATTTATAGGTCGGACAAAACTCGGACAATTAAAATTGAAAATTTTTGAACCCTTTGCATTCTTTACAGCCAAAAATTTTTAACTATCCAATGATACCCCCTCCGTCCCCCCAAATTTTCCAAATTCTAACACCTAAAACACCATAAATTCACCAATTTGACCATAATTTATCCAAATTATCAAATACAACGAGAATCATTGACCTTTCAGTGGTATTATTAAATAAGACAAAATATTAAATAATAATTCAAAAGATAAGGGGAAGCGCCATCGGCACCTCCCCTTCCTATAAAGAATAACCAAAATTCTTACTTTACAAGCGAAAGATAAAGTTCTTTTTCTTCTGCGTTTTCTACAATGTTAAGTTTGCCTTCACGAGCCAACCAACCGATTGCAGCATAAAGTTCTTTTTCTTTCAATTTAGTAGCTTTCTTTACTTGTTTAAAACCTAAAGATTCTACTTCATTAAGGGCATTCCAAACGAGACCAGCCCAAGTACCAATTGTTTCTGTGTTCATTTTCTTAAACCTAAAATATTAATATACAAATCTTTTTCGGGTGCAAAGATGCAAATAAACTATCATAATTACAACAATTTTGCATATAATCTTATCATTTACACACAAATAGCGCATAAATAGTAGTCTTTTGCTCATTTGTCACTATCTTTGCAAAAAATATGTTTCAATGTTTATACAAGAAGAATTACAACTTTCACCTCGCCGTCGTGGCGCTCACCTCATCACTCATGAGATAGAAAAATTACTCCCACCATTACCCAAAGTGGGATTATTACACCTATTTATCAAACACACATCAGCGGCATTAAGCATTAATGAAAATGCCGACCCAGATGTGCAGACCGACCTTGCTGCAATACTCGACCGTCTCGTCAAAGAACGCGAGCCTTACTATCTTCACACCTACGAGGGTGCAGATGATATGCCTGCACACGCTAAAAGCACTCTTGTTGGAGCATCTATCACCATTCCCATTAGCAATCACAGGTTAAATATGGGCACATGGCAAGGAGTTTACCTTTTAGAATTTAGAAACAATGGTGGCCCGCGCAAAATTGTAGCAACAATATTAGGTGAATAACCCCAAAAACTTGTATCTTTACATTCAAAATTCAAAGAACATATAATGCACGGATTAGTAATAAAAAATACAGGCAGTTGGTATGTCGTGAAAACCGATGACAACAAAGAAATTAACTGTAAAATTAAAGGTAATTTCAGATTAAAGGGGATACGCACAACCAATCCTGTTGCCGTAGGCGACACAGTGTCTATTCTTCCCAACAATGATGGTTCTGCTTTTATTACCAAGATTGATGAGCGAAAGAACTATATTATTCGTCGTTCAAGCAATCTATCAAAGGAAGCTCATATCATCGCTGCCAATGTTGACCAAGCATTATTAATCGTCACACTTGCCCATCCCGTTACATCAACCACATTCGTTGACCGATTTCTTGCAACAGCCGAAGCTTATCGCATACCTGCTACCATTGTTGTAAACAAAATCGATTTGCTTTGCGATGAGGAAGATAAAGAATATCTTGAAGCATGGTGCTACCTATATCGTTCAATCGGCTATAATGTCATTGAGCTATCGGCAGCAACAGGTGAAGGGATTGACAAACTTAAAGAATCGCTTGAGGATAAAATCACACTTCTTTCGGGAAACTCTGGAGTAGGAAAATCTACGATAATAAACCAAATTATTCCTGGATTAAACCTACGCACTGCCGAGATTTCGTCAACACACGACACTGGTATGCACACCACTACATTCTCCGAGATGTTCCCACTTCCACAGGGTGGCTATCTAATTGACACTCCAGGAGTAAAGGGATTTGGCACTATTGACTTCGACCGCCACGAAGTGGCACACTTTTTCCCCGAAATTTTTGAGATATCACAAGATTGTCGTTTTGGCAATTGCACCCACACCCATGAACCAGGTTGTGCCGTACTCAGCGCAGTTGAAGAAGCGCGAATTTCTCAATCGCGCTATAATTCATACTTGAGCATACTTGAGGACTCATCTGACGATAAATATCGCAAAGCATTCTAAATTACTCTATTATAATTTGTATTATTAACATTATCCGCTCATAATCTGCAACATTTGCGTATAAGGGATTTTTGTATTAAATTTGCATCTACATTTTGGAATTTCAAAAAGATTTATGAGTAACATTTCTCCGTTAAAATTCACGCCTATTCTCAAGTCCGTACTATGGGGAGGTTCGCGCATCTCTTCATTCAAAGGGATAGCCCCTTCGAATAGCCTCATTGGTGAGACATGGGAAATTTCGGGATTAGAAGGATTTGAAACAGCGATTGCTGAGGGAGAATTTAAGGGTATTACCATAAGCGAATTATTGAAACAAAAAGGGGAACAAATTATGGGCACCCGTCTTTTTGAACAATATGGCACTCATTTCCCTCTACTCATAAAATTCATTGATGCTGCACAAGATTTATCTATTCAAGTGCACCCCAACGATGAAGTGGCAAAAGTACGCCATAACTGCAGTGGCAAGACTGAGTTGTGGTATATGCTCAACTCACAAAAAAGTGCTATAATTTACTCTGGATTCAAAACTCCAACAACACTAGAAGAGTTTAAGAATCATGTTGAGAATAACACATTAACCGATGTTCTTGCTTGCTTTACTCCTAAACGAGGTGATGTTTTTTACCTCCCTGCAGGGCGTATACATAGCATTGGCGCAGGAAATCTTTTGCTTGAAATTCAACAAACATCTGATATCACTTACCGCGTATACGATTATAACCGCACCGATTTCAATGGCAAAAAGCGTGAATTACACACCGAACTCGCTATTGAAACAATCGACTACCAGGTGCACGATGAATATTGTATTCATCCTGAACCGCTAATTGATCAAGAAATTGAGATAAACAATTGCAACTATTTTGCAACTACATTGCTCAAGATTAAAAATTCTTGTAAAATCAATATCGCAGATAAGGATTCTTTCCGAATTATTGTTATAACATCAGGCAAAGGAAATCTTACCGACAATTTTGGTAATAACATCGCACTAAAACAGGGTGATGTGCTTCTCGTTCCCGCTACAACTGAGTGGGTTGATATCTCGTCAAGCAATGGTAATGCAATAGAGGTAATTACCACATACGTTCCATAAGCGACACGTTCAATGTCTCGTTTATTCCTTTTTAATCCCGAAAATGATTTAGCTCTTGCTCATGGCAAAGCACAATACACTGCGCCGCCCAATGCTCTATTATTACATAATGCTGGAGCAATGCTTCCTATTTGGAGTTGCAATGAGGGGGACTCAATTCTCACACATAATATAAATAGTGAGTGGATAGAATCACAGCAACAATTGTTTGAGATCCCTAATATCTCACTCTCTGCCAATAATATCTCGGAGTTATTACCATGGGGATGGTCATTAAATACTTGCCGACAATTTTCTGAATATGGAGTAAATTCGTCATTGATACCCAACGAAACATCTATCGAACAGATCCGACAAATAAGCCACCGCCGTCACACGATTGATGTTATATCACAAATCAACTACATTCTCAAAACAACACTACCCACACCTATTGAAGCAAATAATGCGTCGCAAGTTCTTGAATTTCTACACAAACATCAAGCAATATACCTAAAATCGCCTTGGTCAAGTAGCGGCAGAGGGGTTATTAATACTGCAACACTTTCCGAAGATGAAATTATTCGCAGAGCGAATGGTATAATACGCCGACAGGGATCGGTTATGTGCGAAAAAGCTCTTGATAAAATTAAAGATTTTGCAATGCTCTTTTATTGCGATAACAATGGTGTGAGATTTCACAACTACTCATCATTTTTCAATATAGGAGCAGGGAACTATGCTGGTAACATCATTGGCTCGAAAGAGTTTATAATAAATAGCATAACTCAATACGGCATAAGTCAACAAAAATTAGAATTATTTGCAAGCACATTGTGTGATATATTAACGAAATTAATTGTGCCACACTATCGGGGGTACCTTGGTGTAGATATGATGGTTTATAATGATAATGGCAAGATTGAGATAGCACCTTGTGTTGAAATAAATCTTCGCATGACTATGGGTGTGGTTGCTTCGTTATGGAGCCAAAAGCATCTATTCCCAAATAGCCACGGAGTAATGAAAGTTGAATACTCCCCCATTGACAAACGCACAGCGCCCAATAACCCACCTATTATCATTGACAAAAAATTAAAATCGGGAAGGATTTCTCTAATCCCACCCGACGATAATTTTGATATATACATCACAGCTCAATGTGATTAATCTCATATATACATCATTAAAAATCTTTCAACTCAGAATATAATCGATGTAGTGGCAATCCCATTACATTATAAAAACTTCCGTTTATCCCTTTTACGCCAATACATCCTATCCATTCCTGAATACCATAAGCACCAGCCTTATCCATTGGAGCAAACACCTCAACATACTCTCGAATTTCTTCTGCTGTTAATTGCGCAAACTCAACTTGAGTACATACTGAGAACGTCACTTGTTTCTCGGCTGAAGTTATTGTCACACCAGTAACCACTTCATGAGTATGTCCTGACAATGATGATAGCATATTTATTGCATCATCATTAGATATTGGTTTTCCCAATACCTCTCCGTCATTAATTACAACAGTATCTGCTGTTATAATCAATTGATTAGCGTCAATAAGTGCTTTATATGCCTCTGCTTTTAATTTTGACAAAAATGGAGCCACCTCTACTGCAGGCATTGTTGCGGGATAACTTTCATCAACCTCAATAGGTGTTGCGATTTCAAACTTAACACCCAACTGACCAAGTAACTCCCTGCGTCGGGGTGATGCACTTGCCAGCAATACTTGATATTTATCTAAATTTTGTAATGATTTCATAAAACCATCTACCACACGAATGCACTTTCAGAGTTGAACCACTGACCATTATTGCGCAATAATTGCTCCAAAAAGTCACGAGCCACACCTTCACCACCATTCTTAGGAGATATATATAGAGAGGCTCTCTTTATATCTTCAGCAGCATCATTAGGGGATATCGAAAGACCAACGTAGTTCATACACTCGAAATCAGGTATATCATCTCCTATATATGCCACCTCCTCAGGTTTCAATCCATAGGATTCAATCCAAGTTTTTAAACACACAATCTTTATTGAGGTCTTCAAATATACATCCTTTACGCCCAAACTATTTAGACGAATTCTCATTGCTTCACAATCAGCGCCTGTAATAATAGCAATTTTATATCCCATTTTTATTGCCAATTGTAATGCATAAGCATCTTTGACATTCACCATACGCGATGGTGTACCATTGGGCAACAATGGAACGGTAGATGGAGACAACACTCCGTCAACATCAAATACTATTCCTTTTATTTGACATAAGTCATAATCAATTCTGCTCATATCTTATATTATATTTTTCCATTATACATTGTGATAGCGTGCGATATAACTTCGCTTGCTCTGGTAAAAGCATTTTCTCATGCATTTCCATTATTTTCACATCTCCACGTCGTGCTGGACCTGTTTGTCCCTCAGTTGGAGATATAGATGCAGCCTTTTCTGTTGTAACCTTTATTAATGGCATTAACACATCTAAGTCACACCCTACCTCAGCTAAGATATCATTTGAAATAGACCACAAATAATTAACAAAATTACAGCCAAATACAGCAGCCACATGTAGTTTAGATCTTTGCGCACTATCAGCCTTGTGTACACTTTTGCTCAATTCTTGCGCCAAAGAGAAAATCATGTTTTCTGTATCTTCATTACATGCTTCAATAAAAAATGGCACTTCAGTCATATTCACCTCAACATCTCGAGAAAACGTTTGCAGTGGATAAAATACGCCACATTGTTGAAATTTATGTTTTAACACTTCTATTGAAACACTCCCCGAGGTGTGTACCCATATTCCCGAGGTAACTTTAACCTTATCAACAACACTTGCCACTGCATCATCTTTTACCGATACAATATATAAATCGGCATCGGGATAAATCTGACTCAAATCATTAGTAGCAACAGCATGTTTAAGCACGTTTGCCAAAGTTTCAGCATTTTGAATAGTATGACTATAAACTTGCACCACATCGTGATTAGCATCTAATGCTTTTGCCAAATGTGTCGCAACATTACCAGCCCCTATTATTACTATTCGCATAACTTTGACCTTATCCTAATTTACACCTCTTTCCAAGTTCCAATATGAACTTTTTCCCACAATAGTTTTGATGTATCAACAGGCTTACGTTCTTCGTCTTTGTGACCAAGTGTTATAATACATACAACAGGAAGATCTTCGGGCATACCCAATAATTGTTGCACCCATTCTTCAGAAGGAGTACCATCAGAAGCAAAACGACCTCTTACTTGTATCCAACATGAACCTAAACCTAAATCTTCGGCTTGTAATTGCATAAATGCCGCAGCAATTGACGCATCTTCAACCCAAGGGTCAGATAATGTTGGATCAGCAGCAACAACAATTGCTAAAGAAGCCTTTGCAATTGGACCAGCTCCAGCAGGCTTGCACTCACTTAATCGTTGAAGCATATCTTTGTCCTCAACAACTACAAATTGCCAAGGACGACTGCTTTTTGAGGTAGGAGCCAATAATGCTGCTTCTAATATTAACTTTACTGATTCGGGATCAATAGCCTCATTGGTATAACGACGTATGCTGCGTCGATTGACCAGCAGTTGGTGTAAATTATCCATAATTTCAATTGATTTTAATTAGTTGAACTGCACAGTCTACTTTCTACACACCCATGCATTAGGGTAGTGTTTCATTAATCCTGATTTACGAGCAATTGACAAAACTTCTCTTGATGACGCTCCAGTAGTAGCATATACACGATAACGACCATCTTTTTCAAGGATTGAAAGTTGACTATTATTAGATTTAGAAATATACTCTTCAGCATGTTCCTTACTTGGGAGAGATGCTATTACTAAGCAATATTTATCGCTTTCATTGTTTTTCAAAACAACTGTATTTGACGAAGTTGCCTCAGTGGATATTTCTTCAGACTCTTTAAGTTTACGATATTTTTCAATTTGCTCCATCATGAGACGTTTGCGAGCGCTTCTTGCCCCCTTTTTGTGCTTATAATTAGCAACTGCCTCTTGATATTGATTGCGCAATGTAGTATCCACAACCTCCATTGATTCAGATTCATCAATATTTGTCACGTCCAACACTAATTGAGCATCAACACTTGGTTCGTTTAACTTAATTTCAACTGGTTGAGGAGTTGACACCTTAGGTGCAGACAACGAAGCTTGATATGAGCCGTTGTTTATAATTGGAGTAGAGAATACAAAACCTAAGCCTAATATCACAGCAATTGAGGCTGCAACACGAGCCCAACTGCGACGAATTGGCAAATATATTGTATCTTTCTTATTTTCGTTTGGTTGTTTTTCTTGTGTATAAGCAACTTTAATTGGTCGAATATCAATTTTAGGCAAATTTGAGAAACTCAATGTTGCCGAAGTATTAATAAATGGATCAAATATAATAGCGCCTTCACCATTTTGGCGGAAAACACCGATGTTACTTATCGCAATTTCTCCATTTTGGGTCAATTGATGACGCATTACTGCAACTTCATTGGCAATTTGCTTCATTGCCGCATCGTAACTCACCTTTGATTTACGAACAATTGACGAAGCCAATAATCCATCATCATGTGTTAATGATTGGTTGAAACTTAGAGAGCGTGTAGGTGGTAGAAATTTACCATCTTTACCCAATAGAGCTGGCTGATAGCGAGATATAAATGCACCCCACCCTGGCACAACAACACAATCATTGTACCTTACCAAATACTCAATATGTCGACCAATTAAATTCATCTATGCAAAGATACTTAACATATTTCAAGAAATCAAAAAAATGACTCACAAAATATATTTATGATTTTTTTCACTCTGAATCCTTGACTATTTTGCTAAGCGTTTTAGTAGATTATACGAAGGAATTACCCCAAGTTCTCCAGCCTTACTTAAGTCAGCAACACCCCTCTCTTTATTTCCCATTTTGAGATATACATACCCCCTATTATAATATGCTTCTCCCAAAACTGGATCAAGTTGAATTGCTTTATCAAATGCCTGAATAGCTTCGACATAATCTTGCATTTCGAGCAAAGTATTACCTTTGTTAAAGTATGCTATCGCCATGCGTGGTTGTAGGTCTATTAATCGATTCCAATCGTCCAATACCTCCTTAAGTTGGGCATGTTTTGCCAACATTTTCATTTGTGCAGCGTCAACACATCCCATCAAAGGCTCTTCGGTTGCGTCATCAATTTTCATTTGATTGTATTTTGCAATAGCTCTCAAGAAATAAGATAATGAGAAGTTTGGAGTCAAAGATATTGCCTTATTCAAATCCTCTATGGCTGATTTATAATTTCGCGTTACAACAAAATCCAATGCTCGACCAAAATAATCAATTGCTCGAGGAGTATGAGTTGCTATATATGAATTAAAATAATCAATTGACTCAAAATGCTTTGCTATCATATCTTTGTCGAGCAATCCCGATTCGCGATTTGTCACTACCAGATTAAATCGCAATAATCGTGTTGCATTTATATCATCAACCTCTTTAATATAGTAAGACCCCATTCTTAATTCAGATGGCGTTGCATAATATGACAGCACAAACATTGGTTCAGGCTCAATAACAACATCTTTATTCTGTACACTACCACGAATATCTTTATTATTGTACTGTTTTTCTATCTCATTTTCGTGATTTACACGCAAAATTTCTGAAAACTGCGATGCTACTACACTTTCAACATTGGGATCTTTTTCCTCAATTGCTTTTGTAAATGGATCGCCAACCTTACGAGTTTTTTCAGAAGACGCTAAGCGTTTTACCATCGCTATTGACTTATCATATTCTTGATTAGCCTTGCGCTCTTGTCCCATTTCTTTATATATTTCCGACCTCACAAAATGTGCTACAGGGAAATCAGGCAATACCTCTATTACCTTTGTTATATCAGCCAATGCATTATCAAAATCATGTATATTTTTATACAAAATTGCACGATTATATAATGTGCGATAATCCAAAGGATTCAATTTTAGTACCATTGAAAAGTCCTCAATTGCACGATTTACGTCATTAATCTCAGTTCGCAATACCGCCCTATTATAATATGCAATCATATTTCTTGAATCATGGTCAATTGCGTATGAATAATCGTCTAATGCGCCATCTAAATTGTCGAGGCTATAATTAATTTGAGCTCGTATCACATAATATTGAGACTCTTGAGGATGCAGCCTAATTGCTTCGTTCATATCCAAAAGAGCTTTTTCAAAATCTTCTTGATATGAGGCAATCAATCCTGCACGCATCGCATATACCTCATGAGTAAACTTATTCAGATTAAGAGCGGTATCAAGATCTGCAATTGCGGCTAATGTATCTCCTTGCGACAACCTTAACTTTGACCGTCCTCTATATGCTCTATCGTAGTTAGGGTTATACTTCATCAACTCTTTGAAAGTGCTATCCGATGCCTCTAAGGCCCCCATTGCCTCTTGTGCTAATGCCTTATTAAACAAAATGTGTTTATTCCCATGTAAAGTTTCTAAAGCTTTATTATAATCATGGATTGCCTCTTGGTATTTACCTAAATTTTGACGAGCAACTCCTCGTATTTCCCACACATCATTCAAAAATGGATTGCGTTCAATAGCCAATGTAGCATCCTCTTCTGCCCCAATATAATCCTCAAGATTAAACTTCGCAACCGAACGATAGAAGTAAGGTTTTGCTTGCTCTGGCTTCGATTGAATAACCAAATTAAAGTACTGAATAGACAACATATAGTCCTCAAAATAAAGTGCATTTTGTCCTATGCGCATTACCTGGTCGGTATTTATCTGCGACATTCCCGACAAATACACAATTGAAGATAATATTATTGCTATCAGTTTTTTCATATTATTTTCAACAATTATTTCTTCATTAAAACTTGACGCAAAGCTTTTTGCACGATAGGTTGCATCACTTCATAGCCCTCTCGTGTGGGATGGCATCGATCTTTCGTGTATTCCGATTTCAATGCACCTTCAGGAGTAGCCATCTTTGTATAATAATCGACATAAACATAACCTTTTGATTTTGCGTACGAGCAAATCAAGTCATTCATTTCTTTTACAATAGGTGCTGGTTTCAAATCGGGTTTCCATGAAAAGTAATCACATGGCAAAATCGAACATAACACTGGGATTATATTATTAGCTTTAGCGATGTCACACATAGCTGCAATATTTTGCAGAATATTTGCATTAGAAATTTCACCATTATTTTGAGCGATATCATTAATTCCTGCAAGAATTACCACAACTCTAGGATTTAGCGCAACTACGTCTTGACGAAATCGAGATAACATTTGCTGGGTGGTCTGCCCACTTATACCACGACCAATATAATTATTACCATCAAAAAAATCAGGCATCATCTTTGCCCAAAAGTCGGTAATTGAATTTCCCATAAATACTACCAAAGGAGATTGCATAAGTGCATCATTAGCCAATTCATATCGTTCATATTGTGCCCACGTGCGACGTGAATTGCTTTTTGTCTGCGCATTAATGCAAACAAAACACAATAAAAACAACATCAAACTCAGTGTTTTTTTCATCTTAAATTCCTTTTAAGTAGTTCGTATTGCTTACAAAGTTACATATTTAATTTTAATTGTAAGAAAATGCACATATAATTACAAAATAAGTTGGTATTTTTTCACATTTATGAGTATCTTTGCATAGGAATTAATATATCTACTATTTTAGAAATATCACATAGCATTTTCGGGAGTAAACTTTTTTTGTTTTTCTCGCATTTAATAAGAAAAAGATTGTTTATGACTCAAAAAAAACGCATAGTAATTATTGGAGGAGGTTTTGGAGGACTTAATCTTATCAAAAACATTGATAAGAAAAAGTTTGATGTGATTTTAATTGACCGAAACAACTTTCACAGTTTCCCTCCATTATTTTATCAAATCGCTTCATCAGGTCTTGACCCAGGCAGTATTTCATTCCCATTCCGTCGCGAGCTTCGTAAAGGGAAAGTAAAGGGAGCAAAATACAACATGGGGCAAGTAGAGACTATTGACTTTGCTAACAAAACGGTTACAACCCAATACGAGACTATCAACTATGACATCCTTGTCATTGCTGCTGGTACTACAAACAATTTCTTCGGCATTGAAGGTCTCAAAGAACAAGTTTACACACTAAAGAGTACCGGAGAAGCGCTCCGTTGTCGCAATGAGATACTTTATCGTCTTGAAAAGGCATCATTAGCCAAAACAGCTGAAGAACGACGTAAAATTCTAAGTTTTACTATTATTGGAGGTGGTCCTACTGGGGTGGAAATTGCTGGCGCAATTGGCGAAATGAAACGATATGTTCTATCTCGTGAATATCCCGACATCTGCATTGACGATCTCAATGTAACAATTATCGAAGGCACCGACCGACTTCTTCGCACCATGAGTCCTCGTTCTTCAAAAGAAACGCTCGAATACCTCGGTCACCTTATGGTTGATGTTAAACTCGAAAAGACCATGAAGTCGTACGAAAACAACATCATTACATTTGCTGATGGAAGTGAATTATATAGCGAAATGGTAATATGGACTGCGGGGATTACTGGAGAGCCTTTCACTTTTGTAGGTGGTGAGCCAGAAATTACTCGTGGCAATCGCTTTGTTGTAAACGAATACAACCAAGTTGCAGGCGTTGAAGATGTTTATGCGATTGGCGACATTTCATCACATAGCGACGAGCGATTCCCTTATGGATATCCTCAACTTGCACAAGTAGCAATTCAACAAGCGATTACATTGGCAAAAAACCTCAACAAAGGTGAATTCAAGAAAACATTCAACTACAATGATAAAGGCACAATGGCAACAGTGGGACGAAATCGTGCTGTTTGCGACTTAAACAATATTCACCTTTATGGTCGCCCAGCATGGGCCGCTTGGATGTTTGTACACTTGATTTCAATCTTAGGTATGCGAAATAAAATATCCGTTTTAATTAACTGGATATGGGCATATTGCACTTACAGCACATCGCTTAGATTACTTTTTAGCCCAACCAAATATCCACTAAAAAGCTCACAAAAAGAATAAATTACAATTCATGATATACCCTGTGCCAAGATTTTAAATTTTGGCACAGGTTGTTTTATACCATTTTTTATCTACAAAAAGTATTAACAATTTACTTTTTAATTGTGAACTTTCAACTCTTTGTAGTATCTTTGCACTATAAACGTATTTAGGATAACAAACAATAAAAGACAAAACAATGGATAAATCGCTAATTGATGAGGAAATCAAAAAAGCGTGCGAAGTGATGCGCAATGGGGGCATCATTCTATATCCTACTGATACCGTTTGGGGCATCGGTTGCGATGCAACAAACAGCAAAGCCGTTGCTCGAATTTTTGAACTAAAACAACGTATCGACAGCAAAGCCCTTATTGTTTTATTATCCAACGAGAATCATCTCCAACAATATGTTGATGATGTTCCCGACATTGCTTATGAACTAATTGAGGCAACAGTCAAACCACTCACAATTGTATTTGATCGTGGACGCAATATGTGTAAAGAGCTTTACGCGCCCGATGGGAGTGTAGGCATACGCATCACTCGCGAAGAATTTTCCAATAGATTGTGTTATAAATATCGCAAACCAATAGTTTCGACCTCAGCCAATATAAGTGGGTCCCCTACTCCTATTACATTTAGCCAAATAAGCAATGAGATTATAGATGGCGTTGATTATGTTGTTAACTATCGTCGCGACGATAATGGCAACCATCAACCCTCGAGTGTGATAAAATTAAGTGGAAATGGAGTCATTAAAATATTGAGGAATTGATAAGCGAAAGACTACAACGATTTAAGTATATATTTAGCGACTACATTGCAACCAATGTGGCCTGGGTATTATTTAATATCGTTCGCTTTTACTTCCTCGACACTAATCGACTTGAATACGGCTCGTTGACCTCATTCCTTACGGCTAAACAGTTAGTATTAGGACAAATTTTCTTGCCATTACTAATGTTGTGTATCTTCTATCTTTCAGGATACTATAACAAAGTTTTTCTAAAATCTCGACTTCAAGAAATTGTTAGTACATTCTGCACATCTTTTATAGGGATGCTTGTAATTTACTTTATCGTCATCATCAACGATAATGTTCCTGACAGGCTTCATAGTTACGAATTGATGGCGATACTATTAGGGATAATGTTTTTTGTTGTCTATTCATTTCGATTCTGCATCACCCAAATTGCAACACGCAATATACATCGCAGAATATGGAATTTCAATACACTTATCATTGGCACATCTCAGGCAGCAGTAAAACTTGAAGAGAAACTTCGTACATCAAAAAAATCGATGGGTTTTAACATCATAGGATATGTAGAACCTTGCGCCGAACATAATACAAGAAAATTAAACTTGCCAGTATATCCCCTTGACGATTTAGGCAAATTATGCGAAAATCTTGACATTAAAAACCTGATTATCATTCCTCACCGCAACGGTATGAATGCAACGATGAATCTAATTAATCGTCTATTTTCGTTAGATTTACCAATGTACATATCACCCGACTTATATCACCTACTAACAACTAAGGCTCGAGTGTCAAATGTTGTTGGCGAACCATTGGTTGATATTTCCAAGGCAGACATGAGCGAAAGCACAATTAATATCAAACGTGTTAGCGATATCATCGTTTCTATATTCGTGCTTATACTCATTTCTCCACTATTATTAACTCTTGCAATTTTGATTAAATTAGATTCAAAGGGGCCTATTATTTACAAACAGACACGCATAGGTTATCACAAAAAACCATTTAACATCTATAAATTCCGCTCAATGAAAGTCGATGCCGAAGCAAATGGCCCAACACTTTCTTCACTCGACGACCCTCGAATCACTAAGTTGGGAAAAGTCTTGCGTAAATATCGTCTTGATGAGCTTCCTCAATTTTGGAATGTAGTAAAAGGTGATATGTCACTTGTTGGACCTCGCCCTGAACGCGAATTTTATATCAAACAAATCATAACCAAAGCCCCCTATTACTCACTTATTCACCAAGTGCGTCCTGGTATCACGTCATGGGGTATGGTAAAATTTGGATATGCTTCAAATGTTGATGAAATGATTAGTCGTTTACGATATGATCTTTTGTATATCGAAAACGTATCATTTGCCGTCGATTTAAAAATATTATTCTACACTATTAATACAGTACTTACAGGAAAAGGCGTATGATAAGTGCCAATTTTGAAAAGTTAAAAGGAATATTAAACGACAAGTTTATGCAACTTGTGATGTGGCGTGAACGCCACATTAATGAGCGCACATTTGTCATTTTTCTTGCATTAGTAGTGGGAGTGTTGTGTGGATGCGCAGCCTTATTACTAAAAATGCTAATCCACTTCTTTTCAAATCTTGTTACTTCTCACATCGAGGTTTCAGAGGGCAACTATCTTTATATTATATACCCTGTAGTAGGCATTATCTTAGCAAGTTTATATGTGAGATATGTAGTAAAAGACAACATTTCTCATGGGGTAACACGAGTATTACACTCTATCTCTCAAAACAAAAGCCGACTCAAACGCCACAATATATACTCCTCAATTATTGCCAGTTCAGTAACTATAGGATTTGGTGGTTCGGTCGGAGCCGAAGGTCCTATTGTATACACAGGGGCAGCTATAGGTTCAAACCTCGGTCAAACCTTCCGACTTTCGCCTCGAATTTTAATGATATTAGTAGGGTGTGGAGCCGCTGCAGGTATTGCTGGTATCTTCAAAGCGCCTATTGCTGGTATGCTTTTTACTATCGAGGTGTTAATGCTAGATCTCACTACAGTATCAATTATGCCTCTACTCATTGCCTCTATCACAAGCGCAACAATGGCATATGTGTTTACTGGATATGACTTTGAGTTCTTTTTTGTGCAAAGCGAATCATTCGTAACTAACCGCATTCCATTTGTAATACTATTAGGCATATTCTGTGGTTTATCATCATTATATTTCACTCGTGTGATGAATATGATGGAAAATGTATTCAAAAAGATTAGCACTCCATGGAAGAAGACTTTGTTTGGTGGTATTATTCTCGCTGGATTAATATACCTTTTCCCTCCACTATTTGGAGAAGGATATTCTTCAATCATCAATCTTCTTGGAGGAGACCCATCAACAATTGCAAATGGTAGTATTTTCTACGGAGACAAAGATGATGTGTGGTTTATTACATTATTCATTGGACTAATTATTCTCACAAAAGTATTTGCCACATCGGCCACAAATGGTGGTGGTGGTGTAGGTGGAACTTTTGCACCATCTCTATATGTAGGATGTATGTCGGGGTTCTTCTTCGCATTCCTTCTCAATCACTTATTTGGCTTAGACCTTTCAATCAAAAACTTTGCATTAATGGGAATGGCCGGTGTAATGTCGGGGGTAATGCACGCACCACTTATGGCAATCTTCCTCACAGCCGAACTCACTGGTGGATACGATCTATTCCTTCCCCTACTTATTGTTTCAACTATATCTTATGGTACTATAAAAATATTTGAGCCATATAGCATTTATACTATGCGTCTTGCTCAACGAGGCGAACTCTTGACTCACCATAAAGATAAAGCAGTGCTAACCCTGCTTAAAATGGACAGTGTAATAGAAAAAGATTTTGCCACTGTTCGTCCTGAAATGAGTCTTAAGGAGATGGTTGATGTAATCTCTAAATCAAATCGCAATTTATTCCCAGTTATCAATGAGCAAAACGAACTACTCGGAATTGTACTCCTTGATGAGATTCGCAACATTATGTTCCGTCCCGACTTGTATCGCAAAATGTATGTACGTCGCTTTATGAGCATGCCTCCTGCTCGTGTTGAAGTAGGTGACAGCATGGAAAATGTGATGAAAACATTTGACCGCACAGGTGCATGGAATCTACCTGTAGTTGAAAATGGCAAATATGTAGGATTTGTATCTAAATCCAAAATTTTCAACTCTTATCGTCGCGTTCTTCGCCATTATTCTGAAGATTAATCTATTTTTCAT
The DNA here is from genome assembly GCA_017424575.1 of Muribaculaceae bacterium. Taxonomy (GTDB): domain Bacteria; phylum Bacteroidota; class Bacteroidia; order Bacteroidales; family Muribaculaceae; genus RGIG4079. Next base: position 22,253 of record JAFOYQ010000004.1, read on the forward strand.
CTTTTTCTAAAAAAATATAAGGGGTTGTGCAACCTTTTATTGAGTCGTTGCATCTAATGAGAAAATAATTATTCTTAATAATAAAAAACATCAAACATGAAACGCTTAGCTTATTTCTTAACAATTGTAATTATTGCTAATATTTTCTTCTCAAGTTGTCAACGCAAAGCAATAACTCAAGAGGAAATTAATGAATTTAGCCAAAAGATTAATACCGAACTAGCAGAGTTAAATAAAAATGCAAAAGATTCAATAACTACAGCAATTCCAGATTCATCATCATCAGATTCTGTCGTAATAATAACTCCTGATGAATCTGCAAAAATTGCAAATATATCTATTCATCAATCAAATAACGATGCTGGATTTTGGATCGTTCTTATTGTATTTATTGCATTTGTAATACCATTTGCAAGTTTAGTTCTTATCATTTTCTTTGCATTAAGAGCAATAACATCACGCCAACGTGAGCGCAACAAGCTAATCGAAATTGCCATAAAAAGCAATTATCCTCTACCTGACAATTTCTTTTCTAATCCTCAAATATCACGCACACGTTTACAATCGGCACTTGTATGGTTGGCTTGTGGCATTGGAACGATCGCATTCTTTCTCGTTATTTTTGACGACGCTCTATATGCAATTGGCATAATTCCTTTACTAATTGGCATCGCAAAACTCATCACATATTTTGTAGAGGACCGCAAAAACTAATCTTGTCAAATTAGCCATTGATAATATTTAATATTTTCTAATGCTTAATCGAATTGACGAACTGAAACTTATTGCCCAATGCATTGCCTATGATAACCGGGATGCTTTTGGGCAACTTGTTACAGCTTATGAGCAAGGTCTTCGCCGTTTTTTGTACAATCTATGTGAAGATGAAGCATTAACCGACGATTTAGCCCAAGACACTTTCTTAAAAGCATATCTTGCTATACGTTCATTTCAAGGAATTAGCCGATTCAAAACGTGGTTATATCGCATTGGGTACAACGAATACCTATCATATCGTAGAAGTCAACGCCCTACAATAGACGAATTCTCCTCCATTAAAGAGTGTGATAATCCATCATTAATAACAGATGCACAGCTAACGGTTGAACAGTGTTTAACACAACTATCAGAAATAGAACGTACCATTGTAATACTTTTTTACCTTGAGGATATGCCAATTAAAAAGATTGTCGAAATCACAGGGATTCCTAATGGGACGGTAAAATCACATCTTTACCGAGCAAAATCACGAATGAAACAATTTTTAGTGAATGATTCAAAAATATAATCTTCATCGTTATGAATACAAAAAAATACGAAAACGATCAAATACGCAGACTTCTTGACAAGAACCTACCTCAAGCTCCCCAAAATGAGTGGTTCATCAGAAAAACTATAAATCGGCTTCCCGACAAAAATAGAAGTACGATCTCAATCATAGAACATACTAGCTATATTATAGCACTCATAATTGTTCTAATTTTTGACTGCGTTATTGGTTATAATATTGTAAAGACAGGATTAATTACAATTAACAATATATTTTGTATTTTTTCCCTAAATATCTTTTTGCTTGCAATTATTATTGCAGTACTTAAACCCTATTTCAGAAATGAATTTGACTAAATACAAAAAAAATGAAGCTTAATAGCCTCATTTTTTCTTTATACTTTTGTCTACACTATAATCTAAATGGAATTGTTAATACACACGACACTGGTACTGGCTGCTCCCCTATTGTTCCTGCCATCCATCGTGGCATCTCTTGAATGATGCGCACGGCTTCTCTGTCAAGCGACTCTTCTACGCCTTTTATCACCGAGATTGCATTTATTGTGCCATCGGGATACACCACAAAACTACACACCACACGACCTTGCACCTTATTATTATATGCCTCAACTGGATAACGACGGGTTTCATTTATAAACTTCATCATCGCACGATCTCCTCCAGGAAACTGTGGAACCACGTCAACGTATCCTGAGTCGTAAATGGTAATTTCACAACTTTTGCGTCCTTCCTTTCCAGTATAAACCTTGTGGATTTGCGATTGAGCATAGAAAGCGCTGAGAACCAATGCCATTAATAATATGCACTTATTTGCTATTTGCATCTATTGTATTGATGTATTGATAGTTAATAATTGGTATTACTTATTCCAGTGCAAATATAAAATGATATTTTCTATTCTACAAAACTATATAATCAATTTTGAGAATGATTATCAATGTTTTATGTTTATTTACTATTGTAGATAAATGTAAAAAAAATCCAATAATTAGAAATAAACACTCCAAAATGAGGTAAAATTGTAAAAAAATTAATAATTTGGCACTAAATTTATACGAATTTTAAGTTTTAGATTATAATACAACGCTATTTCATTACGTTATTTATTAGTGTAATATTATACCTAATCGAATTTAGATGCTAAACAGCGCAAAAAAATATATTTTCATCATAATTTTGGTTTTATGCCAAGCAACTGTTTTCCCTCTGAGCGCAAATGCTCAAGATGGAAGCGTTGCTTATAACTTTCTAAACCTCCCGTCGTCTTCTCATATATATGGACTTGGAGGATTAAATATCTCAACTGTTGAGGATAACATTAATCTCACCGACCAAAACCCAGCCCTATTAGGCCCTGAAATGGACTTACAATTAGGGTTAAACTATATGAGATATGTTGGAGAGACTAATTTTGCAGGGTTCAAATTTGCCAAAAGCGCATCAGATAGAAGTGCTTTTGCTGTAGGTTTACAATATTTTGGATATGGGAGCATGACCGAAGCCGATAATCAAGGGAATATCATTGGTTCGTTTGCTCCTAAAGACATCTCTGTTAATGTAGCATATGCTCACGATATTAGTGATAGATGGAGAGGTGGTATTAACCTTAAATATATCTATAGTGCATATTCCGAATTTACAGCTATGGCACTTGCTGCCGACCTTGGTGTAAATTACTTTGACGCAGAGAACGACCTTTCTATCTCATTAGTTGCAGCCAATCTAGGAGGACAAGTGAAACGCTTTAACGAATCATACGACAACCTACCTATGGATGTGAGATTAGGTATTACCAAGGGTTTAGGCAGTCTTCCTATAAGATTATCGGTGACAGCATGGAATTTAACAAAGTGGAGTCTTCCATACTACAAACCAGGAGATGGCTCCAATAATTCTGAGCCAGAATTGAAAGATTCCTTTGGTTCAAACCTATTCCGACACTTAATTTTTGCAGCAGATATCGTACCCTCCGACCGTTTTCACATAGGCATTGGTTACAACTATAAAACTCGCACTGATATGAGTACCTATTCACGCAATCTCTTATCAGGATTCTCATTAACTGCAGGTATCAATGTTAAGGCATTTGGAGTAGATGTAGCTATTGCACAACCTCACACAGGAGCAACTACATTCATGGTCAATCTCACTGCCAATATTAACGACTTTATAAAATAATATCACACAACAATACAAATATGAGCAATCCAATTATTACAATAGCAATTGATGGATATTCTTCATCGGGTAAAAGCACAATGGCTAAGGTATTAGCAAAAAAAATTGGATATAGATATATCGACTCAGGCGCAATGTATCGCGCTGTTACATTATATGCAATGCGCAATGGAATGGTCTCTACCGACCATGTAGTAGACTGTAATGCACTTAGAGCAGCACTTCCCAATATCAAAATCGACTTCAATGTGTGTGAAGATGGCCAACACACTATGCTCAACAATGAAGATGTTGAAAAAGAGATACGTCAACTCGATGTTTCTAACAACGTATCGCAAGTTGCCGTAATCCCCGCCATTCGCCACGCACTCGTAGCAATGCAACAAGCTTTTGGCATAGAAAAAGGCATCGTTATGGATGGGCGCGACATTGGCACAACTGTATTCCCTAATGCTGAACTCAAAATTTTCGTAAATGCATCGGCCGAAACTCGCGCAATGCGTCGCCATAAGGAACTCCTTGAAAAAGGTCAACAAACTACATACGAAGAGGTATTGGCTAATGTCATGACTCGTGATCACATCGATGAAACACGCGAAGAAAGTCCTCTTAGATGCGCAGAAGACGCTATAGTATTGGACAACTCGACTATGACAATTAACGAGCAAGATGCATGGTTGATTGATCGTTTCAACGAAACAATCGCTAAACACAAATAATCAATATGATTTCGATCGAAATCGATAGCAAATCGGGATTTTGCTTTGGTGTGGTTACAGCTATACATAAGGCAGAAGAGGAGCTCCAAAAAACTGGACAACTCTACTGTCTTGGTGATATAGTGCATAACAGCGATGAAGTAGAGCGACTTCGTGATAAGGGACTCATCACAATTACTCACGAAGAGATGAAGCAACTGCACAATGTAAAAGTGCTTTTACGCGCACATGGCGAACCACCCTCTACCTATGAATTAGCAAAACAAAACAATATTGAAATCATCGATGCAACATGTCCAGTCGTTCTACAACTACAACGTCGCATAAAAGACACATATAATTGCGAAAATCCTCGTCCTCAAATAGTCATATATGGAAAAATTGGACATGCAGAGGTAAATGGACTCGTTGGTCAAACTAATGGAGAGGCAATAGTAGTTGAAGACATCTCTCAACTTGATAAAGTAGATCTCAATCGTAATATTGCACTCTACTCGCAAACCACTAAATCTCTACAAGGGTTTTCAGCGATGCGTGATGAGATTTCTTCTCGCAAGTCACCTTCAACAACATTCAATAGTTACGATACAATATGCCGCCAAGTAGCAAATCGAGTAGAGCATATTCGGCAATTTGCCTCAAATCATGAATTAATCATCTTTGTTAGCGGCAAAAAGAGTAGCAATGGAAAGATATTATACAATGAATGTCTTGATGTAAACCAAAATTCACATTTCATTTCAAACGAGAATGAAATTGATTCAAAATGGGTTAACGGAGTGTCAAGTATTGGCATTTGTGGAGCAACATCAACTCCACGATGGCTTATGGAAAATGTAAAGGCTCGCTTACAACAATTAATATACAACTCTAATGGATAGTTTTGTTGCAATCGACGTAGAAACGGCTAACTACCAACCAACAAGCATCTGCGCAGTAGGAGCTGTAAAGGTAGTCAACAAATGTATTGTTGACCGCTTTTACCAGTTAGTTAAACCAAAGCCTAACTGGTATGTAAGACATTTCAGTGAAGAGATACATGGCATCTACCACAACGACACCTGCGACAAACCATGTTTTGACGAGGTGTGGAGCAATTTGAAGTCATTTATTGGCGAGTTGCCACTAGTTGCACACAACAAATCATTTGATGAACGCTGCCTACGCGCTACTTGTCATTCTTATCAACTTAGCTTTCCCGAAAACGGATTCTTTTGCACCCTCACTAAAGCTCGCAAAGAAATACCTCGACAACTTTGCTCTTCGCATTCATTGCCATCGGTATGTGAATTTTTAGGGATTCCTTTTAACAATCATCACAACGCTTTGGCCGATGCCGAGGCTTGTGCTAAAATAGCTATTTCAATTTTATGAAAACAATTAAAACACTTTATTTTAGCGCATTACTCGTTTGCGCCGCTACTATTAGTTCTTGCTCTTGTCAAAGCGAATCGGAAGCAGTTGATAACACTGCTGCGCAAGCTGAAATTGAACAAATTGCAATTAACCATGCTCAACAATTTAGCGGAAACGTTTCAAGTAAAAAGCAACAACAACTTTTGTTTGAGGTAAGGGCTCACGAGCAAGATCTTCGCGAAAACAATCTCAATAATGAAGCAGATATATATATCAAACGCTTCGCTGAAGAACTCAAAAACATCAATCCCGAATTAGCTAAAAGCATTAATTTATAATACTTCAAATAATCAAGTTCAAGTTTTGACATTCCACGTCAGCGAGAATCGTTTGCTGTTGGTTTGTCTTATCTTGAACTTTTATTTCATAGGCTATATAACATATAAGTGAGATTTATCGTCTTTGTAAATATGCTATATAGTCTTTTTATAGTGAGTATTTTGTTTAATCAGTGCTCTATCAACACTTTTTTTGACCAATAGACCGCAGTTTTATATAAAAAAACACAAATCTCAATTACAATCTTAAATGATTAATTGTGATATATTTATATTTGAAAGGTGGTGGTATTAATTTTTTTTACTATCTTTGCACTTTCAAATTTGAAATCTACAATATGGATAAAGCAACGGTAAAAATTGACCTCTTGTTTGAAACAAGTTGGGAAGTTTGTAATAAAATTGGTGGAATTTACACAGTTCTATCAACTAAAGCGAAAACTCTTCAAAAGATATATAAAGACAAAACTATTTTCATCGGTCCTGATGTGTGGAACGAAGAAAATCCATCTCCTTACTTTATTGAATCAAAAACATTACTCAAACAATGGAAATCTCAAGCACAGCTCCCTCATGGATTGAGCGTGAGAGTTGGTCGTTGGGATATCCCAGGAAAACCCATTGTTGTATTAGTTAAATTTGATTCGATGTATGCCATAAAAGATTCTTTCTATGGCGACATGTGGAATCGTTATGGAGTGGATTCACTCCATGCTTATGGCGATTATGATGAAGCATGTGCATTCTCTCATGCAGCTGGACTCGTTATTGAAAGCATTTGTAATTTTGAGAATATTGAGGGCAAAAATGTAATTGCTCACTTCGACGAATGGACAACTGGTATGGGATTGCTCTATGTAAAGAGTTATCTTCCTCAAGTTAAAACCATCTTTACAACTCATGCTACAAGCATCGGTCGTAGTATTTGTGGCAACAACAAACCCCTTTATGATTATCTCAAAGGATACAATGGTGACCAAATGGCTGGCGAACTCAATATGCAGTCTAAACACTCTCTCGAAAAAGCTGCCGCACATAATGCCGATTGTTTCACTACTGTGAGCGAAATCACTGCTATTGAATGTGAACAATTGCTCGACATTCGTCCTCATGTAGTTACACCAAACGGATTTGAACAAAACTTCGTACCGGCTAAAACAAAATTCACAGCTGCTCGCGAGATTGCTCGTAAAAACTTGCTTAATGTAGCATCTTCACTCGTAGGTTACCAAATGAGCGATGACACATTTATAGTGGCAACTTCGGGAAGATGCGAATATCGCAACAAGGGTATTGACTTATTCCTCGACTCAGTTGCTCGTTTAGGCGACATCGACCCAGAGCGTAATATCCTTGCATACGTAATGGTTCCTGCATGGGCAAAAGAACCTCGAGCTGATCTCGAGAAATCACTCTCCCTTAAATGCAAAAAACGTCTTGACGACCCTACCATAACTCATTGGCTTAATAATCCCGACCACGATCCAATTATCAATCGCATTCATGGTATAGGATTTAGCAATGACAAGCAAAGTCGTGTAACTGTAATATATGTACCATGCTACCTAAATGGCACTGATGGCATTTTCAACCAAAGTTACTACGATTTACTTATCGGTATGGACGCAACAGTATTCCCTTCTTATTACGAGCCATGGGGTTATACACCACTCGAAAGTGTTGCTTTCGGTGTTCCGTCTATTACCACTACCCTCTCAGGTTTTGGTCAATGGATTCTATCATCGTTTGAAAACGACTTTGACGCATGTGGCGTGAAGGTAATCGCTCGTGGGGATTACAACTACGGAGAAGTAACAGAAAATATTGCTCAATCTTTAAAATATCTCGTTGATTGTGGAGAAACCAACTCTGCTTTAATAAGCAAATCAGCGATGAAAACAGCAGCTTCTGCTTCATGGGAAAATTTCATTAAATACTACCTTGAAGCATTTGAAATTGCACTAAAAAATTGAGCTTAACATTATACATAACACAGAAATTAATCATTCAAACTAATTATTACTTTTATGAAACTTCCAGTAAGCAACACTAATGCACCCGCTTGGCGTGACATTACTGTTAAATCTGATCTTCCTGCGGAACTTAAACCATTGGAAGAATTGTCAAAAAATCTTTGGTGGGTATGGAATAGCGAAGCTAAATCACTCTTCCGTTCTCTAAATCGTGACTTGTGGCGTTCAACAGGCGAAAACCCTGTAATGTTACTACAACAACTCAGTTCTGATCGCATTCAAGAAATCATCAATGATACTGAAATGATGGCTACCATCAAAAAAGTATATGCTGATTTCAAAGAATATATGAAGAAACCTATGCGCAAAGATGTTCCTTCTATTTCATACTTCTCTATGGAATATGGTCTTTGCAACTGCTTGAAAATCTATTCAGGTGGTCTTGGCGTACTTGCTGGTGACTATATCAAAGAAGCATCTGATAGCTGCATCGACATGACAGCTGTAGGGTTCCTCTATCGCCACGGTTACTTCACTCAAAGCCTCTCGGTTGATGGTCAACAAATCGCTAACTACGAGCCTCAAAACTTCAACCAACTCCCTATTGAACAAGTTTGCGACAAAAATGGCAAACCAGTAATCCTTGAAGTTCCTTATCCTGGTCGTATTATTTACTCACACATTTGGCGAGTAAACGTAGGTCGCATGAAGTTGTATCTTCTCGACACTGACTTCGACATGAACAGCGAATTTGACCGCCCTATCACTCACCAACTCTATGGTGGTGACTGGGAAAACCGTATCAAACAAGAATACCTCCTCGGTATCGGTGGTGTATTGATGTTGAAAAAACTTGGCATCAAAACCCAACTCTACCACTGCAATGAAGGCCACGCAGCCCTTTTGAACCTCCAACGTCTTGTTGACTACGTACAAGAAGAAAAACTCGACTTTAACGTAGCACTCGAAATGGTTCGTGCATCTTCACTTTACACTGTTCACACTCCAGTACCTGCTGGTCACGACTACTTTGACGAAGGTCTCTTCGGCAAATATATGGGCGAGTATCCTGCTAAACTTGGTATTAGCTGGAACGACCTCATCAACATGGGTCGTGAAAACCCAAATACTAACGAACGTTTCTCAATGAGCGTATTTGCTCTCAACACTTGCCAAGAAGCAAACGGTGTAAGCTGGTTGCACGGCGAAGTATCTAAGAAAATGTTTGCTGGTATCTGGAAAGGTTACTCATGGGAAGAATCACACGTTGGTTACGTAACTAATGGTGTTCACATGCCTACTTGGGCTGCTTCAGAATGGAAAGAATTCTACACTGAAAAACTTGGTGCACAAGTATTCGAAGACCAAAGCAATACTGAAGCATGGAAAGGTATCTTCAAAGTTAAAGATGAAGAAATCTGGAATATGCGTATGACTTTGAAAAACAAGTTTATCAACTTCGTTAAACGTGATTTCAAAGAAAAATGGTTGGCAAACCAAGGTGATCCTCAAGCAGTAATGCACATCGTTGAAAAAATCAACCCTAATGCACTTATTATTGGTTTCGCTCGCCGTTTTGCTACATACAAACGTGCACACCTCTTGTTTACTGACCTTGATCGTCTTGCTAAGATTGTAAACAATGAGCAATTCCCTGTTCAATTCGTATTCTCTGGTAAAGCACACCCTGCTGATGGTGCAGGTCAAGGCCTTATCAAACGCATCATGGAAATTTCTCGCATGCCTCAATTCCTTGGCAAAATCATCTTCCTTGAAGACTACAACATGATTGTTGCAAAACGTCTTGTTTCGGGTGTTGATATCTGGTTGAATACTCCTACTCGTCCTCTTGAAGCATCTGGTACTTCAGGTGAAAAAGCAGAAATGAATGGTGTACTTAACTTCTCAGTTCTTGATGGTTGGTGGTATGAAGGTTATCGTTTCAACGAAAAAGCTGGTTGGGCTTTAACTGACAAACGCACTTACACTGACCAAGCACAACAAGACAAACTTGATGCTGCTACAATTTATTCAATGCTTGAAAACGAAATCATCCCATTGTATTTTGCTAAAAACTCAAAAGGTTACTCTCCTGAATGGATTCAATGCATCAAGGGTTCTATCGGTGACATCGCGCCTAACTTCACAATGAAACGTATGATTGATGACTATATCGATCGTTTCTACAATAAAGAAGCTGCTCGCACTGCTCGCCTTGCTGAAAACAACTACGCTCTTGCTAAAGACATCGTTGCATGGAAAGAACGTGTTGCAGCTGCATGGGACGGCATCAAAGTGTTTGATGTAATCACTGAAGATTCAGGCAACAATACTATTACAGGTCAACCATATAGCGTAAAAGTTATCGTTGACACCAATGGTTTGGGCAAAGACCTCGCTATTGAAAACGTAATCTATAAATCAGAAAACGGTGAAGAAAAACTTTACGACCGTATTGATTTTGAAGTTATTAAAGAAGAGGGCAATGTTCTCACATACGAACTTAAGAGCACTCTTTCTGACGCTGGTGTGTTCCGCTATGCATATCGCATGTATCCTAAAAATGCTGAACTCCCACATCGTCAAGACTTCGCATTCACTCGTTGGATATAATAATCTAACAAAATACATTCTATCAACAAAAGGTCGCTCAATGAGCGACCTTTTGTTATTTTATAAAGTCGGAGATTCTATTTATAATACCCACTCCATAAAACTCGAAAAGTGATCGTTCCTCACGGAGCAATCACTTCTCTATTGTCATGAAAAATCTATTTAAAATCCAATCTTAGAATGTCTTCTACTAATTTCTCTAATTCGCCAACAAAGATATGAATAATTATTATATTATGCATAACATTTTAACATCTTTTTATATTTTATATTGGTCCTTTACATACATATTATGGTCTATTTATCGGTTTCCCTGCAAATGTTGCACAAAAAAACAGCCGAAACGCTATTGTTTCGGCTGTATATCAACAAATTAAACAAATATCGTTACTCGAACATGTGATTTAACTTACTAAAAATTCTATTTTTTGTCTCTTCTGTAGGCACTACGTTATCACGATTACGCAATTGTTCCAATGCTGCACGTTCTTCGTCGTTCACTTGCTCAGGAATGTACACCATGATATTAATTAACTGATCACCATGACCATATCCATTCATTGATGGCAACCCTTTACCACGCAAGCGAAGGATTTTGCCTGGCTGTGTTCCTGGAGCAATTTTCACACGTGCACGACCCGAGATAGTTGGCACTTCTACAGAACCACCTAATGTTGCAGTAACAACATCGAGCATAAGGTTATAAATCACGTCGCTGTCTTCACGAATCAACTCGGGATGATTGATTTCCTCTACTACAACAAGAAGGTCGCCATTAACGCCACCACGACGAGCAGCATTACCTTTTCCTGCAACTCTAAGTGTCATACCATCGGCTACACCCGCAGGAATATTAATAGAGATTGTTTGCTCTTTACGTTCAACACCCTCTCCTTTACAATGTTCACATTTTTCAGTAATTGTTTTTCCAGTACCTTCACATGTAGGACATGTCGTTTGAGATTGCATAACGCCAAACATTGTTTGACGTTGAGTAATCACTGTTCCTGAACCATTACAAGTAGAACATGTGTGTATAGCAGTACCACCTTTAGCACCTGTGCCATTGCAACTTTCGCATGCAACGTAAGTGGGAATTTTGAGCGTTTTAGATACTCCTTTAGCAATTTCTTCAAGCGTCAAAGAAACTTTTATACGCAAATCACTACCCTTTGATTGGCGACGTCCGCGACCACCAGTCGCACCTCCAAATCCTCCAAAATGGCCTCCGAAAATATTGCCAAATTGCGCAAAGATATCATCCATTGACATACCTCCACCGAAGCCACCAAATCCTCCGGCTCCTTGTGTTCCAGCATGCCCAAATTGATCGTAACGAGCACGTTTATCTGCATTACTCAATACATCATAAGCCTCGGCTGCTTCTTTAAACTTTTCTTCAGCCTCCTTATCATCAGGATTCTTATCGGGGTGATATTTAATCGCTAATTTGCGATATGCTTTTTTTATCTCTTCGTCAGTGGCATTCTTTGAAACACCAAGGACTTCGTAATAATCTCTTTTTTCCATCGTGCTGATGTATTATAAGTTTTTATTGAGCTACAGCAACCTTTGAATGACGAATCACCTTGTCATTCATTGTATAACCTTTAGTAACAGTATCAATAACTTTCCCTTTTTGAGAATCATCTGCAGCAGGAATCATTGCAATAGCTTCGTGAAGTTCGGTATCAAAATCAGCACCATTGCTTTCAATTGCTTTAACCCCATTTTGTTCAAGATATTTTACAAACTTATTGTAAATAAGATTCATACCCTCTTTTACCGATTCAGCATCCGAAGTTTCAGCCATCGCTGTCAATCCTCGTTCAAAATCGTCAACAATAGGGAGAATATCCTTCATTGCCTTTTCTGTGGCATTACGAATAATATCGGCTTTTTCCTTGATAGTGCGTTTACGGAAGTTATCAAACTCAGCCATCAAGAACATATATTCTTTCTTAGATTCTTCTAATTGAAGTTTTAATTGTTCTAATTCGTCAACAGGTTCTTCTGCAGTTTCTTCAACCGACTCGGCGTTTTCCTCTGCACCTTCTTCTACTTCTGAAACAATTTCTTTCTCTTCGTTTAATGTTTCCTCTACTTGAGATTCTTTTTTATTGTTCATTATAATGGTGTTTTTATTCAATAATTAATTAACAAACATTATATCAAAAATGTTGCCAAAATACCATTACAAGCTATTTTCTATAAATCTCCAATAAAGATGTCACATTGCTCAAATTTAGGAGGATTTTCCTCTGCCAAATTGTCACCTTTGAAAATACCATATACTGCAGATCCTGAACCCGACATTGATGCATAAAGAGCACCCATGTTTAGCATTTCTTGTTTAATTTTTGATACAATAGGATGCAATGGAAAAATACTTTTTTCAAAATCATTTTTAACAACTCCTTGCCATTTCAACATAGGCATTTTTATGAGATGTTTCAATGGTGTATCGGGCTGTTGGGGATTGACTCCAGCGTATGCTTGCGCCGTAGGAACACTCACTTGAGGTTTAACAACCAAAATTTTATATCCAGTTAAATCCAAATCGATTTGAGTAAAATCAGTGCCAATTCCTGTAGCAAGCATAGGCGTGTTATAAATGAAAAATGGACAATCGGCGCCAATAGTTGCTGCGACTTGTGCCAACTGCTCTTTTGTTGCATTCAACTCAAAAATTTCATTAAGGGCAATTATGGTAAAAGCAGCATCAGCACTACCCCCTCCAAGCCCAGCTCCGTCGGGGATAATTTTATGCAAATGGATATCAACCTCAGGCAAAGAATATTGTTTTTGCATTGCCCTAAACGCCTTAACTACAAGATTTTTTTCCATAGGACAATCTACCACTCGACCTGTAACTGTAAGGGTTGTTTGATTTCCATTAGCAGGCACAATCTCAAGAACATCACGCCAAGGTATTGGCACAAAGATTGTCTCAATATTATGATATCCATCACTACGACGCGAAACAATATCGAGCCCTATATTTATCTTTGCATTGGGGGATACTACCATAATTCACTGATTTTAGAGCAAAATTAGTAAAATTTCGAGAAACGACTCATAATGACATGCAATATCTTAAATAAAAATTGATATTATATTAAATCGGCTTAATTATAAGTGAAATATTTGGAATTTCCGATTAAATTTGCTTACTTTGTAACACTAAATGGTGTAAACTGTAAAAATGAAAAAACTTAGAAACATATCTGTTGCGTTTTTGATTGGACTAATGGGGGTTAGTTCGTCAATTGTTTATGCCAATCCCGCAAATGACGATATCTCTATCATCGCCTCATCACAACCTTCTATCAAAACTTCTACTGGTGCTGTAACATTAATAGTACCAAGTGATGAGTCAGTTAATTTTCAAATATATTCTATTACCGGACAGATTGTAAAAACAGCAACTGTGAGTCATGGTTCTACAACGATTGAACTACCCAAAGGGTATTACATCGTAAAATGCATTCATTGGTCGAAATCAGTGATTGTAAAATAATCTATTTGTAAATTATAATCAATCTAAAATAATCATTAAATGAAACTCAACCTCATTAAACTTTGTACCGGAACTGTAATTTCGGCAGCATTGCTATGTGGAGTAACGGCACAAGCCTCTCAATCAAACATGGAAACTGCGTACTCTTCATTCCCTTCTTACAACGGAGAAGACCTCGAACTAAAAGTTGACAACAATGGCACACATTTCACATTGTGGTCGCCCGAAGCACAAGCAGCTCAAGTATTGTTGTACAATACCGACCGCAATTCTGCTTCATACGCAACTCTCGAAATGCAAAAAAGTGAAAACGGCACTTGGCGCGCGAATGTAGCAGACAAACTTTATGGTAAATTCTATACTTTCCGCATCAAATACAATGGCAAATGGCTCGATGAAACACCAGGTGTGTGGGCTAAAGCTGTAGGCACAAATGGTCGTCGTGCTGCTATTATCGATTTTGCCACAACCAATCCTACTGGTTGGGAAAACGACAAAGGTCCTGAGATTGGTAGCATAGCCGATGTTATCATCTACGAAATGCACCACCGTGACTTCTCTATCCATCCATCTTCGGGCATCGTAAACAAAGGTAAATTCCTCGCTCTCACCGAACAAGGCACTCGTTCACTTCTTGGAGATAAGACAGGTATTGACCACTTAAAAGAATTGGGCATCACTCACGTTCACATTCTTCCTTCTTACGACTATAACAGTGTTGATGAAAGTCAACTTCCTGAAAACAAGTACAACTGGGGTTATGACCCTTATAATTACAACGCTCCCGAAGGTTCTTACTCAACAAACCCTTCAAACCCTTCTACTCGCATCCTCGAAATGAAGCAAATGATTAAAGCGCTTCACGATGCAGGTATTGGTGTTATCATGGACGTTGTTTATAACCACACTGCAAATAATGATGATTCTAACTTCTCATTGACAGCACCTCACTACTACTATCGCTATCGCCAAGATGGCACATATAGTGATGCTTCGGGATGTGGAAATGAAACAGCTTCTGAACGCGAGCAAATGCGTAACTACATTGTAAATTCAGTAAAATATTGGGCTGAAGAATACCACATCGATGGATTCCGTTTCGACCTCATGGCTATCCACGACACCGAAACAATGAATAAAGTAGCAAAAACACTCAAAAAAGTCAACCCTCGCATTTTCGTTTATGGCGAAGGTTGGACATGTGGTGACTCTCCACTACCCGTTGAACGTCGTGCATTAAAAGAAAATGTTGCTAAAATGGAAGGTATTGCAGTATTTAGCGATGACCTCCGCGATGCCGTAAAGGGTCACTATAGCAATGGCGAAAATAAAGGTTTTGCAACAAATGCTCCTGGCAATAAAGAAACTGTAAAAATTGGTATCGTTGCCTCTACAGCACACCCACAAGTTGACTATTCTAAAGGCAATAACTCTAAATTTGCCTATGCTACGACTCCTACTCAAATCATCAACTATGTATCTTGCCACGACGACTATAGCCTCACCGACAAACTAAATGTATCGATGAAAGGCGCAAGCGAAGAAGAAAAGATGCGTGCTGCTCGTTTGGCCCAAACTATCGTCTTCACTTCACAAGGCACTCCATTTATGTTTGCAGGTGAAGAAGTATTCCGCAACAAAAAAGGCATTCACAACACTTATAATCGCCCTGACTCGGTTAACGCTATCGATTGGTCATTGAAAAACAAGAATGCAGAGCAATTCAACTACTACTGCGAGTTAACAAAACTTCGCAAAACTCACCCTGCATTCCGTATGACTACAGCCGAAGCTATTGCTAAGCACATCGTGTTTGATGATATAAAAGGTGAAAACCTCATCTCTTACTCTATCAAAGACAATGCTAACGGTGACGAGTGGAAAGAAATCAAACTCGTATTCAACGGCTCTAACGAAGCTCAAGAGGTGAAAATCAAAAAAGGCGAATGGATTATCATCGCTCAAGATGGCAAACTCAAAGCCGACGGCATGGGAACTACTAAAGGTGGTAAAATGACAGTTGCTCCAACATCAGCGCTCATCCTTGCAAGAGTTAAATAAGAGACTCATACAGACAAGAATAAAGCCGGGCAAATGCTCGGCTTTATTGTTTTTACAATATTTTAGGAGAGTATGCTATATTCTCATCTACGCGAATAGCATACGGAAGGCCTCTTCGACTTTGGCGACTTCTACTATTTTGATTTTTAGTCGTGAGGTATCAATACCTTTAAGATTGTTGCGAGGTATTATAATGGTTTTCATACCGAGTTTCTCGGCTTCCATGATGCGCTGCTCAATGCGAGTGATAGGACGTATTTCGCCCGACAATCCCACTTCGCCCGACATACACACCCCTTTTGGAATAGCCATATCAACATTGGAAGAAAGAATTGCACATATCACAGCCAAATCCAGTGCCGGATCATTTACTTTTAAGCCCCCTGCGATATTTAAGAATACATCTTTTTGCACAAGTTTGAAACCCACACGTTTTTCAAGCACTGCAAGGAGCATATTCATGCGTTTTGAATCAAAACCAGTTACCGAGCGTTGAGGTGTACCATAGGCAGCCGTACTAACTAATGCTTGTGCTTCAATCAAAAATGGACGAATCCCTTCAAGCGTTACTCCGATTGCAACACCCGACAATTCTTCATCACTATGCGACAATAGCATCTCCGACGGATTTGTCACTTCACGCAATCCTCGTTGACACATTTCATATATCCCTAATTCTGATGTACTACCAAAACGATTTTTTATAGAGCGAAGAATACGATACATATATTGACGGTCGCCCTCAAACTGCAACACAGCATCAACAATGTGTTCAAGCACTTTAGGTCCGGCAATACTACCCTCTTTATTAATATGACCAATTAACAACACAGGCACTCCACTCTCTTTAGCATATTTAAGCAGTTGAGCCGAACATTCACGCACTTGACTTACACTACCTGCCGATGATTCAATAGCATCGGTAGCAATAGTTTGAATTGAGTCAACGATAAGAATTTGAGGTTGTATCTCTTCAATGTGGTCAAAGATGTTTTCGAGCGATGTTTCACACACAATATAGCAATTATCGCTTTGTCGACCTATACGATCAGCTCGCAATTTAAGTTGGGTAGCACTCTCCTCACCCGACACATACAATATAGTCTTTGACTTTATCGAGAGTATATTTTGCAACACCAATGTTGATTTCCCTATACCAGGTTCACCACCTATTAACACAAGCGAACCAGCAACAAGTCCACCTCCAAGCACACGATTAAGTTCCTCACTTGGCATGTGAATGCGAGGCTCATTCATCGCTTTAATTTCCGACACTTTTTGCGGTATACTCTTGGCTACACGAGTAGATTTAGAGCCCTTACTCTGTTTTGCACTCACTTTCTCCTCAACAAGTGTTCCCCACTCGCCACACGATGGGCAACGTCCCTCCCATTTAGGAGAATCAGCCCCACATGAGTTACAAAACCACATTGACTTTACCTTTGCCATATTATTGTGTGTTATTTTCTATTATTACATTCTGCGACGGAACTCGGCTATAGTTATTGCCGTAGCCATACTCACATTAAGCGACTCCGATGTTGGTCGTTCTTGTGGATATGATGGAATAAATAATCTTCGCTTAATTAAGTCACCCACTTCATTAGATATTCCTTGTCCTTCATTACCCATCACTACAATACCATGAGGTGTCAACGATGTTTCGTAAATATTTCGACCATCGAGGAAGGTCCCATAAACTGGCACATCGGGATTACGCTTAATCAAATCAACAAGGTCGAGATAATGCACCTTTACTCGCGAAATTGCCCCCATCGTAGCTTGAACCACCTTAGGATTATAAACATCAACCGTATCGGAAGAGCAAACTATATCAGTGATGCCAAACCAATCTGCAATGCGCATAATGGTACCCAAATTACCAGGGTCTTGCACACGGTCAAGTGCTATAACAAGATTTGACGATAACGATGCTTCGTCAAATTTCACCTCGGGCAACTCATACACTGCCAACACTTGTGATGGAGTTGACAACTGGCTCATACGCTCCATATCGGCACGCTTCACCACAATAGGATTAGCCCCTGGCAACAACTTTCCATGCTGCTCAATCCATGCTGTTGTTGCAAAAAGATATCGACAGTGGAAATTCTGCCATGTATCACACACACACTTTGTGCCTTCAGCAACAAAACACCCTTCCTCTCGGCGATTACGAGCATTGCCAAGAGAAGCCACCATTTTACGAAGATTATTTGTGAGTTCAGTCATAATAAAACAAAGATACAACAATCTTTGTAAATCTGCTAATTTTTCAAATCTAAGCACAACTTTTACCCAATTTTAATCGTTTTTCGTTTGTTTTTTGAGGAGAATTTACCTTTTAAGTCAAAAGTGTTTAGTATCTTTGTATGATAAATTTACAAAATTTGCAACATTATGAAACTTATTGGAGCACATGTTTCAGCAAGCAATGGAGTGAGTCAAGCACCCATCAATGCAAATGCCATTGGTGCGGATGCTTTTGCATTGTTTACTCGCAACCCATCTCGATGGGCATCTAAACCCATCAGCGAAAAAGAAGCCATCGCATTCAAAGAAAATTGTGAAAAATATGGCTATACTTCCGACAAGATTCTACCTCACGATAGTTATCTCATCAACCTTGGAGCCCCCGAGGCTGATAAACTCGAGAAATCACGCGAAGCTTTTCTTGACGAGATGCAACGATGTGAACAACTGGGGTTAACTATGCTCAACTTTCATCCTGGGAGTCACCTCAACATGATGCCAATAGATGATTGTCTTGACCTCATTGCAGCATCAATCAACATCACCCTCGAAAAAACATCGGGTGTAAAAGCCGTGATTGAAAACACTGCTGGTCAAGGTTCTAATCTTGGATTCTCATTTGAGCAAATCGCCCATATTATTGACAAAGTAGAGGATAAATCGCGTGTAGGTGTATGTATCGACTCATGCCATGCTTTTGCCGCTGGTTATGACCTTTCAACCATTGATGGCTATGCCGATACTTGGCGTCGTTTTGACGAAACTATCGGATTCAAATATCTTAGTGGCATGCACCTCAACGACACAAAAAAAGGACTTGCTTCAAAAGTTGACCGCCACGAAACTCTTGGCAATGGTGTACTTGGTGCAGATTTCTTCTCATTCTTGATGAATGACCCTCGCATGGACAACATTCCATTGATTCTTGAAACACCAGATATGTCAATATGGCCTCAAGAAATTACTTGGTTAAAATCGTTAATTAAATAAATCATTAATATATCAAATTACATTTATAGAAATGAAAACTAAACCCGATTTAAGTTTTTGGAAACTTTGGAATTTGAGTTTCGGATTCTTTGGCGTTCAAATCGCTTACGCGCTACAAAGTGCAAATATCTCGCGTATTTTTGCCACACTTGGTGCCGACCCACATGATTTGAGTTTCTTCTGGATTCTTCCTCCATTGATGGGTATCATCGTTCAACCACTTGTTGGTAAATGGAGTGATAACACTTGGACTCGTTTCGGTCGTCGCATTCCTTACTTATTCATTGGAGCACTTGTTGCAGTATTGGTAATGTGTATGTTGCCTAATGCCGGTAGTTTCGGTTTCGGAGTTGGTGCAGCGATGATTTTCGGTCTTATCTCATTGATGTTCCTCGACACCTCAATCAATATGGCAATGCAACCATTCAAAATGATGGTAGGTGACATGGTAAACGAAAAGCAAAAAGGGCTTGCGTATTCAATCCAAAGCTTCCTCTGCAATGCTGGTAGCCTTGTTGGATATCTCTTCCCATACATCTTTACCGCAATAGGCATTGCAAGTGTTGCTGCAGCAGGAGAAATTCCTGATTCAGTTAAATGGTCATTCTACATCGGTGCAATAATTCTTATTTTATGTGTAATTTACACAACTATTACCGTAAAAGAAATGCCTCCAAAAGAATATGCTGAATATCATGGCATTACCGAAAGCGACAAAGACGAAAAAACTAATATGATAAAGCTCCTCATCAATGCTCCTAAAACATTCTGGACCGTTGGTTTAGTTCAATTCTTCTGTTGGGCTGCATTCATGTATATGTGGACATATACCAATGGTGCAATCGCAGTAAGTGCATTTGACACTCCAACTATTGTGAAAGACGGAGTAGTTATGTTGGACGTTGCTTCTAAACAATATCAATCGGCAGGTGACTGGGTAGGTGTATTATTCGCTGTACAAGCAATTGGCTCAGTTCTTTGGGCAATCGTAATTCCAATGTTCAAAAACCGCAAATTCATCTATGCGTTGAGTCTTGTTCTTGGTGCTATTGGTTTCATTTCAACATACTATATTGCTGACCAATACATGTTGTTTATCTCATACGCTCTTATTGGTTGCGCGTGGGCTGCTATGTTGGCTTTACCATTTACAATCCTCACAAACTCATTGTCGGGCAAGAACATGGGTACATACCTCGGTCTATTTAATGGCACAATTTGTCTCCCACAAATTGTTGCAGCGGCTGTAGGTGGTGTATGTGTGGCATTACTCACTCCTGCAGGAGAAATTGCAGCACAAGATCGCATGCTCGTTCTTGCTGGTATCCTTCTCCTCGTAGGTGCAGTTTCAGTATTTATCATTAAAGAAACTTCTGCTGAAAAGAAATAATTTCAGTAATTAATTTATAACAATCGTCATTCGCTAATGTGGAGTGACGATTGTTTTTTTATACCTGATATTGGCAAAACACAATTAAATCATTAAATTTGCACTATGGAACAACAACAAACTTCGTCAAGCACATCAACTCGATTTCGCCACCGCAAACCACCAATGTATGATGTAATTATTCACAATGATGATTACACCACTATGGACTTTGTAGTTATGATTCTTGAAACTATTTTCAACAAAAGTCAAGAGGAAGCGATACAATTAATGCTAAATGTTCACGAGAATGGCGAGGCCATTGTAGGCACATATATCTATGACATTGCTCAATCTAAAGCTGATAAAGCAACATCTATGGCTCGTGCCGAAGGATTTCCATTACAACTTACTGTTAAACAAAAAAACTAAAACATATATATGCCTAACAATATTAACAATCTCAATCTATCACCTTTTGCGAGAGAAATACTTAATGACGCACACCAAATTGCATCTATTTTGCGACATGAATTTATCATGCCCGAACACTTTATGGTAGCGGCAGCAAATCTTTGCAATTTTGCTGATGAAAGCAATCGTTTTGGCGATAAATTTGAACAAATCGCCAATGAAATTAATCAAATATTAGCCGAGCATGTTCCACCTACCGACGATGAAATCGAACCAACAATGTCGAGTTTGATGAAAAAGGTAATGAAAAGTGCTCGCAAAATAATCCAACAAGAAGGCGATGTTCCTGTACCTGCTACTGCAATTATAATAGCAATATTGAACACCCCCGAATGTATCTGCAACAGCGTTCTCGCTCGACACATTACCGATAAAGAGATTGCCGATGTGTTAAGTTTCATCATGAGCATCGATGGCAAAAGCCTTCGTGGATATGATCTTGCCGACAACGATGATTTTGTTTCATCATCAAATAAACCATCTGCCGATTGGATGAAATATATCATCGACCTCAATCCACTACGTGGAGATAATTCGAAAGCAATCGTTGGACGCCAAAAAGAGATGTCACGATTAGGCCAAATCCTATGCCGTTGTGATAAAAACAATGCGCTTATCGTAGGCGAACCTGGTGTGGGGAAATCGGCAATCGTCAAGGGTTTTGTAGTAAAACTTGAACAATTCCCATCAAAAATTGCACAACTCCCCGTATATGAATTATCGGTAACATCTATCCTTGCTAATGCCCAATATCAAGGGGATATTGAACAACGCATTGCCTCAACAATGAATGGCATTAAACAATTGGGGGGCGGAATTATTGTTATCGATGATATCCACACCCTTGCAGGGAGCAAAGGAGATGCTAACGGCTCTCGCGACCTCACTGGCATGCTTCTCCCCTATCTTGATGATGAGTTATTGCGCTTTATCGGCATCACCACTTTTGAAGATGCTACACGCTATCTTGAAAGCCACACCCGCTTTCTCCGCCGATTCCGTCGCATAGATATCACAGAACCTTCACAACAAGAAGCAATAGAAATACTCAATGGCGTAAAACGCAGATATGAAAAGTATCACGACATTCGCATTGCGCCAGGTGTTATTGAGCGTGCAGTTAAATTAAGCAAGCGTTTCCTCTCGGGCAGAGCATTACCCGATAGTGCTATTGATATCATTGATGAAGCAGGCGCTTATCGCGAATTGAATCCACTTAAAGGATACAAAAAACAAGTTATTCATAATGACCTCATTGACTCAATAGTTGCTCAACTGGGCAATGTTGAGACTAAAATAATTGACGAAAACGATACTACTCCACTACGCAATCTCCGCGACAATTTGTGCAAGAGCATCTTTGGTCAAGACGAGGCTATCAAACAAGTAGTTGAGGCTGTTCTCACTGCTCGTGCAGGATTGACCGACGACCACAAACCACAAGCAAGCCTATTGTTTGTTGGTCCAACTGGTGTGGGTAAAACCGAAGTAGCACGCGTGCTTGCTGAAGAATTGGGTGTAAAACTCCACAAATTTGACATGAGTGAATATAGCGAAAGTTATAGCGTATCAAAACTCATTGGCTCATCGCCTGGCTATGTAGGCTATGAAGAGGGTGGACGACTCACTGAAGCAGTGCGTAAAAATCCACATTGCGTATTATTGCTTGATGAAATCGAAAAGGCTCACGAAAAAGTATATGATTCATTGCTCCAAGTAATGGACTATGCATCATTGACCGATAGCCGTGGTCGCAAAGTTGACTTCTCGCATGCCATTATCATCATGACTTCAAACTCTGGCGCACAATTTGCAAAACTCGCTGGAATCGGGTTCGGTTCAACCGTTACTACTGGCGATGCAATGCTCACGGAGGTTAAAAAGACATTCAAACCCGAGTTCATCAACCGCCTATCTGGCATAGTTGTATTTAACGACATGAGTCGTGATATGGCGACATTGATTCTCGACAAGAAAATTGCCGAACTCAACAATCGTCTTGCTGAACGAAATATTGCCATTACACTCACTGCCGAAGCGCATGAATGGCTCCTCAACAATGGATTCTCGGCAAAATATGGAGCGCGTGAAATTGAGCGCGTGATAACTCACAATCTCAAACCTCTACTTGTAAACGAAATTCTATTTGGCAAACTTGCGAAGAAAGGTATTGCCGAAATTTCGCTTATTGATGATAAATTGGCTCTTACCATAAAAAAGTAACAAATTATGGTATTTGAACTTTGTGATCAATTAGTATTTCCCGACCCATATCTTGGCGAAGAAGATGGGTTATTGGCTGTGGGTGGAGATTATTCTACTGAGCGTCTTCTTCTTGCCTACTCAAATGGCATTTTTCCATGGTCGGCTTTTCGCAACGAACAGAAATTGTGGTTTTGTCCTCTCAAGAGATTTGTAATATTTCCACATGAAATACACATCTCTCATTCAATGCGTTCACTCATTCGCAAACAACTATATGATGTTACTATTAATCAAGATTTTGATGGAGTAATTCGTGGATGTGCCGAGGAACGATGCGAGCACCCTGGGGCTTGGCTTGGCGACGAAATCATTGAAGCATACACTCGTCTTCACAATGAAGGTTGGGCAGCAAGTGTTGAGGTGTGGGATGGTGAAAAACTCGTCGGGGGACTTTACGGGGTATTAATGGGTAATTGTTTCATTGGCGAAAGCATGTTTTCACGCGTACCCAGTGCTTCAAAACTCGCACTGATTGCTCTTGCTCAATGGATGCAAACCAATGGCGGAGTATTGATTGACTGCCAACTCGAAACTGCCCACCTCAAATCAATGGGCGGACGGTTCATATCTTATGAAGAATATATGTCTTACCTACATTCAGGGGAAGATGACGACGATGTTGAGTATGATGTAGAAGACACCAACGAAGACTAATAGAAAACAATGAGAGCCTTTGCAAATGCAAAGGCTCTCATTGTATATCTCTATATATCTTTTTACTTGAATGTAACTACTCTATTATATATATAGTTAACAACAGTGTATGCCACACTACCAAGTAGTGTTGCTACGCCATATCCCGAAATGGTGAATATACCCAAGATTTGCCATTCATAGGTGCCAAAAGTTGTTGAATTAAGGCCATAAACTACACCTAATTGTAATAAATAACATATTCCGAAACCAATTACAAATTTAATAGCTTCACGACTATAGCCATTTTGAGATTTGAATACCCAATTTTTATTCCATATAAATGAGTTTATCAATCCTGCAATATAACCAAGTGCATTAGATAAATAAGGATTTACATCTAATAATGATTTACACACAAAGATTACGCCAAGTGTAATAGCAGTATTCATACACCCCACTATTACATATTTCATAAATTGGACAATTGTTTTGCGTTTTTGCATAATAATTAATTGAGTGAGTTAATCATTGTCGTGTTTAAGCGTGGGTAGTTGCCATGAATATTTAATTGCACACCAACGAAGTAAAATCACTGTAGCAGCACAAAGTATTTGTTGAAAAATTTCAGCACCACCACACACAAGTGTAAGCCAATATACACCTCCTCCAGCAAGACAAGCCGTAGCATATACATCTTCACGGAAGAAGCGTGGCTCTTCATTTATAAGTATATCACGCAACACCCCACCAAAGGCCCCAGTAATCATACCCATCGCAATAGCAACCCATATAGGATAATTGAATGCTAATGATTTTTGGATACCGATAACAACAAATAGCGCTAAACCTACGGTGTCAAACAACAATAGTGCACGAAGATGCTTCACTAATGCCTTGCGAAATATAATAACAAAAACTAAAGATAATCCTGTTACGGCAAGATACCACCACGTCTGCATCCAAAACACAGGCGCATCAAGAAGCACATCACGTAAAGTTCCACCTCCAATTGCTGTAACAAGCCCCACAACGTATGCACCAAACCAATCAAAGCGTTTAGCCGCAGCCATTCTAATGCCGCTTATTGCAAAAGCAATTGTGCCAATTACCTCTATTATAAACGAAAACATGCTATCCATAAAGGAGTTATACTAAATTGTTATTTGTTTCCTTGTTGAAAATATTTACACACACTTGTCAATCCACAATTCAAACAATCGGGACGACGCGATTTACACACGTAGCGCCCATGAAGTATAAGCCAATGATGTGCTAAAGGAATAATCTCATCGGGAATATGTTTGCACAATGTTTTCTCTGTTTCGAGTGGCGACTTGCTATTATTGGTTAATCCAATACGTTCACTTACTCTAAAAACATGAGTATCCACTGCCATTGCCGCTTTATTAAATACCACGGCAAGCATTACGTTTGCAGTTTTGCGCCCTACTCCTGGCAATTTTACTAATGAGTCAATATCGGCAGGAATTTCACTATTAAATTCCTCAACAAGCATTTTTGAGGCACCGATTAAATGACGCGCTTTATTATTGGGATATGAACACGACTTTATCAATTCATATACCTCATCAAAAGATGCAACAGCAAGGCTTTCGGGCGAAGGATATCTACGAAATAATGCGGGTGTTATGAGATTTACACGTTTGTCGGTGCACTGAGCCGACAAAATGACTGCAAGCAACAAATGAAATGGAGTATCGTAATGTAACTCTGTTTCAGCAACAGGCATAGCAGTCTTAAACCACTCAATAACCTGTTGATAGCGTTGCTTGGTAGTCATCGTAATGTCGATTATCTTTTCTTAGTGTGCGCTTTGGAATTCTTCGAGGAATCGAGCATCATTTTCAGAGAACATGCGAAGGTCCTTAACTTGATATTTAAGGTTGGTAATACGTTCAATACCCATACCTAATGCATATCCACTATATTGTTTGCTATCAATGCCACACGATTCAAGCACATTTGGGTCAACCATACCACAACCGAGGATTTCTACCCAACCAGTGTGTTTACAGAATGAGCAACCTTTACCGCCACAAAGATTACAAGAGATATCCATTTCAGCCGAAGGCTCTGTAAATGGGAAATAACTTGGACGAAGACGAATTTGAGTTGCTGGACCAAACATTTCTTGAGCAAAGTACAACAAAGTTTGTTTCAAGTCAACAAATGAAACTTTTTTGTCAACATACAATGCTTCTACTTGGTGGAAGAAACAGTGCGCACGTGCCGAAATTGCCTCATTGCGATACACTCGACCTGGACAAATGATGCGAATAGGTGGTTGTGTTTTCTCCATCACACGACTTTGCACTGAAGATGTGTGAGTGCGCAACAATACATCAGCAGGATTGCGTTGAATAAAGAAAGTATCTTGCATATCACGCGCTGGGTGATCGGCAGGGAAATTCATTGAAGAAAATACATGCCAGTCGTCTTCGATTTCAGGGCCATCGGCAATTGAGAACCCTAAGCGTGCAAAAATTGACACGATTTCATTTCTTACGAGTGAAAGTGGATGGCGTGAACCAAGACGAATTGGAGATTCAGTGCGCGAAAGGTCTAGACCATCGCCAACTGTATCAACAGATTCTACTGCATCGCGCAACGCATTGATTTTATCGTTTGCGAGATTTTTTAGTTCATTAAGGGCTTGACCCATAGCTTTCTTTTGGTCAGCTGGCACATTACGGAAATCGTTAAACAATAACGACACCTCACCCTTTTTGCTTAAATATTTGATACGCAATGCTTCAACATCTGCGGCATTGCTTGCTGTAAGACCTTCGATTTGAGCCTTAAGTTCGTTTATTTTTTCTAACATTGCAATGATTAGTTTTTTTCTTTCTGCAAATTTACAAAAAAAATGGGTTATAATACTCATTTGAGGAAATAATAACTTATCTTTGTAAAAAGAAGTTACGAAAAAGGTCTAAATTATTGAGAATTAATGACGACCTTTTGGTTGAATATGTATTGGGTTACGAATTAGCAATATACAGAGTGTTTTGGTCTTCTGCGTTTTGCATAACTTCAAA
>JAFOYQ010000071.1 GCA_017424575.1 Muribaculaceae bacterium
GGGGTGTTGACCTGTTTGGATAGCATATTGCTCAGCTGGCAAACCATACGCGTCATAACCCATAGGGTGTAACACGTTGAAACCTTGCAAACGTTTGAAGCGTGAATATATATCCGACGCAATATATCCAAGTGGGTGTCCTACGTGCAATCCTGCTCCCGATGGATAAGGGAACATGTCGAGCACATAAAATTTAGGACGCGCACTATCTATCTCAGTTTTATAAGTGTTGTTATCTTTCCAATATTGTTGCCAACGGCTCTCAATATCTTTGTGATTATATTCCATAAGTGTGATATATTTTATTGATTTATTATTCTTGTTTTTTGTCGTTGCAAATTTAACTATATTGCCACTTTCTCTAAAATTCTTTTATCTACTCACTATTTATATACTATGTAGATAAAATTGTTTATAATCCCAATTTCTCCGAAATATCAAGCATTCTTTGAATTGGAATACGAGCCTTTTCAGCTATATCGCTATCTACCTCTATAACTGGTTGTTCATATTTTAGACAGTTATAAAGTTTTTCAAGAGTGTTGAGTTTCATAAAGTTACAATCATTGCAAGCACAAGTGCCATCTTCGGGTGGTGCTGGAATGAAAGTTTTGTCGCTACATTTCTTCTTCATTTCATGAAGAATACCACTCTCAGTAGCCACAATAAACTCTTTAGCATCGCTATTTATAGCGTAACTCAATAGAGCTGCTGTTGATCCCACCTTATCGGCAAGCACCACAATCGAATTTTTACACTCAGGGTGTACCAATAATTTTGCATTGGGATATTGTTTCTTCAACTCAATAATTTTTTCTACCGAGAATTGTTCATGCACATGGCATGCACCATTCCACAAGGTCATGTTGCGACCTGTGATAGAATTTATATAATTTCCCAAGTTGCGATCGGGACCAAATATAATTTTTTCATCTTCGGGGAAAGATTCTACAATCTGACGAGCATTTGATGATGTAACAAGCACATCGGTCAATGCCTTCACCCCTGCCGAAGTATTTACATAACTTATCACCGTGTGACCAGGGTGCTCTATAATGAATTTTTTAAATTCATTAGCAGGACAACTGTCGGCAAGTGAACAGCCTGCTTTAGTATCGGGAACCAACACTTTTTTGTCGGGACAAAGAATCTTGGCAGTTTCACCCATAAAGTGAACACCACAAAGCACTATCACTGGAGCCTCAATGCGTGCTGCTATTTGAGCCAACGCCAAACTATCGCCAATATAGTCGGCCAAATCTTGAATCTCCCCTTTTTGATAATAGTGTGCTAATATCACAGCATTCTTCTCCTTTTTGAGTTTCAATATCTCCTCTTTGAGATTGAGAGTGCTGTTAATTGGCGCATCTACATAACCTTTGTCGACATTCATCTTTTTTATTTTTATATAAAGTTTTTTAGAAAAAATTTATTTCAATAATAACAATATTGCGTGTTGATAACAGCGATAACTTTTTAGCCAATTATTTGCATTTTAACTTATCAATGTTTCTAAATTGGTTATCATTAAATCATCAACATCTATAAAGAGTGATTTATAATGAATTAGCACACTTATCAACATTATGTTTATAAACTACAAAGTTAATAACTTTTCTTCTCTTTTCACACTAATATATGTCAAAAATAGTGTAGAAAACGGCATAATA
>JAFOYQ010000072.1 GCA_017424575.1 Muribaculaceae bacterium
ATAGAGCTACCGGGACCATTATAACCCGAAGTAGCAAGAGATTGGTAGCACTCAGCGAGTACACGATCCATATAACCCTTAGGATTTTCAGCAAACACTTCAGGAGTCATATCGTTGGGATCGATTACCGGATTATCAAGGTCATCAACGCAAGAGGTCATACCAAGCGATGCAACCAATCCCAATGCAATGAAAAATTTATTTAATGATTTCATAATTTATCTTCTTTACTTTAGTTTGAGATTAGAATGTAGCCACTAAACCGAGAGTAAATGTAACAGGACGTGGATATACATTATTATCTACACCTGAGAATACTTCTGGGTCAAGACCTTTGTAGTTGGTAATAACGAATGGGTTTTGAACTGCACCAAACAAACGCAAACGGAGGTTGTTGTCGAGCAATTCATTCCAAGTATAACCAAGAGTAATGTTATCACAACGAACGAAGCTTGCATTTTCAAGGAAGTAGTCGCTACGCACGAAGTTAGAGTTAGCGCTTGCATCATTGAAATAGAAGTCAGCCTTGATAAGGTTGTTTAGACCGTAGCGGTCAACAGTTGTGAGGTTAGTTTTAGACGCACGAACTGAGTTGAACACATAGTTACCAATGTTAGCACGGAGTTGGAAACCGAGGTCCCAATTCTTATAATTAAATGTGTTGTTCCAAGAAAGTGTCACTTTAGGATCGCGTGAGTGACGAATCACGAGGTCAGCGTCATTGATTTGACCATCTTGGTTTTGGTCAACATATTGGTTAGGAATTGGGTTACCATCTTTGTCATAAACTTGTTCGAGAAGATAGAATGAGTAAGCAGGGTGACCAGCTTTGTGTACTTGAAGTGCACCAGCATTTTCAGATGCAGGGTTACCAGCTGCTTGGAGGTAGTAAGATTGGTCTTCTTCGTTTGAACCAGTCAACTTAGTCAATTCATTCTTATTCCATGCAACGTTAAAACCTGTGCTCCAAGTGAAGTTTTTAGTAACTACTGGTTTAGCACCGATATTTGCTTCAACACCAATGTTGCGAAGCTCACCAATGTTGCGGTCCATGTAGTTAGTAGTAGTTTGACCAGCAGGAACAGGCACATAAGCGAGCAAGTCTTTAGTATCACGGAGATACCAGTCTAAGCTTGCAGTGATGCGGTTGTTCAACCATGCCATGTCAACACCCACGTTCCAAGTAGTAGTTTCTTCCCACTTGAGGTCTTCTTGATAAGCCTTTGGATAAAGAGGGTTAATCCAATCTCTCAAAGTTCCATCTTCATTAAATTTACCATCAGGTGAAGGATAGTTAACTACGCCCGATGAAGTAGATTGAGCATAAACAGGGATGTAAGGATAGTAACCACCTACAGCTTGTTGACCTGTGATACCCCAACCGAGACGGAGTTTGAATTCGTTCATTGTGCTCTTAGCCGATTCGAAGAAGTCCATTTCTGAAATCTTCCAACCAAGTGCCAATGCTGGGAAGAGACCCCAACGAGTATCGGGAGAGAAACGAGAAGTACCGTCATCACGAAGAGTGAATGTCAAGAGGTACTTGTTGTCGAATGAGTAGTTCAAACGACCAAAGAATGAAACGAGGTTCAATTGACCTTTCCAGTAGTATTTAGGTTGGTCATTATATGAACGACCTACGTGTGATACATCAGCATAATCCAATGAGTAAGCATCAGCACCTTTTGCCGCATCGTATGCATATTTGTAACCTACAGTGTTGAAAGTAGTCAAGTTATTACCTTGGAAGTAGAATTCTTGCCAAGAGTAACCGAGCATTACGTCAAGATTTGATTTGATTGATTCAAACTCTTTCTTGTAGTTAGCATAGAAATCAAGAAGAGTGTTGCGTTGGAGTTCGTGGTGGTTGTAAACTGTACCAGCACCATCATAGTAGTTACCACGCCAAGCTTGAGGTGAATTTGCTGCAGTTGTGCTCACTGTAGAGTTCTTTGATACGTCATAACCGAGGTTCAAGTTGAAGTGAAGCTCAGGAAGACAGTGGAGAGCATAGTCAATTTGCAAATTACCATTAGAACGCAAAATTT
Organism: Muribaculaceae bacterium; assembly: GCA_017424575.1. Lineage (GTDB taxonomy): Bacteria > Bacteroidota > Bacteroidia > Bacteroidales > Muribaculaceae > RGIG4079. The sequence continues at coordinate 2,049 of JAFOYQ010000072.1, forward strand.
CAGCAGTGTTGTTGATTGATTCAAGCATTGACAATGGGTTGTTTGGAGAGTTGTCTAGTGGTTTACCTGATGCATCAATCAAAGTAGTGTAACCATTGAATGGTTTCACTGCAGTGTTAGCGTCTACATTATAATTATTGTAAACAGGAAGAGTTGGGTTGTAAGTAAGAGCTGTACCTACTGCACCTTGGTCAGCCATGCGGTTTTTGATGTAAGAACCTTTTGCATTAGCTTGGATAGAAAGAAGGCCATTGAAGAACTTAGGAGTCAAGTTGATACCTACAGTTGTACGGTCCATACCTGAAGTCTTCAAGATACCTTGGTTGTTGGTATAAGAAGCCGATACGCGGTAAGGGAGGAAACCTGCAGTACCACCAACGCTCAAGTTATAGTCTTGAGAAATTGATGTGCGGAGCACTTCGTCTTGCCAGTTTGTGTTAGCGTTGCCAAGTTGAGCAATAGCCGATTCTGTACCGATTTGTTCTGTAACAATTTTACGGAATTCATCAGCGCTCAATACATCCCAAGTTTTACGAGCTGTATTCACGTGCATGTTTGCAGTGAAGTTAACTTGAGGTTTACCTTTTTGACCTTTTTTAGTAGTGATGATGATGACACCATTAGATGCGCGAGAACCGTAGATTGCAGTTGCAGATGCATCTTTCAACACAGTCATAGACTCGATGTTGTCGGGTGAAACCATTGTCAATGGGTTAGTACCACCATAACCTTGATCGCTCATAGGCACACCGTCGATAACGATCAATGGGTCGTTGCTTGCGCTCAATGAAGCACCACCACGGATACGGATAGCTGCACCACCTGTAGGGTTACCACCGTCGGTTGTTACAACCACACCAGGAGAAGCACCCACAAGCATGTCTTGTGCTGAAGTTGAGATACCAGCCTCAATTTCATCAGGTTTGATTACTGCTACAGAACCAGTAGCGTCGCTTTTCTTAACAGCACCGTAACCAATAGCTACGACTTCAGCGAGCATTACACTGTTCTCTTGTAGAACTACATTTACTGTGGTTTGACCAGCAACGGCAACATTTTGAGTTTCATAACCAACGTATGACACTACGAGAGTGCCGTTGGCATCAACTGCAATTTGATAATTACCATCGAAGTCTGTTGCCACACCGTTACTTGTTCCTTGAACAAGCACACTTGCACCGATGAGTGGTTCACCAGTGGGATCGGTTACAGTACCTGATACTGTAATCTTCTGCGCTAAAGCAGGGAAAGAGAGGCAAAGCACCATTACAAGCGCGAGCCAAGCTTTCCGATTCATTTGATAACAAATGTTCTTCATGCAAGAATCTTTTTTAAGTTTAACTTAGTTTTACAAAAAATTTATTTATCTCTATTTTTATTTTTCTCTATCTTTTAAGACCTTAAAATCTCACCGATACACATTAGATATATATACAACGAAGCGAGCAGATATTTATCAATATTTGCCCTCTATTCAACGTGTTATTATTGGTATCATATCGTTAAATCTTAAAATCTTCTCCAAATCCACTTTTGTTGCCGCACACACGACACCACAAAATAGATATTGGAACTACAAATTAAACTATAATTTTTTAAAATTGTTCAATTTTCTCCGTTTAATTGTTTAAAAATTCCTCAATTTAACAAATGTAAATTAAAATTTCTTCATATTTTTAACACTTTATTTCCCACATGTTTTCCCCACCTAAAAGCATATTTTTGCTAAATAGCAAAGTTTTTTGAATATTAGTCATCAATTATCGGCTTTCGACTCTCAATTGTCAATTCTTTTTCTTATCTTTGCGACAAAATAACTAAATCATTAAGAATATTAAAATGACTCACATTTCCGACCGCGTTCAATCGCTATCTCCTTCGCAAACTCTTGCGATGTCTCAAAAGAGCAACGAGTTAAAGGCACAAGGTGTCGATGTTATAAATCTATCGGTGGGCGAACCCGATTTTAACACTCCTCACCACATTAAAGAGGCTGCAAAAAAAGCTATTGACGAAAACTTTACATTCTACACTCCAGTTCCTGGATATATGTCTTTGCGCAAAGCTATTGCTGCCAAACTTAAAAACGAAAACGGTCTTGATTATACTCCCGAGCAAATCGTGGTATCGGGCGGCGCTAAACAATCTCTTTGTAACGTAATTCTTAGCGTAATCAATCCTGGCGATGAAGTGGTTATACCCACTCCTGCATGGGTAAGTTATGTAGAGATGGTAAAACTCGCTGAAGGCACTAACGTACTTGTTCCTGCATCTATCGAACAAGACTTCAAAGTAACACCCGAGCAACTCGAAGCAGCAATCACACCTAAAACTCGCATGGTGCTCATTTGCTCTCCATCAAACCCTACTGGTAGCGTTTACACCAAAGATGAGCTCAAAGGACTCGTTGATGTCCTCGCAAAATACCCCGACGTGCTTGTACTCGCCGATGAAATATACGAACACATCAATTTCACTGGCGAATTTACCTCTCTCGGTTCATTCCCCGAAATTGCCGACCGCGTAATCATCGTAAATGGTGTATCTAAAGCGTATGCTATGACTGGATGGCGTATTGGTTTCATCGCCGCTCCTCTTTGGGTGGCTAAAGCAACAAACAAACTCCAAAGTCAATACACTTCAGGCGCATCTTCTATTGCTCAAAAAGCGGCTGAAGCTGCCTATGTAGGCCCTCAAGACTGCATCGAAGAGATGCGAGTAGCATTCCAACGTCGCCGCGACCTCGTAGTTTCACTCGCACGCGAAATTCCAGGACTTAAAGTCAACGAACCTCAAGGTGCATTCTACCTCTTCCCCGAAGTTTCAAGTTACTTCGGCAAAAAATATGGCGAGAAAGTAATCAACAATGCTGCCGACCTCGCAATGTATCTCCTTGAAGAGGGGCACGTAGCAACAGTTGATGGAGAAGCATTCTGTCTTCCAGGTTACATACGCTTATCATACGCAACAAGCGATGACAATATTCGCGAAGCAATGCGTCGCATTAAAGATGCCCTTGCAAAACTCGCATAATCACACACTATCTACATACACAATAGGCTGCACCCAAGGCGCAGCCTATTTTTTGTTATATACCATTTCCCCATTTTTATACACAAAATACTGGGGAATTTGCTTTTTATATGTATCTTCGCAGTGGTGAATAAATTAATGAGCTATTATGAGTACAAAGGGAAAACTTTTATTAAATGCTGCTATTAAAGGAATAATGGGCTGTGTCATAGTTGCTCTATTGATTTTCATTCCAGCAGGAACATTTGATTTCAATAATGGGTGGCTATTAATGGGCATCCTATTCATTCCTATGCTCATAATGGGGATAGTAATGTGGTTATGGTGTCCCGATTTATTACGACGCAGATTAGACTCAAAGGAGAAACGAAACACACAGCAGGGTGTAGTCAAATTCTCGGGATTGCTCTTTATTATAGGATTTGTTATTGCTGGGCTTGACTATCGCTTGGGTTGGTCATCTATCCCTAATTGGGTTTCACTCTGTGGCGCAGCGCTTTTTCTCATTGGATATGCGCTATATGGCGAGGTAATGCGTGAAAATATGTGGCTTTCGCGCACCATACATGTTGAAGATGACCAAAAAGTGGTTACAACTGGTCTATACAGCATTGTTCGACACCCCATGTATACTGCCACATTACTTATGTTTCTCCCCGTTCCTATTATCCTTGGCTCGTGGTGGGCTATTCCCATTTTTTCGCTCTACATTCCTATCATTATACGTCGCATTCTTGACGAGGAGAGCCTACTCCTCAACGACCTATCGGGATACACCGAGTATTGCAACAAACTCCGTTGGAGATTGATTCCATTTGTGTGGTAACACAAAATTCGTCACCATAACAAGTTTTGCCACAACAACCCTTGAATTGTATATAAACAAAAAGCGCTAATCACTTTCGTAATTAGCGTTTTTTGTAGTGTTGTCTTACCAGGACTCGAACCTAGACAGGCAGAACCAAAAACTGCAGTGCTACCATTACACCATAAGACAATCCTCATTTGCCCAAGACTTCCGTCCTAAAGCGTTGCAAAGGTACGCACATTTTTTATTCTGTGCAAATATTTTTGCAACTTTTTTTCTATTTTTTCTTACTTTGCAATTAGCAAGAAGTAGTTCTTTTTGCCTTTTTGCACAAGTATATACTTATCATTGAGCAACATATCTACCGAAGCATCGGTATATACATCAGCAATTTTTTCTTTATTAATTGATACGCCACCTTGTTGTGCAAGTTTGCGAAGTTCACCTTTTGAAGGGAATACTGCTGCTTTTTCAACCAAGAGGTCGGCAATTTTTACACCTGCTTCAATATCGGCTTTCTCTACTTCAAAGGTAGGCACACCTTCAAATACTGCTAAAAGTGTTGCTTCATCAATTTTGCGAAGTGTTTCAGATGCTTTGTTGCTGAAGAGGATTTGCGATGCTTCTACTGCTGCTTCATACTCTTCGGCAGAGTGTACCATTGTAGTAATTTCTTTTGCAAGACGTTTTTGCAATGGGCGCATTCCTGGGTCTTTTTCTTGCTCCTCAACGAGTGATTGAATTTCTTCGCGAGAAAGTTCGGTAAAGATTTTGATATATTTTTCAGCATCAGCGTCTGATACGTTCAACCAGAATTGATAGAACTTATAAGGAGAAGTGTAACGAGGATCCAACCACACATTACCACTTTCAGTTTTACCAAATTTACCACCATCGGCTTTAGTAATTAGTGGACAAGTGAGAGCGTATGCTTCGCCACCTACTGTGCGACGAATCAATTCAGTACCAGTAGTGATATTACCCCATTGGTCAGAACCACCGAGTTGCAAACGGCAATTTTTATCTTTATAAAGAGTCAAGAAGTCGTAACCTTGCACGAGTTGGTAAGAGAATTCTGTAAACGACATACCTTGTTGAGACTCGCCCGAAAGACGTTTCTTAACAGAGTCTTTTGCCATCATATAGTTTACAGTGATGTGTTTGCCTACGTCGCGAATGAAATCGAGGAATGAGAAATTCTTCATCCAGTCGTAGTTGTTAACCAATTCAGCAGCATTAGGAGCATCACTATCGAAATCGAGGAACTTAGCGAGTTGCTTTTTGATTGCTTCTTGGTTATGACGCAATGTTTCTTCATCGAGAAGTTTGCGCTCTTGGCTTTTCATTGATGGGTCGCCAATCATACCAGTAGCACCACCTACGAGTGCGATAGGTTTGTGACCAGCGCGTTGGAAATGCTTAAGCATCATCACGCCCACCAAGTGGCCAATATGTAGCGAATCGGCAGTGGGGTCGATACCCAAGTAAGCCGTAGTCATTTCTTTTTTGAGTTGTTCATCGGTTCCTGGCATCACTGTGTGAATCATACCACGCCAGGTCAATTCTTCAATAAAATCCATTGTATTATATAGTTAATTATTTTTCTGATGCAAAGTTAAACAATTAATTTGTATTCGCCACTCTCATTTATGCAAATATATTCATATTACATTATCCAAGCATTGCCGATACTCGCTTGAGGGCTGCTATAAAAACATCAATTTCTTCACGTGTGTTATATGCTGCAAACGAAGCTCTTACTGTCCCTTCTATGCTAAGTGCATGCATAAGAGGTTGAGCACAATGATGCCCTGTGCGCACCTCAACACCAAGTTTATCAAGCAACATTCCCAAGTCGTAATGATGCTCATTCCCGATGAGGAACGACACTACCCCACTTTTTTGAGGCGCAGTGCCAAAAATTCTCATGTTAGGAATTTTCTCCATCTCGGCAGTAGCATACGCAAGCAATTCATGTTCATAGGCTGCGATATTCTCAATACCTATAGATTGCATAAACTCTATCGCTTTCTTAAATGCTGCAATCCCCACAAAATCGGGCGTACCTGCTTCAAACTTAAATGGTAGTTCAGCATAAGTTGTCTTTTTGAAGTCAACCGTGCCAATCATCTCGCCACCACCTTGATATGGGGGCATCATTTTAAGAAGATGCTTCTTGCCATACAGCACACCCACCCCAGTAGGTCCATACATTTTATGTGCCGAGAAGGCATAGAAATCAGCATCAAGATCTTGCACATCTACTTTGATATGCGAAATTGCTTGTGCCCCATCTACCAACACAGGCACATTATATTGATGTGCCTCTTTTATTATATCTTTTATAGGATTGACCGTACCAAGCACATTTGACACATGGCACACTGCCACCAATTTTGTGCGTTCATTAAATAGCGATTGATAAGCTTCCAAGTCGAGCGTGCCATCTTTCTTTATAGGCACAACACGCAAAATAATGCGTTTACGTGAGCCCAACAATTGCCAGGGCACAATATTAGCGTGATGCTCCATTGTTGTAACGATGATTTCATCGCCATTTTCGAGCAATCGACCATAAGATGATGACACAAGGTTTATGGCCTCAGTGGTGCCACGAGTGAAGATTATTTCTTGTGTTGAAGAGGCATTGATAAATTCTCTCACACATTCGCGAGTAGCCTCTTGAAGGTCGGTAGCCTCTTGAGAAAGCGAATGTACACCACGATGCACATTTGCCTTGCAAGTGGTATATACTCGAGTAATTTCATCAACTACACATTGAGGAGTAAACGACGTTGCTGCACTATCAAGATACACCAATGGCTTATTCCACACCGTGCGATTAAGGATGGGGAACTGACTACGAATATGTGCTATATCAATACCTTCCATTATATATTTTATCAATCTTTTTGTGGTTCGTGACAAGCAGCCGCACACTCACTACATGATGCTTGCTGCCCGTAAAATCTTTTTTCTACCAAGTGACGCAAACGGTCGCGCAACCCCTCCATTTTCACCATATCAATCACATCGACCATAAACGCTTGCATCAACATTGTGCGCGCATCTTTCTCGGGAATACCACGCGAACGCATGTAAAATAATGCATCGGCATCAAGTTGACCAGTTGTTGCACCGTGACTACATTTCACATCATCGTTATAGATTTCAAGTTGTGGCTTAGTGTGCATGCGAGCTTGCTTAGACGCAAGGAGATTGCGATTGCTTTGGTATGCCTCAGTAAAACGAGCATCGGGTGCTACATATATCACACCATCAAATGCTCCTGTCGATTCATCATCAAGCACATACTTAAATAGTTGGTTGCTCATGCCATGAGTAGATGCGTGCTTGATATATGTATTATTGTCGATATGTTGACTTCCCGAAGCAATAGCCATACCTGCAAGAGTGGTTTTGCTATTATCTTCTACCAAATCGATATGATAATCATTGCGAGTGTTACCCCCCGAAAGAGTTACTCCATTAACCAACAATTGCGAGTCTCGTTGTTGGCGAGCAAAGAGTTGAGAATAGCGAGCTGTTGTAGCCGACGATTCTTCTATATCATAAATATCAAGCGAAGCATTTTTGCCCACATAAGCCTCTACCACTTGCGATGAGAGATATCGGTATTCGCTATTTTGAGTGTGGTCACAAATGAGCAATTGAGCCGAAGCCCCATCTTCAACCACAACAAGTAAACGACGCACGCCCATCATAGGCGCAACCGAGTTAAAGATATTCACAAGCTGAATAGGACGTTCCATCACTACCCCACGAGGCACATAGATAAACACACCATCTTGCACAAGCATCGTATTCAATGCCACCCCTGGCTTCTCATTTTGAGCCAAACCATTATAAAAACCTCCAACCAACTCGGGGTGCTCTTGCGATGCTCTTGCCAAAGAATCGACAATAACCCCTTGAGGCATTTTATTATGAAGCGTTGATGATGGCGCAAATGTGTCATTTACCACAAAAGCCATGATTGTGCTCATATTGGGCACATCACACTTAAATGACAATGAAACATCGACTGGTATGTTTACTCGATTAATATTTACCCCAAAGTCGGGCGCAAACATTTCCTCAATCGAGGTTTTTTCGTATCCCTCCTCACCTTTATGGGGCAATGATTTCCCCTCAAGCAACTTGCGGGCTTCGCGACGGTGGCTATTCAACACCTCGCTCGATTTGCCCTCAATCACCTCAAGATGAGAGTCGTATAATTCTATATATTGCGATAATGCACTCATATTGTTGACAATATTGCAATTATTGATTATCTATTTCTTGTTTAATCCAATCATAACCTCGCTCTTCGAGCACGAGTGCGAGTTCTGGTCCACCAGTTTTTACGATGCGACCTTTATAAAGCACATGCACAAAATCGGGTTTAATATAATCAAGCAATCGTTGATAGTGAGTGATTACGATTGTAGCATTTTCAGATGTTTTGAGCTTATTTACGCCACCAGCCACAATGCGAAGAGCATCAATATCAAGACCACTATCAGTTTCATCGAGAATTGATAAGCGTGGTTCGAGCATCGCCATTTGGAAAATCTCGTTGCGTTTCTTTTCTCCACCCGAAAACCCTTCGTTTACCGAGCGAGAAGCCAACTTATTGTCAAGTTCTACAACCTCACGCTTTTGACGCATAAGTTTTAAGAAATCACTTGCCGAGAGAGGTTCTTGGTTGAAATATTTACGTTTAGCATTAATTGCTGCACGCATAAAGTTAACCATTGACACACCTGGAATTTCCACTGGGTATTGAAATGAAAGGAACAATCCTTCGTGTGAACGATTTTCGGGTGCAAGTTCGAGCAAATCTACTCCATGGAAATTCACTTCACCCTCCGAAACAGTAAATGAAGGGTCGCCAGCGAGCACCGAGGAAAGTGTACTCTTACCAGCCCCATTAGGCCCCATAATAGCATGCACTTCACCAGGACGCACTGTCAAGTTTACCCCTTTTAATATCTCTTTGCCTTCAATGCCGGCACGAAGATTTTTTACCTCTAACAATATATTATCCATATCGATTATGATGTTTCTATTTAATAATTATCCTACCGAACCTTCAAGTGTTATTTGCAATAACTTTTGCGCTTCAACAGCAAATTCCATTGGCAATTTATTCATCACCTCTTTGGCATAGCCATTGACTATCAGCGCCACAGCCTCCTCTGTAGGAATGCCTCGTTGATTACAATAGAATATTTGATCTTCACTAATTTTTGATGTTGTAGCCTCATGTTCCACTACCGCAGTGTCGTTCAACACATCAATATAGGGGAATGTGTGAGCACCACAGTGAGAACCGAGCAAAAGGCTATCACATTGAGTGTAATTGCGACAACCATCGGCATTTGGTGCTACCTTCACCAATCCTCGATAAGAGTTTTGGCTATGCCCTGCCGAGATACCCTTCGACACAATTGTGCTACGAGTGTTGCGGCCTGTGTGTATCATCTTCGTACCAGTATCGGCTTGTTGACGATTATTGGTAACAGCAACCGAATAGAACTCTCCTATCGCGCCGTCGCCTGCAAGCACACAACTTGGATATTTCCATGTTATAGCCGAGCCAGTTTCTACTTGCGTCCATGACAATTTTGAATTATCGCCACGGCACAAACCACGCTTGGTCACAAAGTTATATACACCACCCTTGCCATCTTTATCGCCAGCATACCAGTTTTGAACGGTAGAATATTTCACCTCGGCACGATCCTCAACGATAATCTCAACAATAGCAGCATGGAGTTGATTTTCGTCGCGCATAGGAGCCGTACACCCCTCAAGGTAACTTACATAAGCATCATCATCGGCAACGATCAACGTGCGTTCAAACTGACCTGTACCCGATGCATTGATGCGGAAATATGTTGACAATTCCATAGGACAACGCACCCCTTTTGGGATATACACAAACGAGCCATCGCTAAACACAGCCGAGTTGAGCGCAGCATAAAAGTTGTCGCGATATGACACCACCGAACCCAGATAGCGTTTTACCAAATCGGGGTAATCACGCACTGCCTCAGAGAATGAGCAGAAAATAATACCCAATTCGGCAAGTTTCTCTTTGTGAGTAGTTTTAACCGACACCGAGTCCATAACAGCATCAACGGCCATACCCGAAAGTATTTTTTGCTCCTCAAGAGGAATTCCGAGTTTATTGAACGTATCAAGCAATTCAGGGTCAACTTCATCAAGACTCTTTGGACCTTCCTTCTTTTTAGGAGCCGCGTAATAACTTATTGCTTGGAAATCTATCTCAGGAATATCGAGATGCGCCCAAGTAGGAACTTCAAGAGTGAGCCAATGACGGAATGCTTTCAAACGAAATTCAAGCAACCATTCGGGTTCACCTTTCTTTTGCGAAATCAATCTCACCACATCTTCGTTAAGACCCTGCGGAATGATTTCGGTGTCAATATTTGTTACAAATCCATATTTATACTCACTCGATGTAACGTCGTTGATAATATCATCACTTGTTTCAACACGAGTGGGATTTGCTTTTTTATCCATATTCTTATTTTCGTTGATTTCTTTCATTATCTTGATAAAATCATACTTTTACAATCAATATCTATTTTGCCAAGTTTTTAGTTGTCTCAAAAAACTCTTTGGCTGTATTAGAACCCAAAATATCGGGTGCAAGATTTATTAACCGTTCATCTACAATACTACTTGAATCTGTTATAATTGTCGATGAAGGAAATATCGCAACCCATAAGTTGAGAGCTAAACTCAACACCACTAACCATTGCACTACGGCAAACACTGCACCCGCAGCACGGTTGAGCGTATTTAATTTCACCTTCTTGAGCAACGATGACAACAACGTAGCAGCCCAACGCGCGCCAAAGTAACCAAGCATAAACAAAACAACTTGTGCCACTACCGAGTTCAAAAAGCGCGAAGAATCCTTTGTTGATGTTGCATCGAGGAAAAAGTCGTTAAGAAACGCAGTAACGTCAGCTCCAAAGACACGACAACAAATAATGCCAGCAATAATACCTGCCAAAGCACCTATTTGTCGCACAAATCCTTTGTAGTATCCATACATAGCCGCTACGACTACAACCACGATTAATATTATGTCTAACGTACTCATTTCTACTTGACAATCATTAAATGTGCAAAGTTAGCAAATTTTATCCACTATTCATGCCAATATCGGCATAAAGTGACCACCCAATTCAACATTTATTCATTTCATTTTATGGTACAAATCATATATTTCATATACCATTTGCCTTTATAGAGCAGCCATACTGGCATTTTTTACAAAGATGTTGGCATATTTTTCCTCATTTACATTATTTAAGACTATATTTTAGTTATTTTTGGTTACTTTTGCCACATAAACCTATTAAACTTAAAAATGGAACAATCATTACGCATTACTCAACTTAGTGGAATTAAACGATTCTCTTTTGACTATAGCATATTTGGAGAAGACTATATGTTTGCTCATTTCATTCCTGGGCAAAAGCCTCTTGAATATTTCACCTCACCCGTAAGATTTGACGGGGTGGTATTTGTGCTATGCCTAAAAGGCGCATTAGAAGTTGAAATAAATCTTGAAAAAATCACGCTCGAAAAAGATTCTTTGTTATGTCTTGGACCTCACAAAATAATATCGTCAAAGCCTTGTGACCTCACAAACTTTGAAGCATACTTTTTATTCCTATCGCCACAATTTCTAAAAAGCATTAACATTGACATCAATGTCATAACTAGCTCGGGGCAAATTGCTTCACACAACATGGGAAGTCAAAGCCCAATTTTACATCTCACAACAGAAGAGTCGGAATTGCTTCAACGATATATGGAATTGACTCACCTAAATACCGTAAGAAATTCTAACGAAACATATATTAAGAGTATTTCTCGCAACATCATCGCCTCATCACTATACCAAATTCTTCAGTTTACATCTAACCGTGCTATTCAAGAGCCTCAAGAAGAGGAGCGACCTCGCAATCGTAGAGGCAATTATGTGCGTGAATTTATTGCTCTCACACATGCTCATTTCCGTCAAGAACGTTCGGTAAAATTTTATGCCGACAAACTTTTTATATCGCCTAAATATCTTTCTTTGATAATCAAAGAGGCCACTGGTCGATCGGCTGCAGCATGGATTGATGAATGTGTTATTCTTGAAGCGAAGAATCTGCTCCGCTTCTCGGGCAAAAACATTCAACAAATAGCCTACGACCTCAACTTCTCAAATCAATCATCGTTTGGTAAATATTTCAAGCATTTGACAGGAATGTCCCCCTCTGAGTTTCAAAAAACATAATTTCAAATTGATTAAATAATAACAAAGCGAGTGAATGAGGATATCCCTCTATTCACTCGCTTATATTTTATCCTATACAAAAAGGTCCTATAACAAAGGCGTGCGTAGCACGCGAGAGCGTAGCGATATGAACCTTTAGCTCGCCGAGGCTTGACCGAGGCAATAACCGGGGGTAGAGGGCAAAGCCCGATACCCTCGGTTGTTGCATCCTTAAAGATATGCGTCTGAATAGACGCGAAACTACCGTCCTGCCTAATTCATATAGTCCCAGACTCATGGGTAGAGTGTAGGTGGGTTGTCCCAAATCCGGGGGTATCGCTTCGCTCAACCCTCGGTTATTCATACGCTTCGCTTTCCAGTCCTTCGGACCAAAAAAGAGTTCTCATTTTGATTGAGAACCCTTTTACACATTTTTTACAGATAGTTATTATACTACACCTAAATATCTACAAACCGCTTCTTTACAGCGAGTTAAAAACATAGTAAAATACTACACTCATGATTCCTACGACCAAAAGCAACACTCCCGATAAAAGAAGTCCACACATAGCCATATTATGAAATCGTCCACGTAATCCTATTATTGATAGCACTAAACCCACTACAGCCAAGCATATACCTCCAAGTTGCACACGATACAGTACTATCCACGCGAGAATGCCAATTACCAACCCCAATATCCCCATAATATTACCTTTAGGTTTCGCTATTGGCTCCTTATTTTCGTTATTTTCTACTATTTCGCTCATTGCTTTTGTGTCAATAATTCTATCGCAAATTTAGAGAATCAAAAGCAATTATCCTAAAAATGTATCATCTTTTTCCTTTTTGCACCAATAATCAATCAAAATAGACTAATTAGTTTTTGCATATCACATTTTTATGCGTAAGTTTGCAATAACGTTTCATCTTTCAAGCATTATAATTGGAAAAACTAATGCAATATGTGTGGCAACATAGGTTGTGGATGGCACAGGCTATGTTTACGGTTGATGGCCGAAAAGTGCAGGTCATCGACCCAGGACGTCTTAACACTGATGCTGGCCCCGATTTTTTCAACGCAAAGGTGAAAATTGATGGCGAAATGTGGGTGGGGAACATCGAAATTCACGTAAGAGCAAGCGATTGGTTTCGTCACCACCACGATATCGACAAGGCTTACGACAATGTAATACTTCATGTCGTTGAGAAAGACGATATGCCTGTGCGTCGCTCCAATGGTGAGGTTATCCCTCAACTATGTATGCCCTGCTCGGCTCAATTTAGCGAGCAATATCACAAATTGGTCAATAGCGCCACAAGCGAACTCCCATGCGCCGAAGAGATTTCACTCATTCCACCAATCTACATCACCGACATGATTTCTACGCTCGGATACGAACGTCTTTTTGACAAGGTAGAACGTATTGAAAAACTACTACACACATTTGCTGGCGACTGGAACGAGGTGTGCTATGTGTTGCTTGCTCGCAGTCTTGGATTTGGTATAAACAGCGACGCTTTTGAGCGATTGGCTATGGCAACGCCACTTAAAATAATGACCAAACACAACGACTCACTCACTGCTATTGAGGCTATGTTATTTGGTCAATCAGGATTGCTCAACACTGCGCCCAACGACGACTCTTATGTGGCAACACTAAAAAACGAATACTCTTTCTTCGCTCAAAAGTTTGGATTAAAGCAACCCACCTCACTCGGGTGGAAAATGGCACGAATGCGCCCACAAAATTTCCCTCATCGTCGCATCGCAATATTGGCAACAATGATTGAAGGGGGATTCTCCTATGCTTCAAGAATGATGACAGCAAAGAATATCGACGAGGTAAAAGACCTATTCAACGTTGAATTGTCGGGTTATTGGTCAAGCCGTTACTCCTTTAACACTTCAGAGGGTGGCTCTACTCGAGGTCTCAGCGACAACTCTATTAATACTCTCATAATAAACGCTGTTGTTCCCACAATATACGCTTACGGCAAATTATGTGGCAACGAAGATGCTTGCTCTCGTGCTGTTGAAATGCTTCAATCTCTTAAGGCAGAGCGCAACTCTATTGTAGAATTATTTACTCGCGCAGGGATTGAGTGTAAAGACGCTTTTGCATCGCAAGCACTAATACAATTGCGACGCAACTACTGCGAAACACGCAAATGCCTATATTGTCGCATCGGTCATCGCATGCTCGCACGCCACGCCCGCAACAATAATTCGCAATAATCCCTCTAAAATATCGGTTAATTAATTGCCCGAACGGTCAAAATCGTCGAGCATATATTTTATATTGAAATAGAAGCCCGCAGGAAGATGCTCTGATATCCGCTTCAATATAATATGGTCATAGTGTGGCTCGATAAATTCTTGGCGCTCAACAACGTAATGAGGACTCATAAAGTTAATCAACGCATATTCATGACCTATATTGATTACATGCCATGCTGTTTCTTGTGTTTCACCAGTGCCAGTTGAAAGAATAGCACGCAACACATTGTTAAGTCGAGTTTGCCAATGGCGTGCCAAGTTATGCTTTTTCTTCTCCTTATAGGCATAGATGAGATAGTTCATTTGTTGCAAGTCAAATGGGTCATCTTTCAACGACATTTCGGCATATTTAATAATCGAATCACACTCCACACGCGAAAGATGTTCCTTATAATAAAGCGTTGATATTGATTGTGAATAGTCATTTTTTTGATAAGGCTGATATTCAGGTTGAAACACATACCCAAAGTAGAGTTGACGATAATCATTAACACTCATTGTTGGGTCGTTTTTCTCATATCTTCTCATCAATTTACTATACTTGCGTGAATCGGCGAAATCACGAATTTTTTCAAGATCGGGCGAAAGATCGGGCACCTTCTTTTGCACCACTTGCGCAACAACAGTATCTTTTACCGACACCGTATCTTGCACCTGTGCCACCAATTGCATGTTGACAGCCGTGAATAATATAGTGAGTATAAACCAAAGTCTTTTCATTTTAGGTATATGCTTTTAAGCGATGTGTTGTTATCGTATATAGTTTGTTAGTAATTTTTCTAATATCGTGGCGAAGATGCTCATTGCTACTATCATAGGCAACCCCATTGAAGCCAATCGTTTCACAAATTCGCGCGAAGGAAATTGAACGACTCGCCCTTCAGGAGTGCGACAATATGCCACAAGCCCCATTGATGCACCAATAGCAGCACCGAGTATAATGCCAGCATGCGACATCAACATTCCCACGACAGCACCAGCCAATGCCCCTATAGCGACATATCCTTGGCCACTTACAATGCGTCTATTTGCTGACTGTGCCATATTTATAAGTAGCACCATCAATGTGGCCATGCCCCAAAACATGAGGCTATTGCTACTCACTACCACAATGTCTCCAGCATCTAATATCCACATTGCCGCATAACAAAATAACACCGATGGAATCACGGGACGAAACGCCAATACTAACGCTCCAGCCATCAGTAATAATCCTATTATGAGACAAAAAGTTGACATAGTTATCCAATCTATTTTACAAATATAATGATTTATTTTGTAAAAAGTTGGGAATAGGTTGTTTTTTGACACGAATTAGCATTTCCTCAACAAATTGATGAAGAATATACATAATTTAAGGTAATAATACTGATATCCGATAATATCTAATACCGACAACCTCGTCCCTTTAATTTATAGTATTGCCATTACCTCTTTGAATGCGAAGGAGCGAGAATTTCCTTGGTCATCGCAGAGTGTGAGGATGCCGTCGGGGGCTACATTTGTAATGCGGGCATTAAATCGCTCTCCTTGAGGTGTTGAGTATGGATAAAAGCCATCATTACGCCACAACATTGAGCAGTATTCCTTATGGAGCGATTCAAAGTCTTGGGTTGTGTCGTAGTGGTCAAATGTAGCAACCATTTCTTTGGTCACCTCCTCAAGCAAATCGTCAAGAGACAACTCCCTATCAATGTAATTTATTATTGAAATAGGATTTGGCGCATCAGAAAGGAATTCGCGTTGATTTACATTCAACCCCACACCCACTATTGATTGTGAAATATTTATGCCACACAAAGTGTTTTCAATGAGAATGCCACATATTTTCAGGTCATCAACATATATATCGTTAGGCCATTTTATCGATACTCGATGATTGGAGATATATCTTTTAAGTGTCTTTACAATTGCCACGCTCACAGCCTCTGAGATATAAAATTGTTGGCGTGCAATAATGTTTTGAGGTCGCAAAAGCACCGAAAACGAGAGGTTTTTATTAGGTTCAGATTCCCATGAATTACCACGTTGTCCACGACCAGCCGTTTGACAATAGGTTGATACTACTGTAGCATGGGGTAAATCAACAGCTCTACCAGCGAGATATGTGTTGGTAGAGCCTACTGATTCGAGATGTATTATATTCGTTGCTTTTGACATCGTGATTATTCAATAGTAATGGTGCGAGTGTCGTCATCATTAACGATGATATTCACTCTCACTGTATCGTTGGGAAGAATATCCTCAATGCGTTCAGGCCATTCAAGGAAACACAATGCTCCCGAATCAAAGTAATCCTCTACTCCTATATCAAATGCCTCTTCGAGCGACTCAAGACGATAGAGGTCGAAGTGATAAATCAACTCAGCAGTGGTGTCGCTACGATATTCGTTGATAATAGAGAATGAAGGGGAATTGGTAGTATCATCTTCCACTCCAAGTGCTTTACAAAGCGCATTGATGAATGTTGTTTTACCAGCACCCATTTCGCCATTGAATGCATACACTGTTTCATCGCCCATTTGCGCAATAAATTCTTTTGCTGCTTCAGCGATATTATCAAGAGATGTTATTTGAATAGTTTTCATATATAGTTTTTTATTTTGCTGATAATGTAATTAATGGAATAATCATCTCCTCAAGTGAGATACCACCATGTTGGAATGTGTCGGTATAATACTGCACATAGTAATTATAGTTATTGGGATATGCAAAGAAATCTCGATTTCCAGCAAATACATACGCTGTTGACACATTAGGAGAAGGCAATCCATAAGCCTCTGGACGTTTTATTTCATACACTTGCTTGGGATTATAACTAAGATTTTTACCAAGTTTATAACGCAAATTAGTGTTGGTATTTCTATCGCCTACAACTTTTATAGGGTTATCCACACGAATTGTCCCGTGGTCGGTAGTAAGTACAATCTTATACCCTTTTTCGGCAATTTTACGCATCAATTCGAGTGCCGATGAGTGTCGAAACCACGACTCGGTCAAGGAACGATATGCAGCATTAGAGGCAGCAAGTTCGCGTATCATCTTCGATTCGGTACGCGCATGTGAAAGCATATCTATAAAGTTGAGCACAATGATATTGAGGTCATTGTTCTCAAGATTTGAAAACTCGCGAATGAGACGTTCGCCTGCCGCTGAGTCATTAATCTTATTATATGAGAACTTACACTGACGACGATAGCGATTAAACATCGTTTCAATCAATGGTGATTCATTGATGTTTTTACCCTCCTCTTCATCTTCGTCAACCCACAAATCGGGGAACATTTTCTCAATCTGCACTGGCATCAAACCCGAGAAGATTGCGTTGCGTGCATATTGTGTTGCTGTAGGGAGTATTGAACAATATACATCTTCGTCAAATGTAAAATAATCACTCAACAATGGCTTCACTGTGCGCCATTGGTCAAGACGGAAATTGTCGATAAGAATAAAGAACACCTTTTCCCCTTTATCGAGCAATGGGAATACTTTGTTCTTAAACACCTCGGGACTCATCATAGGACGCGAATCGCCGGCCATCCATTTCTCGTAGTTTTTCTTAACAAACTTGTAGAAGGTTGAATTGGCTTCAATCTTTTGCATATTAAGTAGTTCATCCATATTGGTATCGGCCGATGCCAATTCCAATTCCCAGAACACCAATTTGCTATAAAGTTCATACCAATCCTCCATTGATGAAGCATTGGAAATGAGGGTTGTGATATTGTTAAATTCTTGGCGATAATCAGATGTTGCTTGCACCGACACAAGTTGTTCGCTGTGTAGGTTTTTCTTTATTGAAAGCAATATTTGATTAGGATTAACTGGTTTAATAAGATAGTCGGCAATTTTATTACCCACAGCTTGGTCCATAATATTCTCCTCCTCACTCTTTGTAATCATAATTACAGGAATGTGAGGTGAAATTTGTTTAATCCTCGACAATGTTTCAAGACCAGTCAACCCGGGCATATTCTCGTCGAGAATAATCAAATCAAAGTGCTGTGACTCAACCAATTCAAGGGCATCACGACCGTTGTTGACCGTAATAAGATTATACCCTTTATTTTTAAGAAACATAATATGGGGCTTGAGAAGATCTATCTCATCGTCGGCCCAAAGTATAGTGTGAGTACTCATTGCTTAAATTGTTGAGGTTAATAATTACGGCATATCAAATAGAGGATCATCGCCTTCCGACCCAGTAGGATATGCCACTGGTTGAGATTTTTGTGGATTATCTTGTTTTTGACTCGCTGGAGTCTTTTCTTTATTTTCAGTTTTTTCTGTTTTCTCTACTTTTTCAGTTTTCCCTTTTTGGGGCTCAACTATAGGAGATTTTTGAGGCGCATCTTGTTTCGCCACCTTTGGTTCTTCAACCTTTTGAGTTTGCTCTTGTGGCACCTCCTGTTTTACTGGTGCAATCTCTTTTTCCAATTCAATAGGGATTGAATCCACAATTATAGGCTCTGCTGAGACAGAATCTGCTTTGGTTGACTCTTCAGGAATCGACTCTTCTATTACAGGTTCAGGAGTGGGGATACCTTCACTTTCGCCAAATTCTTCGGGAGGCAACACAGCCTCTTCGGTTGCTATATAATCCTCCTCTCCTATAAACTCAAAGTATTCTTCAAACGAGCGACCTTCATTGATTAATATCTCAAAGTTTTTGACACTAATCTCTACTTGTCGCACTCCCACTGGGATACTAATATCGGTGCTTTCGTTCAATTTTTGGCGATATTGCTTCAACTCTTCAACATTGTTACAACCTTTAATGAGTATCAATCCAAGGTTGCCAAAGTGCATCAATTCCAAGTCAAAATCTCTCACCGTATATGCCGAGAAGTTGTGCATTGCCACATCATACAATAATTGATTTGCCGAAATCTTATCATTAGGGAATAGCAATACAAGCAATTGTGGAGCGTTCTCATCGAGCGTAAACTCAGCTGGTTTATCGGCATTAGCGCCTGCAACCGAATCTTTACTCAATCGCGTTTCCCACACCATACCACGCAAGTTGGTTGAACCACTTTCCACTTTGCGACCTTGTGCCATCTGCTTGAGATATGATGATGCCAATGGCGTAATATCAGTGTCGGGATACTTTTCAAGCAACTCTTTGAGTGTAGCATTAAATTGTTCAGAATCCCCCTCGGTCAAGAACGACAACCCATGCAAGAACATAAATTTAGGCATGATGCGACTCAATGGGAATTTTTCTGACATATATTTATATGCATCGTGCACCTCATCATTGCGATTATCAAGATATGCTTCATAGGCCGACGCATAAAGTGTTTCTTGATGCGTGTTCATCATCTTGAGATTATCAAAATAGTTAGGATCGCGCATTGCGATACCATATCCACTTTCGGGGAAATGCTCAAGAATAAGATCGCGATACTTATTGGCTTGCGCCACATCATTTTCACGCACACTCATTATATACATATTATAATATACATCGAGGCGATAAATATTGTCGGGGTAATTCGATAACAATCTATTAAATTCCGATCGTGATGCTCCAAAGTCTTCCATCTTATCCTTCAAGATAAGTCCCATGTTATACAATCCCTCTTGAATGATTTCATGAGCAGTATTTCGCTCCTCATCAGTCTTAGGAATTTGTTTTAGATAATATTCGGGATAATGAGGGTCTTCGGCTCTCTTCAATTTTTCTTCATCTTCCTTGGTGAGTTCCTTTTCTCCACCCTCAGGAGCATCAGCATTTGCCTCCCCACCATCTTCTTCAGAGGCATTTGCTTCAAATTCTGAAGCATCAAATGAGGCTTTATTTCTACGACGCCAGTCATCTTCAAGTTTACGGCTTCCCCATATCTTTTGGAACTCAGTTTTGCCAGCATTCTTTGTTGCAGAATTATAGAAATACCACGAATCGTCGGTGTTGAGAGTAAATGTTTTAGGAGCAGAATTGTTTTGTAGGTTAGAACCTTGTGCTCGTTGCTGAGCGAGATACTCTTCGCGTTGAGCATTCTCAGCCTCCTCTTTCTCTTTCTTTTTGAGGTCTTCTATAATTTTGTCGATTACCTTCTCTAATTCTTCGGGCGATAATTTTGATAGACGCAAGAGCGAATCTTGCAATGTAACATTTTGAGAATATACAGCAAGTTCGTCAAGCACGTCTGAACGACGTTTTATCTGCTTATAATTAGGATATGTTTCGGGCAATTGAGGCACAGCCTCTGAATAGCAAGGTTGCGCTTTATCATAATTATGTCGTATGTAATACAGATTTCCAAGCGTAACTTGGTTTATAGCCTTATCTATACCATTTCGAGTACTTTTCTCATTAGCAAGCACATAGTTTTCAATAGCATTAATGGTATCTTTTCGCGATAGATATAGATTGCCTATTGCATAGTATATTTGGTCAAGATAATCCTTATTGCGGTCGTAAATTGTCATTCGCTTGAGCGACTTCACCTCAGGTTCAATCTTACTGCCTGAGTAAACTTCACTCTGTTTAATGCGTGCATTAAATTTTGTGCGATAGGTTGCGCTCGATGCCCCATTTACTTTCTTAAACATAGCATACGCCTCCTCATTCTTCCCTATTCGTGAATAAAGTTGTCCTAACAAGAATCGTTGGCGTATCTTTTGCGCGCCATCGGCATAATCTATTGATTTTTGCAAGTGAGGTATTGCTTTTTCGTATTCATTGAGCTTTATATAATAACTTGCATACACATTGTGATACAATTCACGTTGCACACTATTCGTTAGGTCGGTTTCTTTTATTCTTACGATAATATTTTCGGTTTCAAATAGCCACTCAAGAGCACAATAACTGCGTGCTTGCCATAACTTTGCTTCAAGAACCGTTTCGGGCAACCACCAAAAATGCTTTGACGTATAGAAAAATGTTGATGCTGCTCCAAGAAAATCTCCATTAAAGAACTGACTGCGCCCCATCATCATCCAAGCATTATGAAGGAAAGGATTATATTCCTCACGCTTCATCCAATCTTTATATTTTTGGTCTTTTTTGCCCGATTTCTTTTTGGGACGTTTGGTTATTGAACGGAGTTGTATTGCCTTTTGCGCTTTTTCTATTGAACGGTCAAAATTTCCACTTGGTTGAGGTGCTTTTGAATTATTTTTAGCCTCAATAGGGTGAAGATAAAGTATTTGGCTATAATCATCTTCATATTTCAACTCCATATCTTTGATTGTTTCATCAAAGTGAGTTTTACCGTTGAAATAGATATTATATTTTGTTATAAATGCCTGATAACGACGTGATGATGCAGTGTTCTTCTTTGCCGAACACGACGACATTGCCACAACAGCAACTATTGTAGCAACAAGAAGTAATGTATGTCGTATTAGGCGATATTTCATCTATAATTTAACGGCAAATCTATGTCGTTTATTGCATTAGAGTTTTAGTGTAGTTTGCTGAGTCTTGGGACTATCGGGATACACCACTCGAGAATGATAAATTGTGCTCACTCGATTCACAAACGCCTCTTTTATCACTTTAATATCGTGGAATGAAATAGGCGAATCATTATGCAATCCATCTTCGATTTGACTATTGATAATGCGATTTACCAATGACGTGATTGATTGCACTGAGTGGTCGGTAAGAGAACGCGACGCAGCCTCAACAGCATCGGCCATCATCAATACCGATGTTTCTTTGCTTGTGGGGTTAGGTCCAGGATAAGCAAATTGAGCCTCATCAACCACCTCATTAGGGTGATTTTGGCAATAAGTGATATAGAAATATTTTGCTTTACCACAACCATGATGTTGAGTGATAAAATCGTTTATCACACTTGGCAATTTAGCCTTAGATGCTCGTTTCAACCCGTCATGCACATGGTTAATCACAATTTCAGCACTTTGTATTGGGTTTAGAGCATCGTGAGGATTCACTCCTCGTTGATTTTCAGTAAAGAAAGCAGGGTTATCAAGTTTACCGATATCGTGATACAAAGCGCCTGTTCTCACCAATTGCACATTGCCTCCAATGCGTCCCACGGCATCAGCAGCAAGGTTACTCACTGCCATTGAGTGTTGGAATGTTCCTGGACATTGCTCTGATAGCTCACGCAATAATGGGTTATTGATATCTGATAGTTCCACAAGAGTTACCACCGACACAAAACCAAACATTTTTTCTACCACAAATATCAAGATATAAGCAAAAGATGTGAGCACTGCATTAATAGCGAAGTAGCCCAACACTCTTACTGCATTCATAGTCATTGTGCCATTTATCAATATCTCTACAGCTGTGTAAGATAATGCATAAGCCAAGAATACAAAGAATGCTGTGCGCAACAATTGTGAACGGCGTGAAAGTTCTTTCAACGAGTAGATTGCTACTGCGCCAGCGCAAAATTCAACCACTACAAATTCCAATGGATATGGCGCAAATGATGCACATATCAATATCTCTACAAGGTGGCAGAACAATGCTGTGCGAGCATCGAAGAACACAAGTATCACAATAGGAATTATCACAAATGGCACCAAATAATTACCATTGCCAAATAATGTGGTTGCAAATACAGCTCCTACTGCAAACAATCCTATCATCAACAATATGAACAATAGATTTCCTTTACGGTACACCATATCATTGCAGAAATTTTGCAGATAGAGATACAACACCACAATCAATATTGTCACATACAAAATTTGCCCAAGAAGTTTAATCCATTGAGTGCGATCAGATTCGGGTGATTGCAACTCAATCATCTCTTGATAAGTGTTAAGTATGCGATAAAGTTTGTGAGTAACAATTTCACCACGGTCAATAATGCGTTCATTTTGCATTATCATACCTATCGGAGCAGTAGCCCTCACTAATTCATCGTTGTATGTTGATTGAGTGCGTGCTTCATTAACAATCACATTGGGTTGCAATAATTGAGCAAGGTTGATTGATTTCATAAAATTGCGCGACATTGTGTCTTGCGCCAATGAGTCAATCATAAGATATAGCACACGAGGCGACACAAAACTTTCGGTAGTTTCGCGTTTAAGATATTTCCCGTCGAGCACTCTCACCACAGGCAAAGAGTCTTTCTCGATATCGGCATACATATCGGCTGTTACCACCCCTTTGCCATATTGGTCACGAATGGTTGACGCAATTTTATTATACACAAAGTTATTTTTAGCCACTTTTGCTAAAATGCTATCGCCCAACTTTTCATTACGATCGCAGATAGGGGTAAATACCTTATTGAGCGAGTCAATCACCTCGGCTGTATCGGGATAGATATATATTTCAAACGGGGCACGAAGCATACCATGATTCCATGGACGGTTCTCCTCATAACTCAAAGACTGCTCCTTATCACGAGGCAAGAAATACACTATTAGGGCTATCGTTGCCACTAAAAATATAATGTGGGTAGTAATTTTTTTAGAATCAAATTTCATCGTCTAAATATATTTTGTTTCTATCAATTTTCTTTGTTAATAAACTCGACTTACTCTCTTAACTCCGTTGATTTTATTTATTTTATTACACAAGTCGGTTACCACTTGCGAATCTTCAATCAACACCACAAGTTCACAACTAAAAACCTCCTCCTGGGCTTCAATGTTCAATTTGCGAATATCTATTGACATATTTGTAGAAATCATTTGTGTGAGTTCTTGAAGTATCCCGAATCGGTCTAACCCTTCGATATGTACCGTTGCTAAGAATTTTCCACTTGACACGTCCCATTGTGTTGACACTATTCGTGAGCCATAGCCCGCTTTCAATACGCTTGCTCGAGGGCAATCCAATGCATGCACCACCACCTCGTTATTTTCATCGATAAATCCGAGCACCTCATCACCAGGAATAGGGCAACAACAATCGGCAATCTTAAAGTTTGCTCCATGTTCATCATGCTTGAGAATATATGTCGCGGCAGTATCAATCTCAACTATTTCTTGCATCTCAGCCGTTTTCTTTGCCGAGGATTTGCGACGGAATATTTTTGAGAGTAGCGATTGGGAGTCTTGACGAGCAAGTTGTTTAGCAATATTATCGTTGAGCGTAACCTCATTACCTCCTAATGCCAAATACAATTCCTCGCGATTTGGCAAATGCAACATACCCAAAATCTTTGTCACTACCTCATTGGTTGCAACAAGGCTATGTTTTTGCAAAAACTCCACAAATATCTTTTTCCCTTCAGCTATTACAGGTTGTTGCGACTTGCGCAATGCTGCACGTAGGCGAGTTTTAGCCTTGGCTGTTGCCAAGAAATTCACCCACTCAGCTTTGGGCTGTTGTGAATTTGAGGTCAGTACCTCCACTTGGTCGCCACTTTTGAGTTTGTGCGATAGAGGCACCAATTTATGATTTACCTTCCCCGCAATACAATGGAGCCCTAACTGCGAGTGCAATTCAAAGGCCACATCAAGCACTGTCGAGTTGTTAGGAAGTGTAAGAAGTTCCCCTTTGGGGGTAAACACCACAATCTCCGAAGCGAAGAGATTGAGTTTCAATGTATCTAAAAAGTCGATTGCACTTGGTTCGGGGTTATCGAGAATATCCTTAATGGTACGAAGCCACACATTCAATTCCGACTCCTCTTCCCCATCGCCAATTTTGTATTTCCAGTGTGCAGCAAAGCCCTTTTCGGCAATTTCGTCCATGCGACGACTACGTATTTGCACCTCAATCCAGTTACCATCAGGACCCATTACTGTTATATGAAGTGCTTGATAACCATTTGCTTTAGGCACACTAATCCAGTCGCGAGTGCGATCGGGGTGCAATCGGTATAAGTCGGTAATTATAGAGTAAATATTCCAGCAAGTGAGTTTCTCTTTGTCGGGGTCATCACAATCAAAGATGATGCGCATAGCATAAATGTCGTAGATTTCTTCAAACGGAACCTGTTTTTTCTCCATCTTGTTCCATATTGAATAAACCGTTTTCATACGAGCTTTTGCCTCATATTTCAACCCCAATTCTCTGAGTTTTTGATGTATCGGCGCTGAGAATTTCTTGTAAATCTCAGTACGACGAGCCTCCGATTCCTTTATCAACTCTCTAATACGAGCATAAGCTGCAGGATGCTCATATTTGAAACTTAAATCCTCAAGTTCGCTTTTTATTGCAAACAATCCCAATCGATGCGCCAATGGAGCATAAATATAGAGCGTTTCGCCTGCGATTTTATACTGCTTATTGGGAGCCATCGATCCGAGTGTGCGCATATTATGAAGTCGGTCGGCCATTTTGAGCAACACCACTCTAATATCTTCCGACATGGTGAGTAGCAGTTTGCGAAAATTTTCGGCTTGCACCGATGCTTTATCACCAAAAATACCACCCGAAATTTTCGTTAACCCTGCCACTATTTGAGCAATCTTTTTGCCAAAGTGTTGCTCCAAATCCTCAATAGTGTAGTCGGTATCCTCCACTACATCATGAAGCAATGCCGCACATATTGATGTTGATCCAAGCCCTATCTCTTGACTGGCAATTTTTGCAACAGCAATAGGGTGAAGAATATATGGCTCACCCGATTGACGACGAACACCCTTATGCGCCTCTTTGGCAAATTTATAGGCACGAGTGATTATCTCGACCTTCTTGCGATGATTGCTGGCCAAATAACCATCAAGCACCTCTTGAAATGCCGCTTCAATCATTGCCTCCTCGGCTTGGTGATTTGTCTTATATTGCTCCATATTGGTGTACTTACTTCAGAATTTTGTTTCTTACAGATTGTTTTACCGTAATTCAATATACAAACATACGGAAAAAACACGGAACAATCACAAAAAAAGTATTACTTTTGTAGAAAATTTTCATCTGTGCGATATTTTGTAAAAATATCATCACGACTTTTTTGACTTTTCAACCATTGTAAACATGAAGAAATACAACTTCGACCAAGTAATCAATCGTGAGTCAAGTGG
This sequence comes from Muribaculaceae bacterium, assembly GCA_017424575.1. GTDB lineage: Bacteria > Bacteroidota > Bacteroidia > Bacteroidales > Muribaculaceae > RGIG4079. Next base: position 28,401 of record JAFOYQ010000072.1, read on the forward strand.
CGCATTAAAATGCGATGCACTTCAACCTCTTTTTGGCAATAGTGAATTAACCCCACTCTGGGTTGCCGACCTCGATTTTGCTGTATGCCCCGAAATCACCGAAGCATTAAAAGCCCGTGTTGAACACCCTATTTATGGCTATGCTTCAACACCCGATAGTTACTGGCAATCAATCATTAATTGGCTCGACCGCCGTCATGATTTCAAGGTCACTCGCGAAGAACTCACGTTTGTGCCTGGCGTGGTGCGTGGGGTAGCTTATGCTATCAATTTCTTCACTCAACGAGGCGATAAAATCCTCATCCAACAACCTGTTTATCACCCATTCAAGATGGTAATCGAGGGGAATGAGCGCGTAGTGGTAAACAACCCTCTTCGTCTCACTGAGAATGGTTATGAAATGGACCTTGAAAACCTTCGCGAAGTAGTTGAAACTGAGCGTCCAAAGATGATGATTCTCTGCAACCCTCACAACCCTATCGGCATTCAATGGGGAGCAGATGTGATGCGTGAAGTTGCGAAAATATGCCGCGAAAATGGTGTAGTTGTAGTATCAGATGAAATTCACGGCGACTTGATGCTTTATGGCAAACCTCACATTCCATTTGTTGAGGTGAGCGACGATGCTAAGGCTATCACAGTAACACTTGGTGCTCCTTCAAAAACATTCAACGTTCCAGGTCTTGTTAGTTCATGGATTATTGTAAAAGATGAAGCATTAAGAACTCCATTTTTCCATTGGTTAGAAGTAAATGAATTTAGTTCGCCAACAATGTTTGCCACAATCGGTGCTGAAGTAGCGTATACTCATGGCGAAGAATGGCTCAACCAAATGACCTCTTACATCGAAGAGAGCATCGAAGTCATTGACGATTATTTGAAGAAAAATATTCCTCAAATTAAGATATTCCGTCCACAAGCATCATTCCTTTTGTGGCTTGACTGCCGTGAGTTAAAACTTTCTCAAGATGAATTAGTTAACCTATTCGTCAACAAAGCCAATTTAGCCCTTAACAACGGCACAATGTTTGGCAAAGAAGGGGAAGGTTTTATGCGCCTCAACATCGGTTCACCACGCAGTGTTATCCTTAAAGCATTGGCACAACTTGCCGACGCCGTAAAATCACTCTAAACTACAATATGGACTATCGCATATTCCCTTCCGAAGAGATGATTGATGCCACAATCACGCTACCTCTTTCAAAGAGCATTAGCAATCGTGCATTAATCATCAACGCTCTCACACCCAATGCAAAACCACTACAAAAAGTGGCAAACTGCGACGATACCGACGCAATGTTAAGCGCACTCAATTCGAGTGAAGAAAATATCAACATCGGTGCCGCGGGAACTGCTATGCGATTCCTCACAGCCTATTTTGCTTCAACACCTGGGCACAAGGTTGTACTCGACGGCTCGGAACGCATGCGCCAACGCCCCATTAAGGCTCTTGTTGATGCACTACGTAATTGTGGAGCAAAGATTGAATACACTCAAAATGAAGGATTTCCGCCATTAGCAATTTATGGCAACAATTTAGAGGGTGGTGAGGTGGCTCTCCCCGCCTCAATTAGTTCGCAATATATATCAGCCCTTCTTATGGTTGCTCCATTGATGCAGAATGGATTAACCATAACCCTTGAAGGAGAAATTACTTCGCGCCCCTACATTTTAATGACACTCTCAATGATGAGCAAGTGGGGTGTAGAATGCACCTTTGAAGGAAATATTATAAAGGTGCCTCATTGCCAATATTCTGCAATCGAATTTGATATCGAAGCCGACTGGAGCGCAGCCTCTTATTGGTATGAAATCTCGGCTCTTTCGGCTGGTTGTATCGCACTAAAAGGATTGGACGAAAAAAGCTTGCAAGGGGACAGTTGCTTGATGAAATATTTTGAAAAATTGGGGGTAGATTCTCAATTTGAAGATGAGGAATTAACCCTCATGCCCTCACCCGAACAATTGTCGCATATCGAACTTGATTTGAGCGAACAACCCGACATTGCACAAACTATCGCTGTGACTTGTTGTATGCTTCGTATCCCATTCAGATTAACCGGATTAGCAACTCTTAAAATCAAAGAAACCGACCGATTAGAAGCCCTCAAAACAGAATTGGCAAAGTTGAGTTTCGACCTACGCATTGAGCAAGACTCAGTGCTAATATGGGAAGGGGATCAGCACCCAGTGTTTGAACAACCTCGCATCAACACATATAAAGACCACCGCATGGCAATGGCTTTTGCTCCAGCGGCACTTTACATCCCAGGATTGATTATCAATGACATTGAGGTTGTATCAAAATCATATCCCGAATTTTGGGCCCACCTCACCGAGACCGGATTTAGTTGCATCGACGCAAGCCTCCCCTATCAAGAGATTATCGAGCAATAACATCGGTTAATTAACAAAATTAGCATTAACTGCGTTATATAATATATGTGAATTAATATGTTTGAACTTCTTCAATATTCATTCTTTACCAATGCTCTGCTTGGCATCGTCATTATCAGCGTTGCTGCAGCATTTATTGGCACATATATTATAACTCGCAGATTGGTAGCCATATCGGGGGGCGTGACACATGCCTGCTTTGGGGGATTGGGATTAGGTTACTATCTCGGAATCAACCCCATCATCATGGCATCAGTATTTGCCGTCGCAGCATCGGCTGGTGTAGAGTGGATGTCGCAACGCTATCGCGTGCGCGAAGACTCAGCCACAGCCGTAGTGTGGGCTTTAGGAATGGCTATCGGTGTGGTATTCATATTCCTCACGCCAGGATATGTGCCAGAGTTGAATGCATTTCTTTTTGGCAACATTTTAACTATTACTCCAAACGACCTTTGGGCATTTGCTATATATACTATAATATTAATAGTGTTCTTTGCCCTCTTCTATAACAAAATCATCGCATGTTCATTTGACCGCGACTTTGCCCAAGTGTCGCACCTTCCAGTCAAGGTCATCTCTTATGCTATGACTGCATTGGTGGCAGTGTGCATCGTGCTCACTATTCGCCTCGTGGGCATAATGCTACTTATGTCGATGCTCACATTACCTCAAATGATTGCCGAAATGTTTGCTCCACGATTTAAGATGATGGTGATATTGTCTATGATTATATCTATTGCGTGTGGAGTAACTGGATTATTCATTTCAGCAACCATCAATGTGCCATGCGCAGCAATAATAGTGATATTATTTGCTGTAATATTCATTTTTGGTCGCGTTTTCGTTTCTTTTCGTCAATAACACATTTTTTTACTTTTTACTATATATTAGCATTTTTTGCACAAGTTGAAAAAATCTTAATAAATGTTAAGAAGGAAACTTAATTTACTCCTTATAACCAAATAAATTTCTAAATTTGCAAATTATAGTGCATAAAACTAACATAACTAAAATAAATTAATTAACTTCTTAAACCAGTTCTACATGAAAAAGCTTCTGTTGACACTCGCTGCAGTGGCTGCTTTGACAGCTCAAGCTCAGCAATTCGAAGTTGTTAGTACACAACAACTTTCAGTAGGGGTAGAAGACGTTTTCCATCCTAAGTTTACTCCTGATGGAAAATCACTTTTAGTTTCTTCTGCCGGTTATGATGGTATCGGTATCATCGACCTCAAAACTCAAAAGTACCAAAAAATTACCGACATGCGTGGTGCAGGTTGGATGCCAGCTATCAGTGAGGATAGCAAAACTTTGGTAGTTCGTCAAAAAGATGATGAAATCCAAGGTAACTCACTTTTCAGCATCAACCTCAACACATTGGAGCGTACTGCTATCCTCCAAAAAGCAGACCACTTCAATCAAATCAATTTCGTAAACGGTAAAGTATCTGTAGGTTTGCAAGGCAAAGTAACTACTAAACAAGTTACTCGCCCTATCTCTGCAGTACAACTCCCTAACGAAATCTTCGTAGCTGAAGAAGATCTTAAGATTGCTATTTATAACAATGGCCGTCGCATCGAGCTCGACCCTCTTAAAGGTCAATTCGGTTCTTGGGATCCTCAATACATTTGGGTAAGTCTTTCACCCGACAAAACAAAGGTTCTCTTCCATTGCTCAAACAATGCTTATGTTTGTGATTTGAATGGTGGTAATCTTGTTAAACTTGGTCACATGGGTTGCCCACAATGGCGTGGCAATACTCACGTTGTAGGTCATAGAGAAGCTCACGATGGCTATCGCTTGACTAAAGGTGAAATTCTTATTGTTGGAGTTGACGGTAAAAACATTCAACAACTCTCTACTACATCTTCTGAAATCAAAACTTTCCCAGCTGTTAGTGCTGATGGTAGCCAAATCGCTTTCCACACTGAAGATGGTAAACTTTATTTAATGACTATTAAAGAAAAATAAGCCATGAAAAAGATATTAATTTCAGCATTATTAATGGCTGGCGTTGTTTTTGGCGCTGACGCTGTTACATACGCGTATGACGTAGCTTCTAACTATACTGGAACTTATGCTCTTTCTTCTCCTGCTAACTACAAAACAGGTAACACAAGCATCAGTTCTAACTACAATAAGAGCGGTAAATGGTATGTGAATGCAGGTCACGGTGGTTTTGAATCTGACGACCGTCCTACTCCAATGCCATTGCTCGCAGGTGGTGAATATTTCTATGAATCAGAAGGTAACCTCGACCGTGCATTCCACATGCAAAAATTCTTGGAAAAGAACGGTGGTACAGTGAGAATGTCTCGTACAACTAACACATCTTCTTCTGATATGGACCTTACTGCTATCGCAACTGCTTCAAGTTCATATGGTGGTTACTTCATCTCAATGCACTCTAACGGTGCTAACGCATCAGCTAACTACCACGTTGCTCTTTACAAAGGTTCTAACTCGACTAACTCAATCGGTGGTTCTGAACGTATGGCATACTGGGACTCTTACAACAACTACAAAAATGGTTGTTTGACTGAGTACACTTATGGCACTCCTCGTTCAATGGCCGACTACGACTTGATGGGATGGCACTATGGTGTGCTTCGTACCAACACTCAACCTGGTTACTTGGTTGAAACTTGGTTCCACGACTACCGTCCTGAATCATTGCGTTTCAAATCTTCACTCTACAACAAGTTCCTTGCATGGCAAATCGCTGTTGCACGTTTGACTGCTCCTGGTGGTTCTGGCTCACTTCCTGCTTGTATCGTGGGTGACGTTCGCGATACTTCTAAAGGTTGTGGTTACTCTAACTACACAACTCGTGGTCGTGACTCTTACCTCGCATTGAACGATGTAACTGTAACTTTGAGTGGTAATGGTTTGAACCAAAGTGTAACAACTGGTTCTAAATGTAATGGTGTATATGCATTCTTCGTTCCTGCTGGTACATATACTCTTACATTCAAGAAAAACGGTTATAAAACAGTTACTAAAACTGTGACAGCTCAAAACAATGTTGCTACTCAAAACGACATCAACATGAGCGAAGGTGTTGACACTGGTATCTCATTGAACCCAACTTCTACTGGTTTCGGTGAAACTGCTGTAGGTAACACTTCTGCTAAAACTATTACTGTAACAGGTACTTCACTTTCTGCTAACATCACTATCTCAAATAGCGATAACACTAACTTCTCTATCAACAAAACTTCTCTCGGCACTTCAGGTGGTACATTCGAAGTTACTTACAAACCACAATCAGCTGGTTCACACTCTACTACTATTTCATTCGTAAGTGGAACTCACAAAGCATCTATGGTTGTAACTGGTACAGCTAAGAACCCTCCATTGAAGTTCACTGAAGGTTGGAACTACTCTGAAAATTCTAACAAGAAAGCTGCTTGGATGGCTAACTGGACTAACTAT
>JAFOYQ010000073.1 GCA_017424575.1 Muribaculaceae bacterium
TAAATCAAATAAAATCAAATCTTTTTTATTAAATTTGTGAAAAACTTATCTTAAACACATACAATAACAAATTCCATGAAAAGAATATTAGGTATAGACCTTGGCGTTGGCTCTATGGGATGGAGTCTCATTGAAGTTGACAATGATAATAATCCTACAGAAATTGTAGCAATGGGTAGCCGTATAGTACCCTTATCAGCTGATGACACCAATGAATTTACAACTGGTAAAGCTATAACAAAAAATCAAAAGAGAACAGAAAAGCGAACAGCCCGAAAAGGATATTTCAGATATCAGCAACGACGAGAGAATCTCACTATAGCATTTAGAGAATTGGGTATGTTGCCAGATGAAAAACTAATCAAACTACCAGTAATAGATTTGTGGCAATTAAGAGCAGATGCGGCAACACCTGACAAAAAACTAACTTTGCCTGAAATTGGTCGCGTACTATACCATATAAATCAGCGCAGAGGTTATAAACATGCTAAAGCCGATGAAGGTGGAGATTCTAAACAACGAGAATATGTTTCAAATGTCAATAAACGACATGCATTGATTATTGAGAGAGGACAAACTATTGGTCAATATTTTGCTGAACAATTAAAATCTTCTGAAATTAAAACCGATAAAGGTGTTTTTTACACATATCGCATAAAAGAACAAGTATTTCCACGCAAAGCATACGAGGAGGAGTTTGACCAAATTATAAAGATACAAAAAGAGTTTTATCCTGAAATATTAACTGAACAAGTAATAAATCGTTTGCGCAATGAAATTATTTTCTATCAAAGAGGACTAAAGTCATGCAAGCATCTTGTTTCTATCTGCGAATTTGAAAAGAAAGAATATCGCAATGCAAAAGGTGAGATTGTATTTGATGGGCCCAAAGTTGCACCTCGCACATCACCACTATTCCAAGTGTGTAAAATGTGGGAATCAATTAACAATATTAAACTAACTAATCGCAATAATGAGATTTTTCCCATCACACAAGAACATCGCAAACTAATGTTTGAGCATCTTGACAACAATGAAAAATTAGGGATTAAAGACCTTTATAAAATTTTAGGTATATCCACTAAAGAAGGTTGGTGGGGAGGCAAAGCAATTGGGAAAGGATTGCAAGGTAATACTACAAAAAATCAATTAAAAAAAGCATTAGCGTCTCTACCTGTCGATAAAATTAACAAACTCCTAGAATTTAATCTATCTCAATGCGATTCAAGATTAGTAGATGAAGATACGGGCGAAATTATTCCAATTATTAATCATAGTTTTATCGAAGAACCTTTATATAAATTATGGCATGCTATATATTCAATTCAAGACAAAAATGAGCTAAAGAAAACTTTGGCCAAATCGTTTAGCATAACCGATGAAGAAATAATCAGTAAATTATATAAAATTGATTTTGTAAAACCTGGTTATGGAAATAAATCGGCAAAAGCTATGCGACGAATACTTCCATTTTTACAAAATGGAGAAATGTATAGTGATGCTTGTACCCATGCAGGATTTAGACATTCCGATAGTTTGACTAAAGAGGAAAATGAAGTTAGAATTTTATTAGAAAAACTGCCACAAATTCAAAAAAATGAATTAAGACAACCTATTGTTGAAAAGATTCTAAATCAGATGGTAAATGTGGTCAATGCCATAATTGACAAATATGGCAAGCCCGACACCATAAGGGTAGAACTTGCTCGTGAATTAAAAATGAGCAAAGATGAACGAGAATCAATGGATAAAAATATGCGAGCTCGCGAAAGAGAGAATGAAGCAATTAAAGCAAAAATTCTTGAATTTGATGGAGTAAAAGTATCTCGCAATCGCGTTCAAAAATACCGGATGTGGCAAGAATCACAAGAATGTTGTTTTTATTGTGGAGAACGTGTTTCAGCCGCTGAATTTCTAAATGGATTTGATGTAGAAATTGAGCATATTATACCGCGCTCATTATTCTTTGATGATAGTTTCTCTAATAAAGTATGTGCTTGTAGAAAATGTAATGCATCAAAAGGAAATATGACTGGTTATGACTTTATGAAATCAAAAAGTGAAGATGCATTTCAAAGATATCTCACACGAATTGATGAAGCCTTCAAAGAACATCGCATTTCTAAGACAAAAAGAGATAGGCTCTTAACTACTGCATCGGAAATTCCTACCGATTTTATTGATAGAGATTTAAGATTAAGTCAATATATTTCACGCAAATCGGTTGAAATACTTAAACAAATATGCAAAGATGTTCACACAACCACAGGTAGTGTTACTGATTTTGTGCGACGAGTGTGGGGTTATGACATGGTGTTGCATAATCTAAATATTGAACGATATCGAAAAGGAGAATTAACTGAGATTGTAGAATTTGACCACAAAGGTCAGATACATAAAGAAGAACGAATTGTGGGGTGGAGCAAACGTATTGATCATCGCCACCATGCAATTGATGCTCTTGTAATTGCAATGACACAACAAAGTTTTATTCAACGACTAAACCATCTCAATACCGAGCGCGACCAAATGTTTGCAGAAATTGAAAAACAACGCGAAGAATGGCGTAATGATTTTTCAATGCTCGAACAATGGTTAAGAGAAAGACCTCACTTTACTGTCGCAGAGGTAGAGAAAGTAGTTTCTGAAATTATGGTATCATTCAAAGCTGGCAAAAAGGTAGCGACAAAAAACAATCGCATCAAATATGTAAAAGGGAAAAAGATTGTACTTCAAGAAAACATCATTGCACCCCGTGGAGCTTTAAGTCAAGAATCGGTATATGGAAAAATTCGTATTCTCGAAAAGAATAAACCAATAAAATATGCCTTTGAAAATCCTCATTTAATTTTCAAAGGGTATATAAAACGACTTATAGAAGAGCGATTAGCTCAATTTGAAGGGGATTACAAAAAGGCTGTTGCAGCATTGAAAAAATCTCCAATTATGATTGGAGCAAATAAAGATGTGCCACTAGCTTATGTCACATGTTATAAAGATGAATACGTAATAAAATATCCTATAACATCTCTACAAAAAATGTCGGATATAGACTCTATTGTAGATGAAAATATTAAATCGCGAATAAAAGCACGAATAGCACAATTTGATGGTAAAATAAAAGAAGCATTTAAGGATTTAGACAACAATCCTATATACGCTGATGACCGCAACTCTATACCGATAAAAAATGTGCGTTGTTTTACGGGGCTTAATGCTGTAACGCCATTAAAATATAATGATAAAGGAGAGGCTATTAGTTTTGTAAAACCTGGCAACAATCATCACATTGCAATTTATCGTGACAAAGATGGGAATTTGCAAGAGCATGTTGTTTCATTTTGGACGGCAGTTGAGCGAAAGAAATATGGGGTCCCAGTGGTTATTAAATCGCCTGCTGATGTGTGGGATAGTTTGACTGACAAAGACCTTCCAGAAGCATTTTTCGCGACATTACCCGATGTTAATTGGACCTTTGTTGAAAGTATGCAAGTCAATGAAATGTTTATTCTTGGCTTATCGGAAGAGGAATTTAATGATGCTATTATCAACAATGATAAAGCAACATTGTGTAATCATCTCTACAGAGTGCAAAAGATTTCAAATGGGGATTATTTTTTCAGATTACATATTGAGACATCAGTTGATGATAAATATAATGGCGTAAAAAATGCATCCTTATCTGTAAAAATGGATAAATTAAAGCGAATAGGCATTCAATCACTATTTAAATTAAATTATAAAAAAATACAAACGACTACGTTAGGTGAAATACGCTTCTTATAAAATCAATGATTAAAAAAACTTTATATTTTGGCAATCCAGCCTATTTATCATTAAAGAATAGACAGCTAGTGATACACCTTCCAAAAGAGAAGGAGGGTGTATCATCGCCAAATGAAATAGAGAATAAAATCACCAAACCTATTGAAGATATTGGAGTACTTGTCCTTGACAATCCTCAAATTACAATTACACACGGTTTAATATCTGCTCTACTAGAAAACAATGTAGCTGTAATAACTTGTGATAGATCAGGTATGCCAACTGGTCTTATGCTCCCCCTAAGTAGCAATGATACGCAAAGTGAACGATATTCATCACAAATAAAAGCATCTATACCACTAAAAAAACAGTTGTGGCAACAAACTATTCAAACAAAGATTTCTAATCAAGCGGCTGTATTAGAAAGATGTGTAAAATGTGACACTCGTTGCTTGAGAATATGGCAAACAAAGGTGCGTAGTGGAGATGTGGAAAATGTAGAGGCTCGTGCAGCATCATATTATTGGAAACGTCTATTTCAAGATATTGATTACTTTTCACGCGATAGATATGGCATGCCACCAAATAATCTACTAAACTATGGATATGCAATATTGCGTGGAATAGTAGCCCGAGCAATTGTGGCGAGTGGAATGTTGCCTACAATGGGAATTCATCATCACAATCGCTATAATGCATATTGCCTTGCCGATGATATTATGGAACCTTATCGTCCATATATTGATGAATTGGTATATCGCACTATTGAAACAAAGGGGATGCCACCTTATGAACTTAATAGGGAATGGAAAGCGACTATGCTTGTAATACCAACTCTTGATGTTGTGATTGGGGGATTAAAACGGCCCTTAATGATAGCCGTTACCCAAACAACGGCTTCATTATATAAATGCTTTACTGGAGAATTACGAAGGATTAGTTACCCCGAAATGTAACACATATATGCATAATCGTTTTAGTGAATACCGTATTATGTGGGTACTCGTTTTCTTTGACTTACCAACCGAAACAAAAAAGGATAGAAAAGCGTATGCACGTTTTCGCAAGAATCTACAAAATGACGGATTCACTATGTTTCAATTCTCTATATATGTGCGGCATTGTCCCAGTCAACAAAATGCCGATGTGCATATAAAGCGAGTTAAAGCTATTTTACCAGAATATGGCAAAGTGGGGGTGTTGTGTATAACCGACAAACAATTTAGTGCAATGGAACTTTTTTATGGCAAAAAAACTGCAAACCTACCAACTGCAGGACAACAATTGGAGTTATTTTAGAAAACAAAACAAACTAATAGAAATTAAAAAATCCACTCTTTGATGAGTGGATTTTACTATAATACACCATTTTTTATTTTCTAATTTCCCCGTACAACACTGATTATCTGCTCATTATAGATACTCAGGTGTATATTGTTATACAAAGATACTAATTTGAAAGCAAATCACAACCATCAAACAATAGCCTTTCTCGCTTTTCGGGTGTATATTGTTATACAAAGATACTAATTTGAAAGCAAATCACAACGGTATAATCGCACTATCATATAATAGTGTGGTGTATATTGTTATACAAAGATACTAATTTGAAAGCAAATCACAACAAGTTCTGCCTTCAATTTATCTACTTCTGCGGTGTATATTGTTATACAAAGATACTAATTTGAAAGCAAATCACAACAAAAAGAATGTAACATA
>JAFOYQ010000074.1 GCA_017424575.1 Muribaculaceae bacterium
ATAGCCCTAGTCTAATTAACAATAAGGAATATGCCTACCAAGATGAGGCTTGGGCAGATGAATCAACTATAAATTGGGGAGGTGATATAACTGTAAATGAGCCAACTCAATATTATATTTTGAACTTTGCTCCCGTTATGCAAGTAGAGTCAACTCCTGAAACAGTGTCATTCGATTTACGCATTGGAGACCCTGCTGTCAACTTGAGAGAACAATTTGAATCATTCAGATATCTTTCTGAAGATGGAGTTGAAGTCGCTGCTCCTATTGAAGGCGGTTATTGGCAAGCTCAAGGAGATGGTTACCTTGAGATAGAGGGTGACAATGTAACAGCGATTGCAGTACCCGAAAGTGGCGGACCTGTACAGGTGATGTATAACTACATGGGTGACGTTGGTTCATCAGTTGTGGCATATATCAATGTTTTAGAGCCATGGGTGCATGTGGAAGATATTATGGTGAATGATGTAACCCTTTATAAAGGTCAATCAACAGTTCCCGAAGTGATATTCAACAACGGAGAATCAACTCCTACTGAAACCGGCTACACAATGGTGGCAAACAACACAGAGGTGGTTGAAGTGTTGAACGGCAAAGGATTGAATGCATTAGAGATAGGTGAAACAACTGTTAAAGTTACTTCGGTAGGCACTAATTCCGATGGCAATACTGTAAGTTATGACTTTGCAGTGAATGTATTATCAGCAATGGCCGACTACGGATTCCAACGTGAAGACGCAACTGTTGAACATGAAAAAGCGCTTACAGTATGGATTACCGAGGGCGAAATGAACCTTTCAAATTTCCTTGTGGCTCCAACACCAATCCCGGTAGAAGGATTTGAAGGCGATTTGCCATGGGATTTCTGGAATTTCACCATGACAAGCAACAACCCCGATGTGGTTGCAATCACTGAAGACAGTGGAGCAATAGCCAAGCAAAAAGGTGTAGCAACAGTTACTTGTACCAGCGTGTATGACCCATCATTCAGCGCAACATATGTAGTAACTGTAAAGCAAGCCCCAAGAAGTATTGAATTCTATAGTTACACTATCGCTGGAGGTGAGGAACAATTATTCTCGGAGTTAACAGCAGGCATAATTAGCTTGAATGTTGGACAAACAGTAACCGTAAAGGCTAAAGTGTCGCCCGAAAATGCTGATTATGATGAAGGTTCATTTATTCTTGACTTAAACGAGGCAGAATATGGTCAATATGTGGAACTCATCACAGCATCAAAAGCCGAAGGTAATGAATGTACAATCACATTCAAAGCATTGGCACAAGGTCGCGGACCGATTAATGCTCAATTGACTTATACTCAAGATGGAGATCCTATTACAATTGAAAACTCAATTTATTACAACATCAAAGAATCAGTAACAAGCATTGAGGCAGCTGATGAAACAACAATATGGTTTAACAACGCAGGTGAGATGTTTGAATTCCCAATTACTGTGCTTCCCGAAACCGCAAGCAATAAGTATTTGAACTTCACTTACGAATCACTTGACGAAGGTGTTAGTTTCTTGACTTCTCCAATCAGTCTTGATTTGACTGATACCGGCTATATGTTGACAGTAAACAGCAAGGGAAATGTCAAAGTAACAGCAACAAGCGTTGACAATCCGTCAGTATCAAAAACATTTAAGATATATCTAAAACGCCGTGTAGAAGGCATTGTTTTTGAAACAGATGGCAATGCAACAAGTATAAATATGTATAACGATGGTCAAGAATATAATGTATATGCGCGCATCTCTCCAGCCGATGCCGATTTCATTGAAGACGAATTCAGCTTGGTAGCCGAATACAGCAACGACAATTTCGGTGGCGAAAGCGGTTGGGACGCATTCTCTTCATATATTCTTGAAATTGTTCAAAATCCTGAAACAGCAAATGCCGGTGGCGAATATTACTATAACTATCGCATCACAGGAAAGGCTTTATGTCCCGACGGTTTCAACTTGACAGCACGTTATAGTGGAGTTTCTCAAGACATGCCAGTTGAAAAAATCGCAGGAATAGATGTAACTGTTAAGGAAAAGATTGAAATCCCTACTGGTTGGAGTTGGATTTCATTGACATCAGGAACTCATACTACTAACATCAATGGCTTAGTTGAAGCTCGTAGCCAAACACAACTCGTATATAACGATCCTTCATATGGTTACTTTGGCGATTTTGAAATGATGAATCCCAATGCCGAAGCATACAAGTTGAATATGGAGGAAACATATAATATGTTCCCTATATATAGCGCCAACAATAGTGCATTTATAAGTGGAACAGCTCCTTCTATGACCCTTCGCAAAGGCTGGAACTGGGTAGGTTATCCATACGAATACAGTTATATGGCAAGCGAAGTGTTTGATGCATCTCAATTTGCCGAAGGTGATTTGATTCTTTCAAAAGATAGCGGTCTTGCTGCATTGAAGAATGGTGTGTGGGAAAATGACTTTGAACTCACTCCTAACACTGGTTATATGGTATATCACAATGGAGAAGAAATATCGGTAGAATGTCCTGGACGCTTTGATATGGACCAAGGTTCATTTGCTATAGCTCAATCACTCAATGACGATTTGAATACACTTTCAGCACTGTCGCTTGCAAAGCGCAACGAGTCGGTGTGGAACTATGATGGCAGCCGTTTTGCTAACACAATGGCAATCATAGGTGACATTCAAATGAATGACGATGCTTCATGCTACTCTATCGGTGCCTTCGTAGGAGATGAGTGCCGTGGAGAAGGCAAGGTCGTTAATGGAACAGCTTACATAACAGTAGCAGGTGAAGCAGGCGAAACAGTTTCGTTCCGTCTATACAACAAGTGGAGCGGTAATTACAGCAATGTAGATACACAACTTGACTTTACCGATTTGGCTGGTTCTGTTAAGGCTCCAGTGAAGCTGTTTGCTCCAGTCCTAACAGGTATTGACGAAACAACAATAGGTAGTCAAGGTATCTATTTCAATGGCAATACATTGAATTTAGGAGAATATGACGGAACTGCTACAATCATGACAGCTGATGGTAAGGTTGCAGCAACAACTACCGAAGCAAGCATCTCAGTAGATGAATTGCCGGCAGGAGTCTATGTTGTAATCATCAATAGCGAAAATGGTCGCATCGTTAAGAAAATTGCTAAGAACTAATATCTAATTCTTGTGATGGAAAATCCCCTTCCTGTTGAAGTGAAGGGAGGGGATTACTCCATTACCTATTGTTGAAAATAACATAATCACTTCACGGCGTAAATTCTCAATAATTAATTGCTCGCTCCGATATGCTCGGAAATAACAAAAAAAAGCAGTAGGCTTTTTAAGATATACAATATTCTCACTATAGAATATTGACACTATTTAAAAACGGCAAGGCAATGCCGGATGAGAAAAAACGAAACAGAAACAGAATATACACTCAGGTGGCTTAGATACATAAACAGAATGCTATATGAAAAAGAGACTAAAACTGGCAATAATGACGGGCTTGATTGTGATGGGTGTCGCATTCAGGGCATCGGCATTTGATATTGCAACGATTGCTAAGAGTGACCCGCTGATAATAACAGGGTCGGTAGGAACACAAAACACCTACTATCATTCGTCATCGGGAAGCGGATATTCTTCTCCATTCAGTTCATCTATATATGCCAACATGAATATCAATGTGTATGGTATCTCTATGCCATTCTCGTTTTATTACAATTTTGATAATGTCTCTTTCTCACACCCTCAATTCTCGTTCAATATCAGTCCCACTTTTAAAGGCTGGACACTTCACTTGGGAAAACGCTCTATGCAATTCTCAAACTATGTGTTTAATATCCCGTTTAATGGTATCGGTCTTGAATACCAGCGCCAAGGGGGAAAGGCTGGATTCAGAGCAGGCATATTCTATGGAACACTGAAAAATGCCATCAACTATTCGCCCGAAGATGTGTCGGTAGCGACACCAGCCTATCGTCGCACGGCTTGGGGTGTTAAAGTGGGGTATGGAACATCAAAGAATTATTTAGACTTGTATCTTTTGCGTGCCCGTGACCATCAGTCATCAATTGATGAGTACTGGTGGGACCGTGTTACTGCTCAAGAAAATATTGTGGTGGGCCTGAAGGGCCGTTGGCAGATAGCCAGACCCTTGGCCTTGACTGCCAATGTTGCGGCTTCAATATTTTCAACCGATATGACCGCACAAAAGGTGGAATCGAAAGAAACTGAAAAATGGGACGGCATATATGATGTGCGCTACAGTTCAATGATGCGTTGGGCCGGAGATGTGAATCTTACTGCCAATTTCAAGCCGATTTCATTTGCCCTTACTTACAAAATGGTGCAGCCCGACTATATGAGCCTTGGGGTGTCGTATATGAGTAATAATTATCATAGCCTTGGCATTTCAGCCAACACTCGTATATGGAAAATGAACATTGGAGGTAATTTTTCAGCTCAAAGTGATAACTTGTCAAAAGAGCAATTATACACAACAAAAGGTTTTGTCTATTCAGCAAATGCAGCATTACCAATTAACAACAAATTCAACATATCTGCTGGTTATAACGGATATTTGCAACGGCAATATGATGGAGTAGCCAAGGTTAACGACACCACTCGCATTAATCGCATAATGAATAGTTTCACTATTACGCCCAATTTCAACACCGCAAGCGAGATGCTCGCTCATAGTGTGTCGCTATCGGGCAACTACTCCGAAAATAAAGACTTGAGTCTTATTTCTGAAGGCAAAAGCGATGTTAGAACATTGGCTGTGGGAGCCAACTATTCATTAACAGTACTACCGATTGAAACAAGTTTCGGGCTCAACTACAGCCTTCAAAATTCCAATGGATATGACACCAAATATACAACTAATGTATATTCATTATCAGCATCTAAGGCTTTGTTGAAGGACAAAAACTTGACCCTGTCGGCTTCTGTATCGTTGGTTGACAATCGCATGGATGTGAGCAAAAACCTATCCATTGGAGGCAATATCTCGGCGGGCTATACTATAGGTGGGGCTCATAACTTCTCGCTATCGGCAAGCTACAACAAGTATGCCAACACCAACTTTATGGCCGAAGGTTATTCTCGCGATAATGGATATGACTTGTCATGCTCATTTAGTTATAGTTACTCATTCACAGCATTCAGTATCACTCGCAACAAAGATAAGAATAGCAAGAAGAAATATGAATATTATTCCGACTGGTCAAAAACAGCTCGCCGTGAACGCGAAATGAAAGCATTCCAAGAGTTGAAGAACGATGACAATACTCAACAGCGTAATAATTCAATAAATGCACCTAAATTATAATAAACATAGATATGAATATTCGTCGCACATATATATTAATAATGTTATTTGTAATTAGTATTACAAATGTAAAGGCTCAATTCCCAATGGGTGGAATGAATGGAGGCAACAGTGCTTCTGCTCCATCGTTTGTACAACCACAAGCCTATGAGTCGGGTTATGGTTGGCTTGAAGCTGAATTCCCAGCGATGAATGCTCAGTTTGTGTGGACCCCACCTGTGGCAAATAATGCACCCACAGTGCGATTTCAATATGACTTAACCATCAAGCGAGTCGTGCCTGGTCAAGAAGTAGTCGATGCTGCTCAATATGGCACAGTGGCATTTCAGCAACGAGGGTTGATGACAAATATGTGTATGATACCTCAAAATGTTATTGAGTCGCTCAAAAATAGTG
Organism: Muribaculaceae bacterium; assembly: GCA_017424575.1. Classification (GTDB taxonomy): domain Bacteria; phylum Bacteroidota; class Bacteroidia; order Bacteroidales; family Muribaculaceae; genus RGIG4079. Next base: position 5,716 of record JAFOYQ010000074.1, read on the forward strand.
GTACAGAGCATTTTGTGGCACAAGTAATAGCTCGTTCCATAGGGGGCAATGTAAAAATGACCAATAATGGTAAAAGCGAAATAATGTTGCTCTATTTTAAGCAAGAAAAGGAGCAATGTCCTACTGATAGTATTGATAATAAGTAATATATAGATAAAACGATATAATTATGATAAAGCATAGGATTTTTTCAATAGTAACTTTCATTTGCATGTTGATGTGCGCAAGCATGTCAATGGCACAAGAAGTGTATGTCGATGTTCGACCTAAGCAAAATCCATTGCCTGCACAAGCAGCATTGTATGTTGAAAATCCAGGAAGATTTTTCAACGTAACATTGACAAATATCTCTGAAGAACCTGTACCGGTGAGGTTGGAGGTTAGGCTTGAAGGACC
>JAFOYQ010000075.1 GCA_017424575.1 Muribaculaceae bacterium
ACAATACTGTTGTTACGCCTGCAAGCCAGTTTTGTGACTTTTTAGGCATAAAGGTGTCATAAAAGAAGACTAATAGAAATATGACTAACAATCCTATTTCTTGCTTCATTGCTAAAAATTGTGAGTAATCCATTTCTATTTATCTTTAATTAATAAAACCTAATACTGTAAAGAACTCTGGATTAAATGTGAACTTAATCAAGTCGCTAAAGAAGTTAGGGAAGCAACCGATTGCAGCCACACACACGATGAGAGTAATTGCTGAGAAGCGTTCCCACCATGTAGCGTCGGTCAATTGCAAGTGATGCTCGTCTTGAACTGGACCAAAGAGCAACTTGCCCACAACACGAAGGATATACACAGCAGTGATTACGATTGAGCAGCAAGCTACGATAGTAAACACGCGATGGAATACATCGGTGTGTTGGAATGAACCAACGAAGATTGTCATCTCTGCTACGAAACCACTCAAACCTGGAAGACCGAGTGATGCCATACCTGCTATTACATAACATACAGCCAAGAAAGGCATAATTTTCATCAAACCACCCATCTCACGGATATCGCGAGTGTGAGTACGGCCATAAATCATACCGATGAGGGCGAAGAACAATGCTGTCATCAAACCGTGAGAAAGCATTTGCATGATAGCACCTGTCATTGCAGTAGTGTTGAGCATCAAGATTGCAAACAACACAAGACCACAGTGGCTCACTGATGAATAAGCATTGATATACTTAAGGTCGGTTTGAACACATGCGCTAAATGCACCATATACAACCGAGATACCTGTAAGAATCAAGAAAATCCAAGCAAGTTCGTTAGCAGCTTCGGGCATGAGATACATTGACACGCGGAAGCAACCATAACCCCCAAGTTTCATCAACACACCTGCGTGAAGCATTGACACAGCAGTTGGCGCTGATGCGTGACCGTCGGGACTCCATGTGTGGAATGGGAACATAGCACCAAGCACACCGAAACCAACGAATGTCATTGGGAATAAGAACAATTGCCAGTTATGAGGAATTGCATGATTTTGAGCAATTTCAACGATGTTCCATGTAAGTTGACCTCCTTCAGCTGCTGAATGGAAATAGATACCGATGAGACCAAGCATCAAGAATGCCGAACCACCCATCAACATCAATGTAAGTTTCATTGCTGAATACTCTTTGCGACCTGTACCCCAAAGACCGATAAGAAGGTACATAGGGATAAGAGCAACTTCGTAAAACATGAACATTGTGAACAAGTCGATTGAGATAAAGAACCCAAACACACCAGTTGACAACAAAATCAACCACAAGAAGAAATCCTTTGGTAGAGGATTAATTTTCCATGAAGCAAATGAACCTGCAAACACAATAATTGCTGAAAGCAAAATCATTGCAACTGAGATACCATCAACACCAATAGCAAGATTGATGTTAAGTGGACCAAACCAGCTCCAAGAGTCAGTGTAAAGCATTTGTGCAGTTTCACCAGCAGCACGAAGTGCGAGGTAATCTACCAAGAGGTAAACCGAAAGGGCCAACAATATAGTAGAACCTACAACAGCAACGGTGCGGATATGCTTCATATTATCCTTTTGGCAGAGGAATAATCCGAGCAACATAAGCACCGGAATTATCACGAAATATAATAATATATTTAATCCGAATAACATAATTTTCTATATTTTAGATTTGCACCATTGTTATTAAATCACACACACAATCATTACACCTGCGAGCAATAATGCACCGAGGAGATAAACCCATACATATTGTTGTACACTTCCTGATTGGAGTCCTTTAATCTTTTCTGACGCATAGTTGGTCATAGTTGCAAAACTATCCATTGTGCCGTCGATGATGTGACGGTCAAACCATGCGATAGGACGGCTCACGAGGTTAAAGATAATCTTGTGAGTGATGAAGATATAAAGTTCGTCGAAGTAGAAACGATTGTAAGCAGCAGTCCACAAGCCCTTCATAGCGTTTTTCATCTTTGTTGGGATTGTATTTTCTTTGCGATACATCACTGTTGCAAGAGCGATAGCACACACTGCAACTACGATGCTTGTTGTTGCTACAGTCCAGTCAAGGTGAATGTGATATGTTTCACGATTCCAAGTTACAAATTCACCAAAAGGAATAAAACCAGCAACACATGAGATAGTTGCAAGGATAATCAATGGCAATGACATTGTCCAAGGTCCATCGTGTGGAGTATGGTGACCATAATCAGGATTATTCCACCAGAAAATACGATAGTAAAGACGGAACATATAGAATGCAGTCAAACCAGCCACAGCTGTCATCCATATACCCCACATTGGGCTATTGTTGAATGCTGCAGTGAGGATTTCATCTTTAGAGAAGAAACCTGCAAATGGAGGAATACCTGCGATTGCAAGACAGCCAATAAGGAATGTGATGTGTGTAATAGGCATATATTTACGAAGACCACCCATTGATGTGTAATCGTTAGAGTGAACTGCGTGAATCAATGCACCTGCACCCAAGAACAAGAGAGCCTTGAACATTGCGTGAGTAAACAAGTGGAACATTGATGCCATATAACCAAGACCTTCATGGAATTCAGGACGAGCAACACCGAGTGACACAACCATAAACGCGATTTGCGAAATAGTTGAGAACGCAAGCACGCGTTTAATGTCAATTTGTGTACAAGCCACGATTGCTGCATAGAGAGCAGTCAATGCACCCACTACGGTTATAATTTCCAACGCTGACGCTGATTCTTGACAGATATAAACTGGGAACATACGAGCCACCAAGAACACACCTGCAACAACCATTGTAGCCGCGTGGATAAGAGCCGACACTGGTGTTGGACCTTCCATCGCATCGGGCAACCAAATGTGAAGTGGCATCATAGCCGATTTACCCATACCACCCATAAAGATGAGTACCAAGCCCCATGTCAACACCGAGCCACCCATAAACATCGCACCTTGAGTTGAAGCAAATACGCTTTCAGGATTAGATGTCATAGTAACAAAATCAAATGTTGAACTATAGAATGAGAGGATGAGGATACCAATCAAGAAACCGAAGTCGGCAAAACGAGTAACGATAAACGCTTTCTTTGAAGCCGATACTGCCGATGGTTTTGTGTAGTAGAATCCAATCAAGAGATATGATGATGCACCCACAAGCTCCCAGAAGATATACATTTGGAAGATGTTAGTAGCAACAACCAATCCCAACATTGAGAAACTAAACAATGAAAGGAACGCATAGTAACGTTGGAAACCCTTTTCACCATGCATATAACCAAGGCTATAAAGATGCACCATAAATGAGATAGTGGTAATAACCACAAGCATCATAGCCGAAATTGGATCAAGAAGGAAACCAAGTTTGATTACTAAGTTTTCGGTAAATTCCAACCATGTATAGTCAAATACTGCATATTGCAATCTTTCACCAGCAGCGTTTACAAACAATTCGCTACCACTAAAGAAATAGTTGAATGCAGTGGTATAAGCAAGCACTAAAGCTGTACCCATACCCAATGTGCCGAGCCAACCAGCAACCTTGTGGCTCATCTTATTCCCAAAGAGTCCCAACACGAGGAACATGCACAAGGGAATAACTAAAATCATTAAAGGCATTGTAATATCCATAGTGCTTAAAATTTCATATCGTTAACGTCTTCAACATCGATGTTCTTAGCCACACGGAAAAGGTTGATGATGATTGCGATTGCCAATGCAGTTTCAGCTGCAGCAATTGCAATAGCAAAGAGTGTGAAGAACATACCCTCCATCGCTTCAGGATACAAGAATCGGTTAAAGACAACAAAGTTAATATCTACAGCATTAAGCATGAGTTCGAGCGAAATCAAGATTGCAATCATATTTCGACGAGTGATGAACCCATACACACCACAGCAAAACATTATTAAGCTGGGGATTATATAACATAACATCGTAAGTTCCATAATCGATTACCTTTTACGAGCGACAACGATGCCACCAATTATACATGCGAGTAATAACACACTGATTGCTTCAAAGGGCAAGAGATATTGACCTGCACCTGTTCCCATCAAGTTTTCACCGAGTTTGTCCATTGTAATTGCTTCCATTGCTGGGAGTGTTTTGAACAAGTCAGCGCAACGGCTCACCAATGCATAACCTGCAACCAAAAGTGTTGCTCCGGCTGCGATGAATCCGAGAACATGTTTCTTTGAAGTAAGTTTTGTACTATTGTCACCTGGATGGCTTGTCAACAAAATTGAGAAGACAAACAACACGACAATACCACCTGCATATACTGCGATTTGCACTGCACCCAAAAACTCATAATCGAGTTGGAAATAAATCATTGCAGTAGCAAAAAGCGTGAATAGCAAGTAGGTTGCCGAACGCAAAATTTTGCGTGAAGTGACAGTAAGTACCGAGAAGACAACAATCGACAACACGATTATGCCTAAAATAATGATACTTCCTACTGATTCCATATATTATTATTAATTTTTTATTTTTCTTCAGTTGATTTAGGAGCCTCTTCAGCTTTTGGAGCATCAGCAACTTCACCTTCAGTTTTTGCAGCAGCGGCTTTCTTTGCAGCGGCAGCAGCCTTAGCAGCAGCGATTTTTGCTTCACGCTCAGCAGCAGCTTTTGCAATTTGTTCTGGAGTTGGAGCTGGTTCCTCTTTTTCGGGGAGATAATTGAGTTGTTTTACAAGTTTATCACGAGTAAATACTGCTTGTTCAAAATCGTTAGAGAACTCCAACGCATCTTGAGGACAAGAAGTTACACACAATTGGCAGAAAGTACAGCTACCCAAGTCGTAGATATACTTATCCAACTTGCGTTTTTTCTTTCCGTCCCAGGTATCCACCATTTTGCTTGTAAGAGTAATTGTACCATTTGGACAATTGCGCTCACAAATTCCACACGCGATACATTTGTGGTTACCCTCAGCATCATATTTGAGTTCCAAAATCGCGCGGAAACGCTCGGGGACCTTTACAGTCTCACGATCTTCGGGGTATTTTTCAGTAATCTTAGGTGTAACAAATTCTTTACCGGTGATTTGCATACCCTTTACAAGGCTTGCCAATCCCGCACCTAACGATGAAAAATAATCTTTTACACTACCCATAGAATTTAGTCTAAATCTATATTATTAAGTTATTATTATTTTCATTATCTCACCTGTCCGCCCACAATATCAAGCAATTCATTAGTGATGCTTTGTTGACGGAGCTTATTATACTCTAATCTTAATTGGTCGAGCAATTTCTTCGCATTATCGTTGGCACTTTGCATTGCCATTACACGCGCAGCTTGCTCAGAAGCTCTATTTTCAGTAAATATCTCTTGCATTGTTGACAACAAGAACAATGGCAATACCGATGAAAAGATTTGATTTACATCGGGCTCAAATAAGTAAGGGCGTGATGATGCCACAGCATCGCTATTTGCAGCAAACGACTCTTGCACTACTGGCAAAATTTGCTCAAATCGTGGACGTTGACGACTCATACTTTGGAAATTCATATAAAGCACATCAACCAAGTCGGTTTCGCCACCAAGAAACTGTTGTTGCAATTGCGCCATAAACGCTTTTACTCCATCAGCCTCTGTCTTTGAGTTTACACCCTCTACCGATTCAACTTTTACTGTTGAGTGAGCAATCTTATTAGTCGCTTTGAGCATCTTTGTTCCCACTGGAATAATACGAATGTTCACATCATCGCCATAAGTTGAACGATAATATTGTACTCGTTCAAGCAACTGCTTGAAGATATTTACATTATAGGCTCCGCATAGACCATCGTCTGAACCAAAAACCACGATGCTCACATGCTTCACATCGCGAGCTTCGATTAATGGAGAAGAAAATTGGGCATCGGCACTCAATAGATTGGCGATGATAGTCTCTATTTGATTACGAAACGGCAATTGACGACGCAACGCTTGTTCAGCCTTGTGCATCTTTGCCGAAGAAATCATCTTCATCGCTCCAGTAATCTTTTCTGAAGAAGCTACCGAGCCAATTCTTCCTTTTAGTTCTCTTAACGTTGCCATTTACCTTTCTTTATTAATAACGGCTTGCTATTTCGTTAGCCACTGCAGTGATTTTTGCTTCAATTTCTTCGGTAAGTTGACCTTCACGAATCTTGTCAAGCACATCGGCTTGATGTTTTGCATGAAGCATTTGAATAAATTGTTTTTCAAATTCTGCCACTTTATCCATAGGCACATTTTGAAGCAAACCTTTTACACCACAATATATTACTGCAACCTCTTCTTCTACCAACATTGGACGATATTGAGGTTGGATGAGTAAGCGTTCATTCTTACGACCTTTATCAATCACACGAGCAGTTACAGGGTCAATATCGCCACCAAATTTAGTAAACGATTCAAGTTCGCGGAATTGAGCTTGGTCAATTTTCAATGTACCAGCCACTTTCTTCATTGACTTAATTTGAGCACTACCACCCACACGTGATACCGAAAGACCTACGTTAATTGCAGGACGGATACCACGGTTAAACAATGCTGTTTCAAGGAAGATTTGACCGTCGGTAATTGAAATTACGTTAGTTGGAATATATGCCGAAACGTCACCTGCTTGAGTTTCAATCACAGGAAGTGCAGTGAGCGAACCACCACCCTTCACCATTGGTTTAAGCACCTCAGGAAGGTCATTCATGTTTGAAGCCACCTCTTGGTTATCGATAATCTTCGCTGCACGCTCGAGCAAACGAGAGTGGAGGTAGAAGATATCACCAGGATATGCTTCACGACCTGAAGGACGTTTCAAAATCAAAGAAATTTCGCGATAAGCCACAGCTTGTTTCGACAAGTCATCATACACGATAAGCGCATCACGACCTGTATCGCGAATATATTCACCGATTGCTACACCAGCAAATGGTGAGTAATATCTCATTGCAGCCGAGTCTGAAGCCGAAGCCGCAACGACTACAGTATAATCCAATGCCCCATTTTGGCGCAAAGTCTCTACTGTTGCAGCGATTGACGATGCTTTTTGACCGATTGCTACATAGATACAATATACTGGTTTCCCTTCTTCAAAGCTCTTGCGTTGATTAATGATAGTGTCGATAGCAATCGCAGTCTTACCAATTTGGCGGTCGCCAATGATAAGCTCACGTTGTCCACGACCTATGGGCACCATTGAGTCAATTGCCTTGATACCGGTTTGCAATGGTTGCTTTACTGGTTGACGGAAGATTACACCAGGTGCTTTGCGTTCGAGTGGGAGGTCAATCAAGTCACCATCTATTGGTCCACGACCATCGATAGGCTCACCCAATACATTAATAACACGGCCAAACAATCCTTCGCCCACAGGAATAGACGCAATCTTACCTGTGCGTTTCACTGTCATGTTTTCGGTTACTTTATTAACATCATTGAGCAAAATAACACCCACATTGCTCTCTTCAAGGTTAAGAGCAACGCCTTTCACACCATTTTCAAACTCTACGAGTTCGTTGGCGCACACATTGTCAAGTCCAAACACGTGGGCAACACCGTCACCTACCTCAAGGACTGTACCAACCTCTTCAAACGAAACTTTTGAGTTTACATTTTGAAGTTGTTGTTTTAATACTTCTGATATTTCGCTGGGATTAATCATCACAAATTATTTTCTAAGAAGATTCAAACGCAGTTGTTTCAATTCATTTTGCACCGACGCATCAAGACGCTCTGAGTCAATATTCACAACAAATCCACCTATGAGTTGCTCATCAACTCGTTGGCTAAATTCCATTGTTCCACCATTAAGGTGACCCTCTATGAGTTTCTTTAGTCGAGCTTCGTCGGCACTATCCATTGGTGAAGCCGACACGACCTCTACCAAATAGATATTGTTGGCCTTACGATATATTGCTTGATAAGCTAAAGCAATTGAACGTGCTGATGAAATGCGCTTATTTGCCACCAACAACTTTAAGAAATCAGCAAAACAGGTTTGCGAGTCATCAGCTCCCGAAGCAATATTAAGCAATTTCACCTTATCATCGGCTGCGATGAAAGGATTGCCCATAACCTCTTGGAGTGTTGCATCGGCTGCAAACGCATCACATAGATGCTGCATCAATCCATACATAGGTTTATCCTGTCCCTTTTCAATAGCATACTTGTAAAGGGCTTTAGCATATCGGCGTGGAATAAGACCTTCGTTCATTGCGTTTATTAATTTTTATTCTCTATTTCGTCAAGAAGAGTGTTTACCAACTGTTTTTGAG
>JAFOYQ010000076.1 GCA_017424575.1 Muribaculaceae bacterium
AGCGAGTCAAAGGAATCATAGTAGTATCACCGTGACCACCGATTACCATACCTTCGATTTCGTTAGGATTAGCATTGAGAGCTTGGCTCAAATAGAATTTGAAACGAGCGCTATCAAGAGCACCACCCATACCGATGATACGGTTTTTAGGAAGACCGCTTGTTTTGTGGATGAGGTAAGTCATTGTATCCATTGGGTTAGATACACACACGATTACTGCATTTGGAGAGTATTTCAATACGTTGTCAGTAACTGACTTTACGATACCAGCGTTAACACCGATAAGCTCTTCACGAGTCATACCTGGTTTACGAGGAATACCTGAAGTGATAACAACTACATCGCTACCAGCAGTTTTTTCATAATCGTTAGTAACACCAGTGAGACGAGTGTTAAGGTTGAGGATATTTGCTGTTTGCATGATATCCATTGATTTACCTTCTGAAAGACCTTCTTTGATGTCAATCAAAACTACTTCATCAGCAACACCTGTTGTTACCAATACATTTGCACAAGTTGCGCCTACATTACCAGCGCCTACAACTGTAACTTTAGACATAATTCTTTTATTTATAAATCGATTTATATAATTTATTTTTCAATAATCCACAATTGGACAATATAACAATGCAAATTTAATTAATTTATTTGTTATCACGGCAACTATTTATCAAAATTTAGCACTATTTTTTTCAACAAATTCCTATTTAGTATCCGTTTATGCCAATTGTTACATTAAAATACAAGAAAAAGACTTAACTTTGTGGCATGAAAGATTTTTTGTTGATACTAAAACGCTTTGTTGCGCCATATAAAAAGTATGTTGCACTAAATATTATTTTCAATATTTTGGCAGCATTCTTGACTCTTTTTTCGTTTGCTATCATCGTTCCTATATTGGAAATGTTGTTTGAAATCAAGCAAGAGGTTTATACCTTTATCCCTTGGAGCGAAGGGAGCGCAAAAGATGTAATCGTAAACAATTTCTACTATTACACGCAAGAGATTTTGGCTCAACATGGGCCATCGTTCACTCTTGCCATGCTTGCCGTGGCATTGGTATTTATGACTTTGCTCAAAACTGGAGCAACCTATCTCAGTTCTTATTTCATCATTCCATTGCGTTCAGGCATTGTGCGCGATTTGCGCAACTGCGTTTACGACAAAATCGTTTCACTTCCCATTGCATTCTTCACATCTGAGCGCAAAGGCGACGTGATTGCTCGCATGAGTGGTGATGTTACCGAAGTTGAGGGGTCGATTATGGCTTCGCTCGATATGATGTTCAAAAATCCTGTGATGATTATTGTGTGCTTGGTGATGATGATTACAGTATCATGGCAATTAACTTTATTCGTTCTCGTATTACTCCCTATCGCAGGATATATCATGGGCACGGTGGGTAAACGTCTTAAGCGTAAATCTCTTGAAGGGCAAAATCAAGTAGGGCTTATCATGTCATATCTTGAAGAAACCCTCGGCGGGCTTCGCATTATCAAGGCTTTCAATGCCGAAGATAAGGTAAAAAATCGCTTTCATAGTGGCACACAAAAATTCTATAATATATCAAAAAGCGTATCACGTCGTCAATCATTGGCTCACCCCATGAGTGAACTCCTTGGCACTACAGCCATTGCAATTGTATTGTGGTTTGGTGGCACTTTGATCCTCGGTGGATATTCCGACATCAATGCTGCTGGATTCATATATTATATGGTAATCTTCTACAGTATCATTAACCCTGCAAAAGACCTTTCAAAAGCGATGTATGCAATTCAAAAAGGCCTTGCATCAATGGAACGTGTTGACAAGATTCTCAGTAGCGAAAATCCCATTAAAGACCCCCAATCGCCTAAAACTATCAACAACCTCAAAGGCGACATTAAATATCGTGGCGTAACATTTAGCTATGGAAGCACTCCTGTAATCCACAACGTAGATCTCGACATTCCTGCTGGCGCAACTGTAGCATTAGTAGGACAATCGGGCTCGGGCAAATCAACGATGGCCGATCTCTTACCCCGTTTCTACGATGTAGATAGTGGCGAAATTCTCGTTGACGGCATCAACATTAAAGACCTCAAAGTCGTTGACCTACGTGCTACAATGGGCAATGTAAACCAAGAGGCTATTCTATTTAACGACACCTTCTACAACAATATAACATTTGGGGTGAAAAATGCCACAATGGAGCAAGTTGAAGAAGCTGCACGCATTGCCAATGCACATGATTTCATAATGGAAACCGAAAATGGTTACGAAACCAATATCGGCGACCGCGGATGCAAACTTTCGGGAGGTCAACGCCAACGCATCTCTATTGCTCGCGCAATTCTCAAGAACCCTCCTATTTTGATTCTCGATGAAGCGACATCGGCACTTGACTCTGAGAGCGAAAAACTCGTGCAACAAGCCCTCGACCACTTAATGAAAGACCGCACTACGCTTGTTATTGCACACCGTTTATCAACAATCAAGAATGCCGACATGATATGTGTAATGCACGAAGGTCGCATTGTTGAACGAGGCACTCACGACGAACTTCTCGCACTCAACGGCTACTACAAACGCCTCGTTGACATGCAAAAATTCTAACAACGACAACAACCTCTATATGAAAACAATTATCGCTCACATCTCTTGCGCAGTAGTTTTACTATCTGCCTTTAGTTGTGGCACAAAAGCCGACAAAAACGCACCAATCGATACCCCAACCATTGACTCTGTTGTCACCCCACAGAAACCTTCATCGGCGAGAGTGATGATGATGGGTGACATTATGATGGGTTCACAATGTCCATGGGACAATCGTTATATGACTGACGATGATGGCAAATCACTTTTTGATAGCGTAAAACCAATCATTGCGCAAGGTGATTTCATCGTAGGAAATCTTGAAGGAGTATTACTCGATCGCACTCCTCAATCGCAAAAGATGAAAAACACCTTCTCGGCAGTAAACTTCATGATGCCTCAACGATATGCACAACATCTTGTTGACGCAGGATTTACAGCAATGGTTATTACCAACAATCACGCCAACGACTTCCATGGCATGGGAGTTGATTCGACAATCGCAACACTCAAACACGTCAAAATGCCATATTCAGGCGTAAAAAGAGAGGCTGGCTACACTATAATAGAAAAAGATGGATTAAAATATGCCCTTTGTGCATTCAGCACAAGCCCTGGTGCATATCACCTCGACGATCTTGCGAGTGCCGACTCTGTAGTTCGCGCTGCCGACAAAGTTGCCGATATCGTAGTGGTATCATTCCATGGCGGTTGCGAAGGCACAGGCGCTCGCCATGTGCCCAAACGACGCGAAATCTTCAATAATGGATTGAGTCGTGGTGATGTATATAAATTTGCTCGGATGTGTGTTGATGCTGGTGGCGATGTAATTTTCGGTCATAGCCCTCATGTGGTTCGTGCTATGGAAATTTATAAAGACCGCATTATCGCATATAGTCTAGGCAACTTCTGCACACCCAAAGGGATGAACAATGCAATACCATTTGGTTATGCTCCATTGCTCGATGTCTCTGTCAACGAAAAAGGAGAATTCCTATCGGGCAAAATTCACAGTTTTATTCAACGCAAAGGAAAAGGTCCTATTCTTGACCCCAAACATGGCGCAGCCAACGAAATTGACCGACTTTCAAAAATCGACTTTCCCGACACTCGCCTCAATATTTCTCCTACTGGCAAAATCTCAAAGATGGAATAAGCTATAGCATCTTCCAACTCTATTTTTCCCTTTATTCCATTAAGTTTTATTAACTAAATGAATGTTGATTATAATATCGATATCGTTAAATTTGCATTCATCTTTAAAGATAAGAATATTACGAAATGTCAAATTTAGCTATAGCATTATATCATGGAGGGGAGATTGCAACACCTAATGTATCAATTTTTGACACATTAAAAACTTATGCTACCATATAAGACACAATATATTAAGTGTCAAAAGGTAGCATTTTATATTTCAGATATTAATTACAAAACCAATAAAAAACTTTTAAGAATGAAAAAGAATTTACTACAATCAACGCTGGCGGTAATTGCGATTATTCTATGCAGTTGCCCTGCAATGGCCTACGATTTCTTATCGGGAGGCATTCCTTACAATGTCACTAACGAAGCTGACAAAACTGTAGAGGTTACCTATTTCGGGCAACTCAATGATAATGATTATATCTACCAAAACTGGCTCAACTATTCAGGCGATATCGTAATTCCCGAAAAGGTTACATATAACGGAACTGAATATAATGTAACGGCTATCGGTGATTCTGCTGTTACTGGCGCAAGCAAAGTGACAGCAATAACAATTCCCAATTGCGTTACCTCTATTGGTGTAGGCGCATTTGCTACTTGTAACGGGTTGACATCAGTTACACTTGGTAATGGAGTGAAGACAATCAAAAAAGAGGCTTTCCTTAAAGCTAAAGCTCTCACTCAAATCACACTTCCTGCAAGCGTTACTGAGATTGGAGAAGATGCATTTACCAGCACAGGATTAACTCTCATCGTTACACTCAACGAAACCCCTCCAACTGCTCATGCTAATGCATTTAGAGGCATTGAAAGTGCGACTGTAAAACTGCCTTCAGCCAACGCTCTCGACAAATATAAAAATGCTACAGGCTGGAACTCATTTACAAACTTTTCATATGGTGTAGTTGTAACCCTCAACTCTATATCTCAACGCTTATATCGCAACGGGACTACACAACTCACAGCAAATGTAACTCCTGCATCTGAATCAGCAACTATTTCATGGACATCAAGCAATACATCGGTTGCTACAGTTGACAGTAAGGGGCTTGTAACAGCAACAGGCGCTGGCAATGCAACAATCACTGCGACGGCTACTATTTCGGGGCAAACACCTATGACTGCATCGTGTCAAATTTCAGTTCTCAACAAGTTTAATTACAACAATGCCTATTTCAGTGTTTTAAGTGAAGAAGACAAAGAATTAGAAATCTCATTTGCAGGCACTTCTTACGATGAAGTCGACAAT
>JAFOYQ010000077.1 GCA_017424575.1 Muribaculaceae bacterium
CTTGTCTATTGTAATTATTTCAATGTTCGTCTGCTTCTTGTTTTTTCGCAAAGCGAGTGCAAAGTTAAGGCAAATTTTTAATTCCACAAAATTTTTCGCAGATTTTTTTTATTTTTTTATTTCAAAATCTCAATTTTGTTTCAGCCCGAGCCTCTGCCCTGCATTGCTTCTCAAAAGCGAGTGCAAAGGTAGACACTTTTCACCATTCCACCAAATATTTTTACAACTATTTTTTAGCGTTTTTTGCCCGTTTTTAACCTAAATATCTACTCATCACAATTTTAACCACTAAAAAATTTTATGTTATAAAACATGTTTTTCTATACAAACTATTGAAACCACACTCTCCACCCCTCAATCTCCACCTTTTTTCAACAAACTCCATCATACGTTAAAATTGTGATTTTTCGCAAAAAAATTTTTACCTTTGCACCACTAACCCCAATATTTCAAAAAAAATGAAGCGAACATTTTTACACCTATTATTATATATAATACCATTTATAAGCGCCAATGGCATCACTCTTGACGAGATTAAATTCTACAACGAGGCATCAGACACTACTAAAATCACCGAAATCCTCAAAGAAACCTATGCTCAAGACCTCAATACTCCAAATCAGCGAATAAGTTTTATTGCAAAGAAGTTTTTAGGATTGCCATACGTTGCTCACACTCTTGAAGGTGACTCTGAGATGCTGACCGTAAACATTGACCAACTTGACTGTACCACTTTTGTTGAAACAGTCATCGCTATGGCATATACAGTAGGCGAAGGGCGCACTTCGTGGCGTGACTATGTGCGAAATCTCGAACAAATAAGATATCGCGATGGAAATCTTGACGGATATACCTCTCGCCTCCATTATATCAGCGACTGGATTACCGACAACCAATATCGTGGTAACATCACCGAGGTTTCAGGCGAAATTCCTGATGCAAGCCACAAGATTAAGACTATTGATTTCATGACTTCACATCGTAAAAGTTACAAGGCTCTTGCCGACTCGGTTGAATTTGAAAAAATGAAAAGAATCGAAATTGGCTACCACAACCACAGATTCCCATACATCAAAACATCATCATTGCGCAACAAATCGGTCAGAAAGCACCTTCGTGAGGGGGATATCATTGCCCTTTGTACAAACACCAAGGGACTCGACGTGAGTCACATGGGACTAATAACAATAGTCGATGGTGTGCCACACCTTATGCACGCATCAATGAAAGAGATGAAAGTTATAATTGACCCACTACCCCTTCACAAATATCTACAAGAGAACAAGTCTCTCATCGGCATAAGAGTTATTAGACTAAAACATTAACCGCTACACAATCTTCATCATAAAAAAACTCCACAACCTATATAAAACAAAACGAGGCGTTCTCATGTGAGAACGCCTCGCATTTTATATGACGTTTAATCGAAGATTAAGCCATTTTAGTGCGTTTGCCATAACCATAAGCTGCATTTGCACCGAGTTCTTCTTGGATGCGAAGAAGTTGGTTATATTTAGCCATACGGTCAGAGCGGCTTGCAGAACCAGTTTTGATTTGACCTGCATTAGTAGCAACTGCGATGTCAGCGATAGTAGCATCTTCAGTTTCACCTGAACGGTGAGAGATAACTGCAGTGTAACCATTGCGTTGTGCGAGTTCTACAGCGCGAAGAGTTTCAGTAAGTGAACCGATTTGGTTAACTTTTACGAGGATTGAGTTAGCACAACCGAGTTCAATACCTTTTTGGAGATATTTAACGTTAGTTACGAACAAGTCGTCACCTACGAGTTGACAACGGTCACCGATGAGGTCAGTAAGGATTTTCCAACCTTCCCAGTCGCCTTCAGCCATACCATCTTCGATTGAGTCGATAGGATAGTTTTCAACGAGAGTTTTGAGGTATTCAGCTTGTTCTTGTGAGTTGCGTTTTGCACCTTTATCACCTTCTTTCCAAGTATAGTCATAGATACCTTCTTTGTAGAATTCAGAAGAAGCGCAGTCAAGACCAATTGTGATGTCTTTACCAGGAACATAACCAGCCTTTTCGATAGCTTGCATGATTACATTAAGAGCATCTTCAGTACCATCAAGAGCAGGAGCGAAACCACCTTCATCACCTACTGCTGTAGAAAGGTTGCGATCGTGGAGCACTTTCTTGAGGTTGTGGAATACTTCAGTACCCATGCGGATACCTTCTTTGAAGCAGCAAGCACCGATAGGACGAATCATAAATTCTTGGAATGCGATAGGAGCATCAGAGTGAGCACCACCGTTGATGATGTTCATCATAGGCACTGGGAGTGCGTATGAGTTGCAACCACCGATATATTTGTAAAGTGGAAGACCAAGATAGTCAGCAGCAGCTTTAGCTACAGCAAGAGATACACCGAGGATAGCGTTTGCACCGAGGTTAGATTTTGTTTCAGTACCATCTACTTCGAGCATTTTTTCGTCGATAGCGATTTGATCAAGTGCGCTCATACCAACGAGAGCTTCAGCGATTGCACCATTAACGTTAGCAACTGCTTTTTCTACACCTTTACCCATGTAACGACCTTTGTCACCATCACGAAGTTCAAGAGCTTCGTTTACACCTGTAGATGCGCCAGAAGGAACAGAAGCACGACCAAATGCACCTGATTCGAGGATTACATCAACTTCAACTGTAGGGTTACCGCGTGAATCAAGAACTTCACGACCAATGATTTTTTCAATTTTCATAATGTTCTTTACCTTAAAGATTTAGTAAAATATTGTATTTGTAATTTATAGTCCTAATAAATCAAGTGCAAAGATACAAAAAATATTCATATATGTTGATATAAAATAGATTAAGTTTTCACGAGATTATAAAAAATTTACGCAAAATTTCCACAAAGGCTATCGTAAATCATATATTTCACATTTCTTTGATTTGAGCGATTCAAAGTTTGTCATTTTCAACCGTTTACAAGGGTTTTATCAACTTAAATGGCCAATAACGATGTTTTATTACTAAAAATCATTCAAAATACCACACCATAATGATTCAAATTTGCGCTTTACAATCAATCCGATTTCACCATGGATAATTTTCCTGACCAGCAACACCATAAAAACCAAATATTGTGATATCAAATGGTTGAAACAAAAAATTAAAAGGTCGTGTTTCAAAAACACGACCTTTTAAAGTATCTTTAGCAAACGCTGAATTATTCAGCTGCTTCAGTAGCAGGAGTTTCTGCAACAGGTGCTTCAGCAACAGGAGCAGCGCTCTTACGTGAACGACGTGTGCGAGGTGCTTTTTTAGCTGATTTTTCTTTGAGCATGTTTTCGTTGTAGTCAACGAGCTCAATGAAACAAGTCTTAGCGTTGTCACCAAGACGGTTACCTGTTTTGAGGATACGAGTGTAACCACCTGGACGATCAGCGATCTTTTGTGCTACTTCACGGAAAAGTTCAGTAACAGCTTCTTTGTTTTGAAGATAGCTGAACACGAGACGGCGGTTAGCCATAGTGTCATTTTTAGCACGATTGATTAATGGCTCTGCGTACACGCGAAGAGCTTTAGCCTTTGCAAGTGTAGTGAAAATACGTTTGCGAAGGATGAGAGCAATCGTCATATTAGCGAGCAAAGCGTCACGGTGAGCTTTGGTGCGGCTTAAGTGATTGAATTTTTTATTATGTCTCATCGTTTATTACTCTTTATCTAATTTATACTTTGAAATATCCATTCCGAACGAAAGGTTCAAGTTAGCGAGAAGTTCATCAAGCTCAGTAAGAGACTTTTTACCAAAGTTGCGGAATTTCAAAAGATCGGTTTTATTGAATACTACGAGTTCACCAAGTGTTTCTACTTCAGCGCTCTTCAAGCAGTTAAGTGCACGAACTGAGAGGTCCATGTCAACCAACTTAGATTTGAGCAATTGACGCATGTGAAGCACTTCTTCATCAAATTCTTCGTTACCATTGCTATCGCTGGTTTCAAGAGTAATCTTTTCATCAGAGAAGAGCATGAAGTGGTAGATAAGAATTTTCGCGGCTTCCTTAAGAGCATCTTTAGGAAGGATTGAACCGTTGGTAGTGATTTCAATAATGAGTTTGTCGTAGTCGGTTTTCTGGTCTACGCGGAAGTTTTCAATTGAATATTTTACGTTCTTAATAGGAGTGTAAATTGAGTCGATTGCGAGGACGTTAACATCTTCAGCAGATACTTGATTTTCCTCTGCAGGCACCCAACCACGGCCCTTATTAATAGTCAATTCGAGATTGAAACTTGCGCTGGGATCCAAATGACAAATCACCAACTCAGGGTTAAGAACTTCAAAACCCGAAAGAGCCTTGCTGATGTCACCGGCTGTGAACACCTCCTGTCCTGACACTGAAATAGTAGCCTTTTCAAAGTCGGTATCTTCAACTACTTGTTTGAGGTCAACCTTTTTGAGGTTAAGAATAATGTTAGTAACATCTTCTTTTACACCAGGAATAGTATCAAATTCGTGTTTAACACCATCAATGCGAATTGATGAAATCGCAAAACCTTCCAATGAAGAAAGCAATACGCGACGCAATGCGTTACCCACAGTGATACCATAGCCAGGTTCCAATGGTTTGAACTCAAACTTGCCGTAGAAGTTATCGGCTTCCAACATAAGGATCTTGTCAGGTTTTTGGAATGCTAATATAGCCATGGATCTTAATTTTTAATTATTATTTAGAATACAACTCGACGATCAATTGTTCTTTGATGTTCTCTGGAATATCTTCACGAGCAGGAACGTGGAGGAATTTACCTGATTTAGTAGCTTCGTCCCATTCAATCCAAGGATATTTGCTGTGGTTGAAACCAGCGAGAGCATCAGCAATCACTTCAAGTGATTTAGCTTTTTCACGAACACCTACTACGTCACCAGGTTTAACTGAGTAAGAAGCGATGTTAACTACCGAGCCATTAACCACGATGTGACGGTGGAGCACCAATTGACGTGCAGCAGCACGAGTTGGAGCGATACCCAAACGATATACTACGTTGTCAAGACGAGCTTCGAGCAATTGAAGCAATACTTCACCTTTAACCCCTTTAGTGCGTGATGCTTTTTCGAAGAGGTTGCGGAATTGTTTTTCAAGTACACCGTAAGTGTATTTCGCTTTTTGCTTCTCACGAAGTTGGACACCATATTCAGAAGTTTTTCTTCTTTTGTTGGCGCCGTGCTGACCCGGAGGGAAATTTTTCTTAGCGAGCACTTTATCTTCACCAAAGATAGGTTCGCCAAATTTGCGAGCGATTTTGGACTTAGGTCCTGTATATCTTGCCATTTTTAAGAATTCTAATTTTAAGAGATTTTCATTAAGCCAGAGTGCAGCCGCGACCATAGAGAGGTGATGAAAATTATGGTCTATTCACTCTTAGCTCGCTGAGGCAATCTCAAAGTTAATTAATAGATAATGTCACTAAAAGAGACAAAGTTAGTAAACTGATTAAAGATTACACACGACGACGTTTTGGAGGACGGCAACCGTTGTGTGGTAATGGAGTAACGTCGATGATTTCGATTACTTCGATACCTGCACCATGGATAGTGCGGATTGCTGACTCACGTCCGTTACCTGGACCTTTAACATAAGCTTTAACCTTGCGGAGACCGAGGTCGTAAGCGACCTTAGCGCAATCTTGAGCAGCCATTTGAGCTGCATAAGGAGTGTTCTTTTTAGAACCACGGAATCCCATTTTACCTGCGCTTGACCATGAAATTACTTGGCCTTCGCTGTTGGCTAAGCACACAATGATGTTGTTGAAAGATGAGTGAACGTGGAGTTGGCCTGCGCCATCAACTTTAACGTTTCTCTTCTTAGCTGCGACTGTCTTTTTTGCCATATTCTATTATTATTTAGTAGCTTTCTTCTTGTTAGCAACGGTTTTCTTAC
>JAFOYQ010000078.1 GCA_017424575.1 Muribaculaceae bacterium
AATTAAATGTGATTTTTTTAGGTTGTATATTTTTACTATCTTTGTAGCACAAAGGTAATAATGAAGTTGGATTAAATTGAAAAAGTAGTGAAATTAATATATTTTTTGTGGACTGCGTTGGATCGATTTGGTGCTAATGTAATATCATTAGTGGGTAATATAGTGTTAAGCTATTTTGTGACTCAAAAAGACTTCGGGATTGTTAGTGCATTGTCGATATTTACATCAATAGTGTTTGTGTTTACTGATTGTGGTCTATCGGATGGGATTATGCGCTATAAGGACGCTAAAAGAAAAGATTTTAATACATTGTTTTGGTTCAATGTATTAATGGGTGTTGTTTTATTGCTGCTCTTTAATATCATGGCTCCTTTTATGGCTAATTATTTCGAGGTGCCCGAAGTTGAAGGGGTAATGAGATTTTTTGGGGTTGGAGCTTTAGTGGGCTCAATGTTAATTGCACAAGAAACCAAATTGCGATATAATTTGGAGTTTAGTAAATTAACACGAGTAAATTTATTAGCAGTGTTTTCTGGTGTTTTGACTGGTATTTTAATGGGTTATCTGGGGTTTGGATATTGGTCTATTGCATTCGTGTATGTGGGATATAGATTCTTTGCATTGGTGTATTTGATGATATTTACAAAATGGGAAGTTAGATTTGAATTCAGTCTTGATACATTTAAGGATTTATGGCGTTTTGGTGTGAATTTGATGTTGTCTGTACTGACGTCTCAAATTGCCCAAAATATTTATGGATTTATATTGGGTAAATATTATTCAATGGTTCAGACAGGATATTTCGGACAGGCTCAAAAATTGCAGCATTCGCCAACGTATGCTCTTGAATCAACTATATCAACTACGTCGTATGCATTGTTGACAAAGGAGCCAGATGAAGAAAGGTTGAGAACCTCGGCGCTGTCAATGTATGGAGTTGCTTTATTTGTGATGATGTCGTTTATAGGGATGTTCTTTGCATTAAGTTTTCCAATAATTGATGTTTTGTTTGCAGAGCGATGGCTACCCGTGGTGCCGTATCTGAGATTATTGTTGATTTTGGGCATGTTTCAGGCTTTGAGCCGATTTATGCAGATGCTGTTGAAAGTTTATAATCGGACTAGAAATATTAGAAACATAGTTATTGTTGAAAATCTAATGATAATATTTTCCGTTTACATATTATATCCATATGGTGTGTTAGCAATGTTGATTGGCTCAATATTGGTGTCAATGGTGATGCTAAATATTTATGCTTTGTTTGTTTCAAAGGTGTCGCAAATAAAATATTTTAAGCTTATAAAAATGTTGGTGGGAAATGCTATTATGATGTCAATTCCTTGTGTTGTTGTGTTTTATATAGTATCGATGATTGATAGTTCGGTTGTTTCATTATTTGTAGGTGTGTTGTTGTATGTGGTGCTTTTGCTGATAGGGTGTAAATTATGTAAGCCAATATATTACGAGTATATAAAGAACAAGTGTGTGCTTTTAAAAAACAAGGTTTGTGATAAAACGGAATGAATATAGTGTGAAAAGTTTTTGCAAAGAAAAGATTAAGATATAGCAATAAATCTACAATGGTTGCGTTAATAAAAAAGAATATATATTTTAAAATATAAAAATGAGAAAAATAATAACTAATATTTCATTACTGTTACTTTCAATAGTAGCAGTATCTTCTTGTTCATCGTATAAGACTTCACTTCCTTATTTTGAGGATATTAGAGATTCTATCTCGGGTGAATTTAATCAAGGTGATTACGGGATAAAGATTATTCCCGATGACGAATTGTTGATTACCGTAACATCAATGGTGCCTGAAGCAACAGCGATGTATAATCTTTCTTTAAGCAATCCAGCAACTCGTGATGGCGTGTTAAAATCTACACAACCACAACAGCAAACATATATAGTTGATGTAAATGGCGATATTCAATTTCCAGTATTGGGGAAATTGCGTGTTGCGGGAATGTCAACACAAGAATTAACACAAGAATTAACATCTCGCATTAGCAAAGATGTAGATAATCCTGTTGTGAGAGTGCAGTTGGTTAATTTTAGAATTAATGTGCTTGGCGAGGTTAAACACCCAGGTGCAATCTCGGTAAATAAAGAGCGTTATTCTATTCTCGATGCGCTTGCTGATGCTGGTGACTTGACCGAATATGGTGAGCGTAGTAATGTGTTGTTGATTCGTGAAATAGATGGAAAGCGTATTTTTCAACGCATGAATCTCAATA
Source organism: Muribaculaceae bacterium (assembly GCA_017424575.1). Lineage (GTDB taxonomy): Bacteria > Bacteroidota > Bacteroidia > Bacteroidales > Muribaculaceae > RGIG4079. Next base: position 2,244 of record JAFOYQ010000078.1, read on the forward strand.
GTTCGACATTGTTGACATCTCCATACTTCTATCTACAACAAAACGATGTGGTGTATGTAGAACCAAACGAAATCCGTCGCGAAAACGCAAAGTATAATCAAAACAATTCATATAAAATCTCAGTAGTATCAACAATCGTAAGCGCATGCTCAGTAATAGCATCTCTTGTTATTGCATTGTTGGTTAAGTAATATAGCTAATAAGTAATGGAAAATAAATCCTCTGACAATCAAATTGATGTATCGCAAATCGTCGCATTGTTGCGTCGAAATTGGTGGATGTTTGCAGTTTCGTTGGTGTTGTGTATCTCATTTGCTGCAACATATTTATATGTGAAACATACAAGATATAGTGTGCATGCCAAGGTGTTGGTCGCATATGATGATGGGGCAGGTTCAATGGGCGCTTCAATGTTACAAAGCCTTTCTCTAGGCGGAGTGGGTGGTCGTAATGTCGAAGATGAAGTGATTGTGATGAGTTCACATTCTATCAAAGCCCAAACGATAAAAGAGTTGAAATTAAACCGGAGCTATTCAAGCCCTGATGGATTGTTGTGCAAGAAATATTACTACAATAATAGTCCTATTGAAATCATGGCTCCTGATGAGTTGTTTGATACTCTCGCAGTGGGTTTGAAATTTAACATTAAGGTAAATGAGGATTTGAGCAATATTTCAGTTAAGGTGAAAAAAGGTCGATTCAAAACCGTGGCTGAGGTAACAGGCGACAAGCTCCCTATGGTAGTAACTACCCCTTATGGAATTTACTCAATTGACACTACTTCGTTCTACACACCAGGTGAAGCGGTTGAAGTAAATGCAGGAGTTATCGGCAACTCTGTGTATGCCGAATCGATTACAAATGATTTGACTATTGCAAAAACTGATAAAAAAGCGAGTGGGATTTCGTTGTATTACGAAGATATAAATATTCAACGTGGTAAAGATATTCTAAATAAGATTATAGAATTGTATAATCGCCGTGGGCAAAAAGAGAAGGATGAAATGGCGATTAATACAGGTAAGTTCATTGAAGAACGTCTTGATACATTGTATGTGGCATTGTCGCAAGCCGAACGCAATATTCAAAACTACAAGCAGGATAAGAATATTGTAGATGTGGCAAGTGAAGCTCAATATTTGATGGAGAAGAAAGGTTTGCTTGATGAAGCATTAATTTCGGCTGAGGCAACATACGAGGTGCTTCGCATGTCGGACGATTTCTTCAAAAATCCTCAAAACAACTACTCAATGATGCCATTCTCGGTTGATTTGCCAGGTATTGATGCAGCAGTATCATCTTACAATGAATTGATTGCTAAACGCATGGAAATTGAAGCAAATGCTAAGGGTGATAACCCTGCATTGAAGGCGATTGATGCCCAAATCGATGAAATGCGTGCAAGTGTGAAGAAATCAATCGAAGGTGCGGTTGCGAGTGCATCAATTCGCCTTAAAGAATTGAAATCACAAGAGTCAAAGTCAAACAATCGTTTGAGTTCAATTCCAGCACAAGAACGAGAGTATATTGAGTTGCAACGCGATCAACGCATCAAAAATCATCTTTATAGTTATCTCTTGCAACGCCGCGAAGAAAATCAACTCGTGCTTGCTGCAACAACTCCTAAAGGCAAAATTATCGATAATGCGTATGCGTTTAATGAGCCAGTTGCTCCAAACAAAAAGTTGATTGCCGTTGTCGCTTTATTTTTAGGATTGTTAATCCCTGCGTTGATTATCTATGTGAAGAACTTGATGAATAGTAAGTTTGACTCGGTAGAAGCATTAGGTCGATTGACATCATTGCCTATCATTGGCGAAATTTGTCACTCACGCCGCGCAAGCGAAAATCCTATCGTTGTGAGCGAAACTTCTACTCGTCCTATTGCCGAGTTGTTCAGATTGTTGCGTAGTAACTTGCAATTTATGTTCCCATTGAAGGGGGCAGGTATTGGCCAAGTGGCAATGGTGACATCAAGTTGCAGTGGTGAGGGTAAAACATTTGTGTCAATGAATGTTGCAGAATCTCTTGCATTGCTCGATAAAAAAGTGGTGCTTGTTGGTATGGATATTCGTTTGCCAATGTTAGCGCAAAACCTTGGGTTGCCAAGTTCACCAGGTGTTACAAATTATCTATCGGGAGCAGTTGATGATGTAAATAAATTGATTCAACACCACGCTAATTGTGATGTGATTGTGGCTGGTCCTGTGCCACCAAATCCATCTGAACTATTGTTGAATAATCGTATTGAACAATTGATAGCTGAATTGAAACAACGCTATGATTTTGTAATTATTGACTCAGCTCCTATTGGACTTGTGTCGGATACATTCTCATTAGGTAGATTTAGTGATGTTACACTTTATGTATCGCGTGCCAATTATACTAAAAAGAGCTTCATAAAATACCTCAATTCGGTAGTAGAACGAGGTCAACTCAAGAACGTGGCGGTTGTGGTTAATGATACCAATCCAAAATTGTCACATGGTTATGGTTATGGCTATGGGGCTAAGGATGATAATTAAGAACTAAAATAAAATATTTCCGGATTAAGATGACGCAGTATCTGGATAAATATGTATTATACCGTAGGACGCTTTTCGCCATTTTTTGGGTGTGGGCGACTTTCGGTTTTTTACAAGACGAGTTTTTTCCATTTTTGGCGGGATTTCGTTCGGTAATTTATTTTTTGTTGGATATTATATTAGTTTTGTTAGGTTGTTTTTGCTTTCAGCGTAATAATTCAAAATGGATAATATTCTTTATAACGTATATTGTAATAGATACGATCTTTATAAATGGATTGTCAATTATAAATTGTGTAAATGGGTTGCGATCATTTATTCCTTTTATAATAATCCCTTCGATATTGTATTATTTCCTTAAAGGACGCAATGCTGAAGATTTTATAAATAAGATGGATAAGCATCTTTATATACTTCTGCTACTACAAGCACCGTGTTTGATTTTTCAATTTTTAAAGTATGGTGCAAATGATCATGGTGGAGGTACTTTTGGGAACTGGGGGTCAGGATTGGCGACAATGACAATATATTTGGTGTCATTTTATTTAATCTCAAAACGATGGGATCGAAATAACTATTTTAAGAGTTTATTGGAAAATAAACAGTATATTTTATTGCTTATTCCTTCTTTCTTGAATGAAACAAAAGTCGGCTTTATACTATTTGGATTGTACTTTTTGCTGTTAATAAAGTTTGATAGGCAGGTGCTTTTTAAATTATTACTAGCAATACCTTTATTGAGTATTGGCTTCTTTATACTATATAAAGTATACATGACATCCACTGAATCATCAATGGAAATTACTTCAATAGGGTTTTATCAGGAGTATCTATACCAAGAGGATACTGAGGATTTGATGATGATGGCAGAAATGTTGGCTGATGGAGATTTTGAAGATGATGAATGGAGTATAGACTTGGCTCGATTTACAAAGATAAGTTTGATGTCAACGGCAATTGAGTACTCAGGGGGAAATATCCTTACTGGTTTAGGTGTATCTCATTTTAAGGGGGGGACAACGCTCGCTCAAACAGAAGTGGCAAAAAATTTACCTTGGGCTTTTACTGGAACCATCCCGTATTTGTATTTTGTAGTAATGCAATTAGGATTGTTGGGCTTAGCGATATTGGTCGCGATATTAGTTTCATTATTTAAAAATTTTAGAGAAGTTAAAGTTAGAGATTGTTATATTCAGTTTTATGCGATAGTAGCATTTTGTGTGATTTGTTGTTATAATGACATATTGGCAGTCCCTGTTTTTGGAATAATATTCTTTTATATCATAATTAGTTCTTCAAATAAATTAACAAAAGAAATTGCAGATAAATGCTAAGACGAAAGAAAATACTATTTATCCATAAGATGCAGTTTGGATATCTTACAGATGTTTATAAATGGTGTCAATATCTTAGAGATGATTATGATATAACAGTAGTTTCTCTAAATCAGTCTCATGAAGAAATATGTATGCCAGGGATAAATGTAGTAAATGTATCAGCTAGGACTTATTTATTGCGCGGTATTCTTTTTCTATGGAATAGTATTGTGCAAATCCTAAAGCATAAAGGTGTTGTATTTGTCGTGTATTTTAAGGAAGCTTATGTATTTAGATTATTATTCCCTTTTAGAGAAAGAATGGTGCTTGATATTAGGACATTGAGTGTTTCACCTCAGGAAGAAGAACGTAGAGCATATGATGAACGATTAAAAAAGTGCGCATCGAAATATCAGTATGTAACTGTAATTTCAAACGGAGTCGCAAATAAATTGAATCTATTGGGCGCGAATGTAGGCGTCATTCCACTTGGCGCTAGTAGGTCTCCAGTAGGAGGAATGAATAAATCGTATTTGCATTTAGTTTATGTTGGGACATTGTTTAATCGACGAATAGAAGAAACAATTGATGGCTTAGCTATTTTTAAACAAAAGAATCCTAATATATTGATTAAGTATGATATAATAGGGAGTGGAATATATGGAGAGAAAGAACTGTTACAAGAACGAATCAATAAGTTTGGGATTCAAGATTGTGTGAAATTGCGAGGTCATATCCCACACAATAAAATAACCCCATATTTGGAACAGGCGAATGTGGGTGTGTCATATGTGCCAATAACGGACTATTACGATTATCAGCCCCCTACCAAAACCTACGAATATATATTATCTGGATTGCTTTGTTTGGCAACTGCAACAAAATCAAATGAGGATATCATAAATGAGGATAACGGATGTCTAGTGGAGGATAATGCTGAATCTTTTGCCAAAGGATTAGAGGTTTTAATGGGAAGGATTGAAACGATTAATCGAGAGAATATTAAAGACTCTTTATCGGGAGCAGAATGGAGTGAAATTGTAAATAAAAAATTAAAACCAATAATTGAGAATGTTTATGAAGGAAGATCTTTTGTTTAATCAAGTTTTGTTTATTGGCCCAGATATGAATGGCCGAGGTGGAGGAATTGGATCTGTGTTAAAATCCTATTCTAAGACGATTGAACAATTTAGATATATCAAGTCTAATAGTCGGTATGGTACAATCGTCGGTGCGTTTAATTTGTTGATTTTGTTGTTGAGGATGCCAATTGAGCGTTTTTTTAAAGGAGCAAAAATTGCTCATATCCATGTTGCAACAGGAAAGTCTTTTATTCGAAAAACAATAATCATATATTGGGCTTGGATATTAGGGTATAAAGTAATATATCATTGTCATGGAGCTGAAACGAAAACATATTTTGAACAAATTGGGCTTGATAGAGCAAAGCGTGTATTATCAAAATGTGCAAGAATAGTTGTGCTATCTAAATCGTGGCAAGATTATTTCGTTAAAACTTTTAATAGAACAGATGTAGATATTATAAATAATATTGTAGACGAACGTATTATAAAGCCAAATGAGGTTGACGGAACTCTTAAATTTTGGTTTTTTGGATGTATTGGAGATAGAAAAGGGCTGTTTGATTTGCTTACTGTTTTTGCTGAGTCTCAAGGAGAATTTAGAAATAAAATTCACTTATATGTAGGAGGAACAGGTGAAGTCGATCGGTTAAATAAATTTTTATCTGATACGGGAATCGATGATATGGTAACCTTTTTAGGATTTGTTAATGGCAATAAGAAAGAGGAAATAATTAGTTCATGTAATGTGTTTGCATTGCCATCTTATAATGAGGGATTGCCTATTGCAATTCTTGAAGCAATGTCAGCAGGAAAAACAGTCATATCCACTACAGTAGGAGGAATCCCAGAGGTTGTAATAAATGGGGTTAATGGCTTTGTTCATGAGCCAGGTGATAGAAAGTCCATTTATCAAGCTATAAAAACATTAGTGGATAATCCTAATTTGTTGCAGTCTTATGCTCAAGAAGCATTGAGAATTGTAAAAGAATATTTCCCTAGTTCTGTGAAAAAACAATTGTTGGAAGTTTATAAACAAATATAAAAAGTGGAATTAATTTCGGTATATCCAAATTTTGCAAATAAGGGTGGTGCTCAGAATGTGGTTTTGCAAATTTCAAAAGCTTTTTCAGGGATAAATGGAATAGTTTTGACAAATACGGCTTTAACTAAAGTAGTAGAAGATTATAAGGGTTCTGCTGAATATAGAGATTTTTCGCTGCAAAATGTGTATAGATTGTACAAAGAGAATCCTTCAAGAGTGTTTTTGTCTCATCATAGGAAGTGTACAACTAAGTTGATGCTGATAAAGTGGTTATTTGCTCGTCGACTTAAAATTGTGCATGTTGCTCATAGTACATTTAATACATTGAAACTTTTATCGTTTTTCCCAAAAAATATTATTGCAATTTCAAGTGCTGTAAGGGAAAATTTATTAGGCTATTTTAAGGTAAAAGAATCTAAAATAACATTAATTTATAATGGGGTGCCTGACGTTGTAAATAATAATCATCGTAAGACTGATGATGTTATTAAAGTTATTTTGCCTGGTAGAATTTGTTCTGTAAAACGACAGGTTGAGATTGTGAGGCAGACAAAAGGTAAGATTAATGAAAACGTTCAAATTTATTTTGCTGGAGTCGGAGATGATGAGTTGGCATTAAAAAATGCTATTGGCAATTCCTTTCAGTATCATTATTTGGGGCAAATCCCAATCTTTGATGAATTGCAGAATTATGATTATGTATGTTTGTTTTCAGAAAAAGAAGGTCTTGGGTTGTCTCTAATTGAGGGGTTGATGTTTGGAAAACCGTTGATTACAAATGATATTCCAGGAGCATTAGATGTTAATGTCAAGAATGTAACTGGATTCGTGTGCGAAAGTTATGATATGTTGATAAATTGTCTAAATTCATTGCCAAGTCGAGAAACTCCAGAATATGACAATATGTCAAAAAATGCACGAAAGAGATATGAAGCATTGTTTACAGAGGAGAAGATGATAATCAAGTATAGGGAATTGTTAAGTAAACTGTAGTGAATATTCCTAAAAATGTGCTATCTTTGTAAAGTTTATAGTAACGTTAACGATAATTAAACAAATATATATGAAAGCTTGTTTTATGGGGCTTGGCTATATCGGCCTACCTACAGCAATAATTGCAGCGAAACATGGTATTGAAGTAAAGGGTGTTGATGTTAATCCCACTGTTGTGGAAAAGACCAACGCTGGTGAACTTCATATCGTAGAACCTGGATTGGGCGACCTATTGAAAGAGGTTGTTGCCTCTGGCGCTTTGGTGGCGTCAACAAAGCCTGAGGTGTGTGATGCTTATTTCATGGTTGTGCCAACACCATTCAAGGGAGATCATCAACCCGATACCTCATTTGTTGAGGCTGCAACTCGTGCGGTATTGCCTTTATTGAAGGAGGGTGACCTTTATGTGATTGAGTCAACATCTCCAGTGGGTACTACCGAAGCGATGGCTAAAATTATCTATGCCGAACGCCCCGAACTTGAAGGTAAAATCTACATTGCATATTGTCCAGAGCGTGTGTTGCCAGGAAATATTATTTATGAGTTGGTCAACAATGACCGTGTGATAGGTGGTGTTGATGAGGCTTCGACCGACAAGGCTATTGCTTTCTATTCTCAATTTGTAAAAGGCAAATTGCATCGCACAAATGCTCGCACTGCTGAGATGTGTAAACTCACCGAAAACTCTTCGCGCGACGTGCAAATTGCTTTTGCAAATGAATTATCGTTTATTTGCGACCGCGCTGGTATCAATGTGTGGGAGTTGATTGAACTTGCCAACAAGCATCCTCGTGTAAATATCCTTCAGCCAGGTTGTGGTGTAGGTGGACATTGTATTGCTGTTGACCCATATTTCATCACAGCAGAGTTCCCTAAGGAATCAAAGGTGATTGCAATGGCTCGCGAAATCAACAATTATAAGGCTGATTGGTGTGCTGAAAAGGTTGAAAATGCAATGCTCAAGTTTGAACTTGAAAATCAACGCAAACCAGTTGTTGCAATGATGGGTATTGCATTCAAGGCTGATATTGATGACCTTCGTGAGTCGCCTGCAAAATATATTACAACAAAAGTGATGCAAAAATGCAATAATGCAAGCATTCTTGTCGTTGAACCTAATGTAAAGGAACACAATGTGTTCAAACTTACCGACTATAATGAAGCGTATGAGACTGCAGATATCGTGGTGTTCTTGACTGCTCACACTCCATTTAAGTCGTTGAAGAAACGTGAGGATAAAATAATTCTCGATTTCTGCGGTATATTTAAGAAATAAACAGTTATAATGGCAATAGAAAAGGTAACATTAAGAGGTGTTGAGATTTATCCGTTTTCTTCGGTTGATGAGATTATCAATTTTGCCGATGAAAATAAGGGTATATTAGTGGCTGTAAATGCCGAAAAGATTCTTAATGCTAATGAGGTTACTCGTCCTATTATCAATAATAATATTGGTTATTGCGATGGTTCGGGCGCAGTGCTCGGCGTAAAGCAAAAGGGTTATGAAAACGCGTGCAAAATTGCTGGCTGTGAATTGTGGTTACATATTATTGCGCGCTTCCACTCTCAAAAATCATTCTATCTCATCGGTGCTAAGCCTCAGGTAATAGAGGAGGTCGTAGCAAAACTCAAGATTGAGTATCCCGATATTAATATTGTGGGATATCGTGATGGTTATGTGAAAACCGATGAAGAACGCGAGGCACTTATTGCTGATGTCGTAGAGAAAAAGCCCGATGTGGTATTTGTGGCAATGGGCTCTCCAAAACAAGAAATTCTTATGTCGGAGATGTTAAAGCGCCATAAAGCGATCTATCAAGGTCTCGGAGGTAGTTTTGATGTGTATTCAGGTCATCAAAAACGTGCTCCAAAATGGTGGATTGACCACAATATGGAGTTTGCATACCGATTGATTAAGCAACCCAAACGCATCACTCGCAATTTCCATTTTATTAAGTATGCCTATTGGTTGGTAACCAAAAAACTATAAGCGATGAAAACTATAATGCTCGTGTTTGGAACTCGTCCAGAGGCTATTAAGATGGCCCCATTGGTAAAAGAGTTTCAAAAATATCCCGAAAAATATAAAACAGTAGTATGTGTTACTGGTCAGCATCGTGAAATGCTCGACCAAGTGTTGTCGTTGTTTGAAATTACCCCCGATTATGATTTAAACATCATGAAACAAGGGCAAGATCTTTATGACGTGACTTCACGAATCTTGTTGGGTATGCGCGAGGTGTTGGGTGAATGTAAACCCGATATGTTGCTCGTGCATGGCGACACCGCAACATCAACAGCTGCTGCTATGGGAGCTTTCTATGCACAAATCCCAGTGGGCCACGTTGAAGCAGGATTGCGCACATACGACATTTATAGTCCTTGGCCTGAGGAAATGAATCGCCAAATAACTGGTCGCATATCAACATTGCACTTTTCCCCAACTGAGGTGAGTCGTAAGAATTTATTAAACGAAGCGGTTAAAGATGAATATATTTCGGTAACCGGGAATACTGTTATTGATGCTCTCCACATGGTGGTGAGCAAAATCAAATCAGATGCTTCGCTTGAGGCTCAGTTAATTGCTAAAATTGGAGAGATGGGCTACGATGTAAATCGTTTGAACGAAGGACGTCGTTTGGTGTTGATTACAGGTCACCGTCGTGAAAACTTTGGTGATGGATTTTTGAATATCTGTAATGCACTCAAAGACTTGGCACAAAAATATCCCGATATCGACTTCTTGTATCCTATGCACCTTAATCCAAATGTGCGTAAGCCTATCAAGGAGGTGTTTGCCGATATGGAAAATGGTAACATGTTCTTTATCGAACCTGCCGAGTATCTCTACTTTGTGTATTTGATGACTCGCAGTTATCTTATCCTTACCGATAGCGGTGGTATTCAAGAAGAAGCACCATCATTGGGAAAACCAGTGCTTGTGATGCGCGAAGTGACAGAGCGTCCTGAGGCGCTTGATGCGGGTACAATTCGCCTCGTGGGCACTAATCGTCAATTGATTGTTGATGAGGCGTCTAAATTTATTGATGATGCTGAATATTATGCTGCAAATGAACGCATTGCAAATCCCTATGGCGATGGCACGGCATGTGTTAAGATATTGGAAGCAATCGACAAATTCTTCGCATAGAAATATACAAAATTATATAATAAACAATAGGAGCGTCCAGTGGACGCTCCTTTGTGTTTGGTGCTATGTAGTGTTATGCTATGTCGTCATCGTCGAGGTGATAGCCTTTTGCTCGAGGTAGTGTAAAGTTGTACTCAAGACCTCCTTGTATGCGGTTGCGAACCGTAATTTTACCTCCGAGTGTGCGAATGGTGTTTTTTACGATTGGCAGTCCAAGTCCTGTGCCCCCCACTTTGCGTGAGCGCCCCGCATCTATGCGATAAAATCGGTCGAATAGATAAGGAATATGCTCTTCACCTACGCCAGTGCCGTTGTCATAAAAACGGAACGTATATAGATAGTCATCTTCGTGGATTTTTTCAAGTCTTATTGCTGTTCCTTTGGAGTATGACACGGCATTTTTGATGAGGTTGAGAATCGCGCTACTTAATAGCGCTGAATTGCCGTTTACATGGCAGTTGAGAGGAATGTTGAAAGAGAAACTCATTTCGTTTAGGAGCCCCGATTCTTTTGCATCGTCGGCAATAGTATAAACGAGATCATGAAAGTTGATATCCTCGGTGGGGATTGCGTTAGACGCTTCGCTCAATCGAGTTATCATCGATATGTCGTTGAGGAGATTGCAAAGTCGAGTGATTTGCTCTTGAATTTTAGCGATGAAATGTTGGCGAGTGCTTGCAGGCATCTCGACATCTTCGGCAATTGTGTCGATATATCCTTTAATGATGCCTACGGGAGTTTTGATTTCGTGGTTGATATTGTTTGTTAACTCGCGTTTAATGCGACTTTTCTCTTTTATGGCATCAAGGGCAATTTTGTGTTCATGTTCGCTATCTTCAACGGCTTTTGCTTTGCTATTGAAGAGGTCAACGATTTGTTGTGACACTTCTCCGAGTTCATCTTTGGGGAAACGATAATTTGCGTCAAGAGAGGTCTCGGTCGCAGCCTGTTTTGCAAACTTATGGAGCAACTTTACATTCTTGCTTAAATAAAATGTAAAGATGAATGCCATAATGGAAACCACGATTGCAAAAACTAATATGATAAGCCACATTGTGCTATCGGGAGCCAATGCCTCTGTGAGACTAATCGAGTAGGGCATAGCGGTGTATACAACGAGAGAGTTGTCGCGACTATGTTTTTCGGAGTAGAAAAAATTGGGGCGCTTATCTGAGTCGGTTTTGTTGTATTTAATAGGTTCCCCAATCGCATATATGAGTTGATGAGTGTCGGTGTTATAAACCGAAACTCTCACTTCATCATATACCGATTGCTCAAAGTATTCTTTTACAAACTCCATAAAAGGGGCGATTTTCCCCCCATGTTCATAGGCGAATACAATGCGATTATTGATAAATTCTAGTTGTTGTGTGGCGATGTTGCTACGATAGGCTTTCTCTCTATCATACTGAATTGCTACCATCGCAGCAATAGTGAACCATAGCAATGCTACGAATGGCACAAATAGGCGCCACTGATAGTTAATTTTCTTTGAACCCATATCCAAAACCTAAACGAGTGATGATGGCGCTACCATATTCGCCGAGTTTTTTGCGTAGGCGAGTGATATTGGTATCGATAGCTCGATTGGTGACATCAACGCTACAACCCCACACTTGCCGTATAATTTCATCGCGAGAATAAATGCGATTGCGATGGGTGAGGAAGAAAAGTAGTATGTCAAATTCGGTTTTTGTGAGAGGAATTTCAACGCCATTGATATAGCATAACTTTTCGTTGCGATTTACGCGTAGCGTTTTGAATGTGATATCAGGTTCATAGACGCTTTTAGATATATTGTAGGCATGCTGATGAGCAATGTGTGAGCGTCGCAATACTGCTCGCACTCGCGCCAATACCTCGCTAATTACAAATGGTTTTGTGATATAGTCATCGCCACCTATATTTAGTCCCATTACAGTATCGTCCTCGCCATCAAGCGCTGAGCAGAATATAATAGGGGTGTATTCTGTTGCAGAATTGTTTTTAAGACGTTTAGCAAAGTCAAAACCACTAATGCGGTCCATCATAATGTCTAAAATAAAAATAGAATAAGCAGCAAGGTCGTGAGCAAGAGCCTCTTCAGCGCTATAAGCACAATCCACTTCATACCCTTCTTTTTCGAGATTGTATTTTAGAATCTCGCAAATAGATTCTTCATCGTCAACAACAAGGATTTTTATTCTCATAACTATAAGTTTGTTGGTTTGTGCGCTAAGTTACAAACTTATTACGAAACCCAATGTTAAAAAAGATTAAAAGCGGGTAATCGGCATTTATTGCGTTGTACAATAGGAAAATCGGAGGTGAAGTATTTTAGTTAAACTGAATTTAACAAACTTTAACTTTGGGGGGGGTAATATTGTTTATATTTGCAAATCAAATAATTAAAATCAAATATATGAATTATGAAAAAGGTTAAGTTTTTGAGCATTATTGCCATAGTGGTATTTTGCATGGGATTTGTATCTTGTAATGAAGAGGAACCTAAACCAGAAGTTGATGAGTATGGTATTAGTTTGACGCAAGAGGTTGATTTAGGGCTTCCTAATGGTACGATTTGGGCTGGTTGGAATATCGGAGCATCTTCTCCTGAACAATATGGTGGTTACTATGCTTGGGGAGAGATAGAGGAAAAGGACGATTATACTCTCGCTAATTATTCGCATTATAGTGATTTAGATGGAGATGGGAAAGTGGATTATGATACAGAATATGATGCATTAGGGTATAACATTAGTGGTACTCAATATGATGTAGCACGACACAAATGGGGTGGAGAATGGCGTATGCCTACTCGAGAGGAACTTAATGAGCTAATCGATAATTGCACTTTTACATGGATAGAATACAAAGGAGTTAAAGGATGCAAAGTAACAGGACCTAATGGAAAAAGTATTTTCTTCCCAGCAGCAGGAACTAAATCAAATGGATATGATAATCATAAAGCTACTTCGGCATATTATATGAGTGGAACATGTGACATTGATGTTGAATATAGCAATAAGCAAAGATTGTGGCATTTAACTGTAACAGAGAACTTACATCAAGTATCGTATAGCGTAGTTAAATATTTTGGATCTCCAGTTCGTCCAGTCAAATAGATAACAGTTTTATTATAGATATAATAGTGTGCATGAATATTCTTGCACACTATTTTTTTTATGCAATATTGTAGGCAGACAGAACAAAAAAGATTTGAATTGTGTTATTTTTTATGTAACTTTACAAAATAGAAAATTAATTAACCTATAAACTTTACAATTTTTATTTATGAAGCGTTCATATTTGTTTTTAGCAGAGGGATTTGAAGAGATAGAAGCATTGACTGTAGTTGATGTGATGCGTCGAGCTGGCATGGATCTTAAAACGGTGTCAATTACTGAATGTCATAAGGTGCTCGGAGCGCATGGCATTCCTGTCCTTGCCGATTTACTCATGTCGGAAGCCGATTTGGCTGAGGCTGAATGGTTAATTGCTCCTGGAGGTATGCCTGGCTCAACACATTTGTCAAATTGCGAAACACTCAATCGTGCATTAAAGGCTCATGCTGCAACAGGTGGTAAGATTGCAGCTATATGTGCCGCTCCTGCAGTAGTATTATATCCACTTGGTATTCTTGATGGAAAGAATGCAACTTGCTATCCAGGATTTGAAAAAGAGTGTGTGAAGGCAACGATGTGCGACAAACCAGTAGTGGTTGATGGAAATATAATTACTGCAAATGGTCCTGCTACAGCCTTATGTTTTGCATTGACAATCATTGCAAATTCAATGGGCGAAGGTATTGCGCAAGAGATAGGTAGTGGTATGCTCCACTATCCTTCATGCACCAATGTATATTTCTAAAATTGGGCTATATTAACAACTAAATAACGGCTCGTAGAGAGTCTGTAAAGATATGAAAAGTGTGCTGTGGATTGAAATGGGGTCTATGGCACACTTTTGATTTGCACAAATGATGATTTTGCGCTAAATTTGCTTGATTATTAGAGTATTGACGATGAAACAATTGTTGCCAAAAATATTCAAAGTATTAGGGTGGATAATAGTAGGTGTGCTATTGTTGTTCCTTGGCATTATGCAAGTGTTTTATACTGAGTGGTTTCAAGATGAATTGCGTGAGAAATTAGTGGCACGAGTTAACGCTTCGGGAGAGGTGAAATTCTCGCTCGATAAGTTAAATATCGACTTCCCATTGGAGATAACACTCAACGGATTAGCTCTCGTCGAACCACAAAATGATACTTTAATTGCAGCAAATCATTTTACTGCCGACGTAAGTTTACTCCCATTATTGAATGGCACTATTGCCATTGAAGAGGCGTCGCTTATTGAGGGGCGATATCGTATTGGAGACACCGACTCAGCAATGTGTATGAATATTGCTATTTCGCAATTGTCTCTCGAAGATGCAAAATTGAGATTGGCGACGAATGAAATTCTTCTATCAACAGCCGATCTTAATCGAGGGAAAGTTGATTTAATAATCAAAAACGACTCAACTCCAACACCTACCGATACCACTGAGTCTGTTCCTTGGCGCATAAAAGGGGATAAATTGCATCTCACTGATTTTACTTATCACATGGCGCTTGAGTCAACAATTGATTCGCTTAACACCTATTTTGGCGATGCGTATGTCGCCGACTTGATGGTTGATATAGGAAAACAAACTGTCGATGTGGCAACAGTGAGTGGAGAAAGGCTTGATGCAGTGTATGTGGCATCGGTCGACGAAACGATAGAGGTGGCAGATACAACTGAGTCGGCACCATGGATTATAAAGGTTGATTCAATCGATTTTGTAAAGTCGAAAGCATTGTATACATATGCAGGAGTGGAACCTTCGCCCGGACTTGATTTTAATTACTTGCAAGTTGATAGTCTTGACTTGAAAATTAAATCATTCTACAACGAATCGAGCACAGTTTCTATCCCCATAACATGGATGAAAGGTGTAGAACGATGCGGGGTTGAAATAGAGGGGAGTGGCACATTTCAATTGGACGAAAAACATATGTTCTTGCGTAATTTAGATGTTAAGACACCATCGTCACAATTGAATTTTGATGCACGAGTATATGGCCCATTAGACCATCCATTGACAGAAATTGTGGCGCAAGGCAACGGCTCGCTCGGAGTAGACGATATTGCCAAAATGTTCCCACTATATGTGCCATTAGAGAAAGGGATGTCAACGCTCGATAAGGTGGGCTTAAATGTTGATATCGTGGGCTCTAAAAGTCACTTGAATGTGAAGGAACTGATGGTCGATGTAGCAGGTAGAGCCAATCTAAATGCCACTGGTCACATGAGTTTTATGCCTAATATTGACCACATGGCTGGTTCACTCGATTTAAGTGGCAAGATTGTTGATGCCGACTATGTGAATGCGTTGATTTCTGACGATGCCGACGAAGCATTTGTATTACCAGTGATGACGTTAAATGGTAATATTGATTTCATGCCTCAAAATATAAACGGCAATATTAAAGCGCGCACACAAGGGGGTGATTTAGCATTAGTGGCTAAATGGAATGGTCGCACCGAGGGGTATGATGTAGATATGAAAATGAACGACTTCCCCATCGATGCATTCTTGCCTCGAATGGGTGTTGGCAATGTATCGGGGACCGTGAACTCAGTTGGTTCACACTTTAATCCTTTTGGTAAAGAGATGGATACAGATGCTCATGTGCTTATAAATGAGATAGACTATAAGGGTGCGAATTACAAAAATATAACAATTGATGCATTGTTAAAGAATAACAATGCTGAGGTGGGAATCACTTCCGACAATAAAGATGCCGATTTTGATTTGACTGCGTGCTGCACCTTTGACAAGTCGATATTGAAATGGGATATAAATGCCGATGTGAGAGATGTTAATTTCAAAAAGTTGGGCATAATCGATGGGAGAGGTGATTTAGTGTCGATATTTAGTAGCAAAGGGACTCTTGATGTTGAAAATCGTAAGGTGCGAGGTGTGTTACAAATCGATGCAGTAGATTGGCGAAGTGACTCATTGCGCTTGGCGGTAAATGATATAAATACCAAACTTTATGCTACCGACTCAATGATAAATCTTGCTATGCGCAACAAAGATATGTTTGCTTTCTTAACAACGAGAGAACCTCTTGATACTATAATTTCAAAACTCTCAACATTGGGAGATGTAGTTGGAAATCAAATTGATGCGCGCAGAGTTGACGTGGAAGAAATACAGCACTCATTACCTCAATTTAATCTCAATGTGCGAGCTGGTTCTCAAAATCTTTTATCAGAATACTTGGTTGCAAGCGACCAACGCTTTGAACGCCTTTCGCTCATGGCAAGCAATGACTCAATGATAAGTATTTCGGGTAAAGTGTTGAGCTATTCAATGGGAACAACTGCAATTGACACGATAAACTTTGAGGCGCACCAATATGACAAAATATTGATGTATGATGCTTCAATAGGGAATCGTCCCGGTACATTAGATGAGTTTGCTCGAGTTACAATCGACGGATATGTTGCCGATGATTTAGTGTCAACACATGTGCAACAACATAATATCAAAGGAGAAGCTGGGTATAACATAGGGGCTCTTGCTCAAATGGGTGACTCGATTGTGAGATTTGAGCTTTTCCCCGAAACTCCTATGATTGCATATAAAGAGTGGGATATCAACGACGAAAACTTTATTGAGTATAATATGTTTACTCATCATGTTGATGCCGATGTAGAAATGAAAAATTCAAGTAGTTCGGTGTATATTTACACCGAGCATAATGACTCATTGCATGGACAACAAGAGGACTTGATATTAAAGATTAAAGACCTTAAATTGGCCGAGTTGGTGGCGATTAATCCATACGCTCCACCTATAAAAGGTGACCTATCGGCCGATATGAGGGTAAACTGGGGCAATGACCAACTTAATGGGAAAGGATTACTTTCGCTAAACGAATTTATGGTTGGGAAAGAGCGAGTTGGCTCGTTTGACGCCGACCTCGGCATTGCTACAAATAAGGAGGGAAAAATCAATGCCAACGCATCACTTATGGTTGACGGCAAAAAGGCTATGTCGCTTATGGGATGCTTGAATGATAGTACGAGTGCATCGCCAGTTATGTTAGACCTCTCTGTTATTCATTTCCCATTAAAAGTCCTTAATCCAATGATTCCAAAACGTGTGGCAACATTGAATGGTGTACTCAATGGAGAAATGAAAGTGAGTGGAGACAAAACAGCACCAATTATCAATGGTAATCTAAATTTTGATTCAACGGCTGTGGCAATAGCGATGGCTGGAACACAATTGAATTTCTCCAACGTAGACATTCCTATAGTGGATAATGTGGTGTTTTTTAATGATTTTGCTATCACTGGTGTGAATAAAAATCCGTTATTGGTTGAAGGAACGGTAGATATTAAAAATCTAACATCGCCTAAGATTGACCTCAAATTGGAAGCTCGTGACATGCAGATATTGGGAAGTAACAAATCAAAACGAACTGACCTTTACGGAAAAGGATTCATAGATGTTGATGCCGATATTAAAGGAAATTTGTCAAGATTAGACGTAGATGCCAAGTTAAATCTTTTGGGAGGTTCAAATGTTACATATATTATTCCCAATGCTACATCGGCAATAACCTCTTATAATACCGAGGGAATGGTGAAATTTGTGGATTTCTCCGATACTATTAAGGTTGCAAATGAGGAACAAACGGTTGAGGCTATTGCATTGAATCTTGATGTAATGCTAGCTGTGTCGGAGGGCTCTACTATAAATGTAGATCTCTCGGCCGACGGGAAAAATCGGGTGCAATTACAAGGTAGTGGAGCGTTGAATTATCAACTTGATGCGATGGGCGATAGTCGATTGACTGGACGCTATACTATAAATAAGGGATTTGTGAGATATACGCCTCCGTTGATGACGGAAAAACTATTTGACTTTGTCGATGGTAGTTATGTAGCATTTAATGGAGATATGACAAATCCTATTTTGAATATTTCGGCAGTAGATAAGGTTAAAGCCAATGTAACACAAGAGGGACGCGACTCGCGATTGGTCAACTTTGATGTAGAATTGTCGGTGACTAACTCTCTGAATGATATGAATATAGAATTTGACTTGTCAACCCCCGATGATATTACAATTGCTAATGAATTATCGACAATGAGCCATGAGCAACGAGCAAATCAAGCAATAAATATGTTGCTATATAACGTATATACAGGAATAGGGTCAAAGGGTAATACAAACCTTGCGGGTAATCCGTTATACGCATTTGTAGAGTCGAGACTTAATTCTTGGGCGGCAAGTAATATTGGGTTTGTTGATGTGTCATTTGGTATCGATCAATATGACAAAACTACAGGAGGAACTACATCGAAGGCTACAAGTTATAGTTATAAAGTGTCGAAGACACTATTTAATGATAGATTTAAGATTGTAGTAGGTGGTAACTATTCGACTGACGCCGATGCCGACGAGAATTACTCTCAAAATTTGATAAACGACATCTCGTTTGAGTATATGCTCAATCGCAGTGGTTCGATGTATGTCAAGCTATTCCGTCAAGTGGGGTATGAAAGTATTCTCGAAGGGGAAGTTACTCAAACTGGGGTGGGTTTTGTGTATAAGCGCAAACTAAAATCGCTTGGAGATTTGTTTAAGAAGTCAAGTAAATAAATGATGGTAAAGACTCAATATAAAATATCAACTCAACTCATTGCTGCCATGTTGTTTATGGTGGCAATATCGTCATGCTCCACTACGCGTAGGCTTAGTGTTGATGACCCATTATATACAGGGGTGAAGCGAATATCGGTTGAGGCTGTTGAGGGTGAGAAATTGCCGTCGGATGTAAAATCGCAAGTAAAAGAGGCTGTGAATGTAGCCCCTAATAATAGTCTTATTTCGCCATCGATTCGTTATCCTTTTCCTGTGGGATTGTGGGTTTACAATAATTGGGATAGCGAGGCAAAAGGTGTGAAAGGGTGGCTATATGAGAAACTTGTTGAGGAGCCAGTGTTGTTATCAGATGTTCGCCCCGAATTGCGAGTGAAAATGATAGATGAAATACTTGATAATAATGGTTATTTTAGTTCTGATGTAAAATACGACCTCATTCAAGGGAAAAATCCTAAAAAGGTGAAAGTGGTATATGATGTGAAGACAGGTCCAGTGTATCGCATTGACTCGGTAGAGCTTTTGCCCGATACTAATCACCTTAATCATATTATTGACTCGGTAACTGTTAAGTCAAAAATACTTGCTAAAGGTGTGCGTTATTGCACTGATTCGCTTGCTGAATTGCGCACCGTAATTGCCAACCAAGTAAGAAATAGGGGATATTATTATTTCCGACCTGAATATATAGAATATCTTGCCGATAGCACTATTGCTCCACAGTCAATCGCATTGCGAATGATTATGTCTAAAGATGTGCCTGCGAATGCTTTGAAGCGGTATGTAACGGGCAATGTGACTGTGTGTGTGCATCGAAATGAGGGAGGTGGAACACCCGACACAATCGTGACACCTCGAGCAACAATTGTGCAGATGCAACCGATGAAATTCCGTCATCAAATTATTCCTGAATGTGTTACATTCCGCGAAGGGAAAGCGTTTTCGGTAAGAGATATGAATAGAACGCAGACATATTTGTCGCGTCTTGGGATTTTTAACGATATAAATATTGGAGTTACTCGCGACTCTTTATCGAGTGATAATCGTCTTGATGTGGTGATAAACTGCACACAAGATGCTCCTTGGGAGGCAAGTATAGAGATGAATGTTACATCAAAGTCAAATAGTTATCTCGGACCAGGAGTATCAATTGGTGTTACAAATAAGAACTTATTTGGTGGTGGTGAGCAGTTGAATGTGAGTTTGACAGGTGCTTATGAGTGGCAAACTGGTAGCAATCGTAATTCGATATTCAATTCTTATGAATTTGGGTTAAAAACAACATTGTCGTTCCCTCGATTACTTGCCCCAAAATTTGTACCACAGCGTCGTCGTGCTCTTAATTGGACAAGAATATCGCTCGATGCCGAACTATTAAATCGCCCATATTATTTCAGAATGGCGCAATTTAATGCTTCGATGGATTATGATTGGCAGTCAACAAGATACTCGACTAATACACTCACTTTGCCCAAAATTACTTATACCAAAATGATGAATACTACAGCAGAGTTTGATTCTATTATGAGCGAGAATCAAGCTGTAGCACAAAGTTTTCAAAATCAATTTATCCCACAAATTGGGTATTCCTATACATACGACCGCCGAATTGATAGAAACAATGGTATAAATTTGCAATTTTCGGTGCAAGAGGCTGGAAATCTATGTTGGGCTTTGTGGGAACTTGCAGGAGTGAAGGGAGAGAAGAAAATGTTTAATACGCCATTTTCGCAATTTGTAAAGGGCTCGGCACAAGTGGTGTATGATTGTAGATTGGGTGGCAATCATTGGTTATATACTCGTGCTGCAGTGGGAGCTGCACATGCTTATGGCAACTCGTCGCAAGTGCCTTATAGTGAGCAATTTTATGTGGGTGGTGCTAACTCTATTCGTGCGTTTACGGTGCGAAGTATTGGTCCTGGTAGTTATAGAGACCCAAGCGCTTCGGCCGACAACTATTTTGACCAAACTGGTACTTTTAAGTTTGAAGCCAACTTGGAATATCGCTTCCCAATATATGGCATGTTTAAGGGTGCGTTATTTGTTGATGCTGGTAATGTGTGGCTTTTGAAAGATGACCCACAACGCCCTGGAGGTACGCTTCGAGGTGCAAATTTCCTTCGCGATTTAGCCCTCGGTACTGGGGTGGGATTACGTTTTGATATGGATATTATTGTGGTGCGTGGCGACTTAGGTATCGGTATTCATGCTCCGTATGAAACTGGCAAATCGGGGTATTTTAATATGCCTTCGTTTGGTAAATCATTGGCATTTCACTTAGCAATTGGTTACCCATTCTAATCTCTATGTATTAAAAAAACTAATTATAGAGGTTAAAATAGGGTTAAATGGCTATTAATCCGTGCCGATTTACTATCTTTGCATTTTGAAATAAAGTGAAGAAGTAGCTTGAGACGAACTCAATTATATATAATAACTTTCTTGATGTTATTTGCATTCAATGTTGGTGCACAATCGCTTAGTGATAGTGTAGATGTGGCCGATGTTGATTCTGCGTTTATCATTAAAGATATAAAGGTTGATACGTCGGCTACGCAAAACGATTCAGTAGCACCATCGCGCATTCGCAAAGTTAAGGTTGACCTTGATAATCAGGTGGTGTTTTCATCCAACGATTCTATCGTGATGACTGGCAAAAATCGTATCTATATGTATGGTCAAGGTAAAGTTACGTATGGTAAGCTAAAACTTGATGCCGATCAGATAGATATGGATATGAAAACGAGTTTGGTATATGCTGTTGGGCGTAAAGACTCGTTGGGAGAGTGGATAGGTAAACCTATTTTTGACGAAGGAGGTACTACCTATGAAACCGAAACAATGCAATATAACTTTAAGTCAAAGAAAGGGTATATTACAAATGTAATAACTCAACAAGGCGATGGATATCTCACTGGTGGTGAGACAAAAAAAGATGCCGACGATACTTATTACATAAAAAATGGTAGATATACTACTTGCGACAATCACGATTGTCCTCACTTCTATTTTCAAGTAACAAAAGGGAAAATGCGTCCTAAAGAGGACATTGTTGTAGGTCCAACCTATATGGTGTTGGCTGGATTGCCTTTGCCTATCGCCGTGCCTTTTGGATATTTTCCATTTACCGAAAAATATTCGTCAGGGGTGATAATGCCTACCGTAGGCGATGACTATAAGCGTGGTTTTTATTTGCGTGATGGGGGATATTATTTTGCTATCAGTGATAACATTGACCTGGCTCTCACTGGCGAAATATATACTAAAGGCTCGTGGGGGATAAAAGCCCGCTCAAATTACATAAAACGATACAAATTTTCGGGTAACTTTGACTTGAGTTTCTTGAAATCGGTGTATGGCGACAAGGGTATGCCCGATTATTCAAAGCAAACTAACTTTCAAGTGGTGTGGAGTCACACTCAAGACCCTAAGGCAAATCCTAATCTAAACCTCTCGGCAAGTGTCAATTTCGCAACCAGTGGCTATAATCGAAATGATATGAATAGTTACTACAGTAGTGCGTTTACTGAAAACACAAAGAGTAGTTCTATCAACTTATCATATCGTTTTCCCCAGTCAAAATGGTCATTGTCAACAACACTGAACGTGTCGCAACGCACACAAGACTCTACGCTCTCGGTGTCGTTCCCTAACTTTACTTTGACCATGTCGCAAATATATCCATTCAAGCGCAAAAAGGCTGTGGGAGAGGAGCGTTGGTATGAAAAAATAAGGATGTCGTATTCGGGACAATTCCAAAACTCGTTGACAGCAAAGCAAGATGAATTTTTTAAGAAAAATTTGATTAAGGATTGGCGTAATGGTATGCGCCACACTGTACCCATTTCGGCAACATTCAACTTGTTTAAGTATATAAATATTACTCCACAAATATCTCTCACCGACCGCATGTATACCAGTAAGGTGCGTCGCCAATGGGACCCAAATGCGGCTGCCGAGGTGTGTGATACTACATATAATTTCTATAACGTGTGGGATTTTTCGGCATCAATGTCGCTTGCTACAAAACTTTATGGGTTTTATCAGCCACTTCCATTCTTAGGAAAGAAAGTGAAGATGATTCGACATGTATTGACGCCAACAATATCATTCTCAGCATCGCCCGACTTCTCGTCAAGTTTCTTTGGTTACTATGATTCTTACAATTATGTAGATGTAAATGGCAACGAGAAAACGCGTAAATATTCACTATTCCCAAATAGCCTGTTTGGTGTGCCAGGACAAGGAAAAACGGGAGCATTGTCGGTTTCATTGGCCAACAATGTAGAGATGAAGGTGAGGTCGGATAAAGATAGTATTGGAGAAAAGAAAATATCTATTATCGAGAATTTTACAATATCTCAAAGTTATAATTTCGCAGCCGACTCGTTAAATTGGAGTAACCTCAATACCTCTATCAACTTGCGTCTAGTGAAGAATTTTAATCTCAACCTCTCGGCTGTGTGGGATGTATATACCTATCAACTAAATGAATATGGTAATCCTGTGCGAGTAAATATCCCTCGTTGGGAGGTTGGTAAAGGTTGGGGTAAACTATCAAGTACAGGTACATCGTTCTCATATACGTTTAATAATGATACCTTTAAGCGGAAGAATAAAGGTAAAGATGGGGAAGCTTCGACCGATGATGAAAACGGAGAGATTGATGATGGGAGCGACGAGAATGCCGACAGCGAAGATGGCGCGCCACAGTCGCCATTCGCAAAGAAAAAATCTGATGTTGCTACCGATGAAGATGGGTATATGAAGTGGAGTGTGCCATGGAATTTGACTCTCAACTATTCGGTTAATTATAGGTATGGAGCGTTTGACAAAGAAAAACTTGAATATCGGGGTAAATTTACCCAAAATTTAAGTTTCTCAGGAAATATTAGACCTACTAAGAACTGGAATTTTGGTTTTACGGCAAGTTATAACTTTGATACAGGTAAATTGGCGTATATGAACTGTAATATCTCTCGCGACTTGCACTGCTTTGTGATGCGCGCAAGTTTCGTGCCAGTGGGCCCATATAAGTCATATAACTTCCACATTTCAGTGAAATCGGCAATGCTCTCCGACCTCAAATACGACAAACGCTCGTCGTATAATGATGTCATTACATGGTATTAGTATCAAGATAGTTTGTAGTTATTACATAAAAATCAGAGGTGCTCATTTTAATAAATGAACACCTCTGAGTCTTTTAGAGGATAAAGTCTAAAATTATTTCTTTAGGAAGCAAGTTTTGAGCACTATGCTACTGCCATCGATTTTGCAATCAACCTCTTCAGGATTTTCAGTGAGGCGAATGCTTTTTACTTTTGTTCCTCTTTTGATAACCATTGACGAACCTTTTACTTTGAGGTCCTTGATTACAGTAACGGCATCCCCGTCAAATAGTTCTGCGCCGTTGCTGTCTTTTGCCACGTCGTTAGCCTCTTCAGTTTCATCTGAAGGGTTAAATTCATAAGCACAATCGGGGCAAACATAGAGAGAACCATCGAAATAGACATATTCGCCACCACACTTGGGGCATTTTGAAATTTCGGTCATATTCTTCAATTTATTAGGGTGGGGCGGGTAATCCCCCGTTAAACTTCTTATATTTCACTACAAAGTTACTGCTTTTATCTCAAATCCACAAATAGCCAGTTGTCAACGCCTCCATTGAGCAAAGTGTTTGCGATGTGTGAGATAGGTGAGATCGTGACCATGAGTATATGCTTCTCTTTCAAAAGAGATGTCCATATAAGCACGATGTGAGTTGCGATATTTTAGAAGTTTGAATAACCATTCAATGATATATGCTATGTAAAAGGGTATCCATAGCATCTCCTTTTGTTGGGCAGTGTGAATGCGCTCGTGGTTTACTATATACTTGTCAATCCAACTTTTGTCGCGAGTGAGGAATAGTCCAAAGAAGTTCAAACAAATGCCCTTGGGTACGAGGTTAGTTTTAATGATATTTCTCATAGATTATAGTTATTAATAGCATTGTTGGGAAGAGCAAAAGGTGTGCCAAGAATATTATGTGAGGTAAAAGGGAGATGTTGCGAAGTAAAAAGAGAAAAAATATGCATTCATTTCAAAATTTTTAGAAAAGAGGGCCGATGATTGTAAATTTAGTATTAACTTTGAGAGATTAAAATTTAATTATATGCAATTGTCAAGTAAAAATTTGTGGATTTCGTCTAAGGATTATATAATGATAATTCTTGGTATTGCGATATATTCATTTGGTTTTACGGCATTTATTCTTCCTGAAAAAGTCGTGATGGGAGGAGTGTCGGGTCTTGGTTCGTTGGTGTATTTTGCATCACAAGAGTATCTCTCGTTTGAAATTCCTGTTGCTGTAACGCAATATTCAGTTAACCTTATTTTGTTAGCGTTTGCATATCGAATTGTTGGTAAACAATTTGTGATGCGCACTATATTTGGAGCAACGGTTATTTCACTCATGATTGGTATTATGCAACCTCTATTTTATGAGTTGCTTGATGGTAAACCATTGGTGCAAGGCGAAACATTTATGAATGTTATTATCGGAGGTATCAGTTGTGGTATTGGTATCGGTATGGCATTTACTCACAATGGTAGCACTGGTGGCACTGATATTGTGGCAGCAATGGTGGCTAAGAAAAGTAATGTAAGTATTGGTCGCACAATGTTATATACCGATTTCTTTATCATTTCATCGTCATACCTTTTGTTCCAAGATATTAATAAAATCGTGTATGGTTTTGTCGTCCTTTTTGTGGCTTCAATGGTCGCAGATATGATGATTAATACCAACCGTCAAGCAGTGCAATTTACAATCTTCTCACCCAAAT
>JAFOYQ010000079.1 GCA_017424575.1 Muribaculaceae bacterium
CTTTGCTTGATAAACATTACAATAATAAATATCATTTTTTGCCATTAAATAGTTATTGCAAAAAAATATGCATATTATACAAACTATTTTTTTCATATTGATGAGGTATTAGAGTTGTAATTTGTATTGAATACAAAGATAGGAAAATTATTGAAGTTACTTTATAAAAATATCCTCAACTTAGCGGAATCTATTAAAAAATTACACTTTCCGCTGAGTTGCGAGTATTTTTAGCCACAAAACACTCAAAGTTGATATTATAATGAGCTTTTTATTCTCTCAATAATGGTATCAATATCAAGAGTGCTTTCGTCGGTTTCGAAAAGTAGGCGGTTGGTGGGTATTATAGTTGCACTTTGAGGATTGAAATGTTCGCCAAGGGATATATAAAATCCTTGGTTAATTAATTGACTGGCGAGTTGTGGTTTGCCACGGAAGCCGTGTATAATCCAAGGCATTGTAGGGTATAGTTGCTTTTTAAGTGCTATGATTTCGTTGAATGCCTTTACGCAGTGTATGATAAGTGGTTTTTGATGTTGCTCGCTCAACGCTACATGGTGGCAAAAAACTTCAATTTGTTTATCTATCGTGGCGCCTTTGAGAGTATCGATACCGGTCTCCCCTATCGCAATGACTTGGGGGTGTGCAGCGAGAGTGTTGAGTTGTTCAATAGTTGAGATATTGACATCGGTGGTGTGCCATGGGTGAATACCCACCGAATGGTATGCTCCCACAATTAATGATTCGTGGGGGTATATGTTGATAATGGCGTCGGTGCGCGATTTATCGTGGGTGTGTATGTCGCGACAAGGAAACATTATGGTACAGGGTCGTAGCCACTGCCTCCCCATGGATGACAACGGCATATTCTTTTTATAGCGAGCCACACTCCCTTTATAGGTCCATGTTTTTTTATTGCTTCAATAGCGTAGTGACTACAAGTGGGGGTGTAACGGCATGCGGGTGGAAACAATGGCGAGATGCATAGTTGATAAAAGCGTATAGGCAGTATCAATATGAAGTTAATTATCTTTTTCATTGTTTTTGGTAGATGCTGTGATATTATTTTCAGATATGTTTTTGAGTATTTTTTTCATTGCTTTTTCTATGGTTTTATATGGAAGCAATGAGTTGGCTATATAGATAAAGGCCACATCGATGCGAGCATCGTCGGTGAGTGAATAGTTTTTGTGATTAAGACGATATGCTTCGCGAATGCGTCGGCGCATAGTAACACGATCTACAGCATGGTGTAGGCGTTTTTTTGGCACGGATATAAGAAATTGCATCTCTGCATCGCAGTAGCGTCCATTGTTTTGACGCCACACAGCACGCAACGGATATGCGAGCATAGCTTGTGATGTGCCACCAGTATTAAATAGCATATTGATGGCAGTGTTGCTACACAATTTTTCTTTCTTATATAATCTTAACGAAGATGTCACGGTAAATAAAAATGAGTGAAATAAAAAAGTCTTGCAAGTTTAGCAAAATATCACGACACTTGCAAGACTTTAATTATGTATAACCTAAAAAATCTTTTTCTACCCTCTCTTAAGCTTCGGCCATTTCGTTTTTGAGATACATTTCCAAAGCAGCAGTCATAGAAGGTGTTTTAGCCGTTGGAGCTTCGATGTCGAGACGGAATCCTGCATCGCGCACAGCTTTAGCTGTAGTTGCTCCAAAGCAACCTATTTTTATATCTTCTTGCTTGAAGTCGGGGAAGTTTTTCAAAAGCGAGTCAATACCTGAAGGGCTGAAGAACAACAACATGTCGTAGTCAAAATTTTCTTCAGGAGCAAAGTCGTTGCTCACAGTGCGATACATCACCGCTTTTGTGTAGTTGATGTTGTTTTTGTCGAGAATGTTGAGGTCTTCTTCTTTGTGTACCGATGAAATAGCATAAAGGAATTTCTCCTTATTATGTTTCATAAGGAATGGTAACAAATCGTCGAGCTTGCCAGTATTGCCATGGAAAATTTTGCGCTTGCGATAAATGATATATTTTTGCAAGTACAAAGCGATTGACTCGGTAGTGCAGAAATATTTCATTGTGTCGGGGATAGTGATGCGCATCTCTTCACATAAACGGAAGAAATGGTCAATGGCAGTGCGTGCTGTAAAGATTACTGCAGTATAATCTGAAATAGAAATTTTTGATTGGCGAAATTCTTTTGCAGATAGGCCCTCAACCTTAATAAATGGACGAAAAACTATTTCTACGCCATATTTTTCCGCTATTTCAAAATAGGGTGATTTCTCAGAACTAGGTTTTGGCTGAGAAACAAGTACTTTTTTTACTTTCACTCTTATAACTATTTGTATTACTGTAGATTAGTAAAAATTATTTGTGAAATTCCATACATGAAAATCACAGGTATAATTTCCAGGGTGCAAAGGTACAAAATAAAATAGAATAAAGAGTGAATTTTTTGGTAAAAAATCCTAAATCCTTTGAAAATAAACAACAAACGTGCAATAACATAGAGCGAAACTGCAATGCCCCACATGGTCGATGAGGTGGTGGGATAGAAGATAGATGCCACGGTGGGAATGATGAGCGCAAAGCCCAAAAATATGTGTGATGCATTAAATCCTTTTATCCATTGTGAGGAGTTAATGCCGTCGGCAAAAGTGTATCCCACGAGTGAATAGCTGATGAGTTGAAATATATAATATACACCATACACCCCTATCATGCTATAGGTGGCAGTGATAGTTTTTTCGGGTGAAAGAGGTATGATAGTATTCATTTTTGCGCTGATGAGAATACCTGCATATACGCATAGTTGAAATATGAGCACAGCAATGAGACTACGTTCGTTGGTGGTATGCTCGTCAAATGCATTTGCACGGCGACGCACATTCCATAAGTCTTGCCCAAAGGTTTTGAGCATGCGACGATAGGAATTAAAGTTGAATGCTACCAATAAAAATGTAACAGAGAGCAATATCATTAGTCCTGTATCGTGACCAGGGTGATTATTGCGCAACGCTGGTTCATTGCCCGACATATATGGGGGTGGAACCTCAATAGTAGCAGTGTCGGCTACGATTGTGCTATCTATTTTCACAGCAGTGCTGTCGCAGTAGAGCGAATCGGCATAGAAGATGCTGTCGGTAGCAAGAGTGTCGGTTGTGATGGTTGTATTATCGATGGTTTTAACCGAGTCGGTAACTTCTTTTTTCACCACCTTCTTGGCTTTTTTATCTTTCTTTGAGGTAGAATCCTTCTTAGCCGACGATTTCTTTTTGCCAGCTGTGCTACTCTTCTTTGTCTTTTGCGATTTAGAAGAGGTGGAGGTTGTGATATTTTCTTCTACCTGTTTCATTTATTAGCATTAATATTTTGACGATAGTGAGATTGATTTACTATCATCAAGAGCAATAGAGATAGCCTCTTGTGGAGTGTGAGCTACAGCCCATATATCCTTGTGGTCTTTCTTCATAAAGCCATCGTCAACAGCTTTGTGAAGCATTGCAAGAAGTGGGTCGAAATAATTATTAATATTGAGGATAATTATTTTGCCTTCGTAGAGACCGAGTTGACGCCATGTGATGATTTCGAGCAACTCTTCGAGAGTGCCACAACCACCAGGCATAGCAATTGCCGTGTGCGACAATCGTGCCATAGTCTCCTTGCGAGTGTGCATATCGGGGGTAATTTCGAGGTGTTTCAATTGTGGGTGGTGCCAACCATTATCGACCATAAATTGGGGTATTACACCGATGGCTTTCCCACCTTCGCTCAGTGTGCCGTCAATGACAGCACCCATCAATCCAGTGCGACCTGCGCCACACACCATAGCATTACCCGACTTAGCAATTCTTGCACCCAATTCAAAGGCAGCGTCGATATAGCTTTGGTCGATTAATGCACTCGATGCACAATACACACATATAGCCTCTTTCTCTTTCATTACTGCAAAGTTACTACAATTATTTGACAACCCAATTAAAATTTCAATCTCGAATAGAATTATTTAAGGGAGGTTTACTTCTTTGTTGTTTTCATGAAGAAGTAGAGGAAGAGGGCGCCGGCGAGGAAGAGGGGGATTGAGAAACTCAAAATGATACCATAGATGCCCATGGAGGCTGTAATGGCTATGGTGTATGTGGCGGGGATACCCACTATCACGTAACAAACAAGCGCAATCCATAGCATTGGCATTACATTTGAAGTGCCACGTAGGGCGTTTGAAAAGTTGATTTGTGTGGCATCACCCAATTGATATAATACGAGAGGAAAAATCAATGTTGAGGCGGTAGCGATTACGATAGCATCGTCGGTAAATATTGTCATTAAGTCGCGACCAAAAAGTATAAAAATAAGAGACGACATTGTGGCAAGAGCGAGCATGATATGATACCCAGCAAATGCTACTTGTCGCATACCTTTTTTATCGTTGCGACCAGCTGCATTGGCAACCAAAACCGATACGCTTGACCCCATGCTATAGTAGATACAAAAACCGAGTGTGCCAACGATAACTATGATTTGATAAGCTGCAAGTTCGATAGCTCCGAGCCATCCAGCAACAACTGCCGCAAAGGTAAAAGAACCCGATTCAAGCGATAGTTGTAGCGCAATAGGGAGTGAGGTTATGGTAATATGTTTGAGATTACCATAGCTAATCGAACTATTAAAAAATCCGTGGCGATATTCTTGATATTTCTTAGCTCCAAAAAATATAACCATAATAGCAATTGGGCATATCAAACGCGCTATTAAAGTGCTTATACCAGCGCCATTTAATCCTAATTCGGGACATCCAAAGTTACCATAAATAAGAAGCCAATTGCCAATGATATTTACAATGTTTGAGATAAGGATAATCCACATGGGCATTCGAGAATTGCCTATGGCATAGGACCATTGGGCAAAGGTGTTGAATATAGCCGTAGGAATTAGCCCTGCGAGAAATAATAGTAAGTAAGGGCGAATGAGGGGAAGGAGTTCTTGAGGCTGTCCCATATTTTCTATATTGACATAGAAAAGGAACATTATGCCTGTGATGAGTAGTGAAAATATGAAATTGAGCACTAAGCCATTACGCATAATCTCACCTATGGCGTTCTTGCGCCCTTGTGAAAACATAGCCCCAATTAATGGTGTTAATCCATAGGTAAAGCCCAGACAGGCAAAATTGGCCGTATAAAATAGGTTGTTGACAAAAGATGCCGAAGCGAGAGCCTCGGTGGAATATTGCCCTACCATTATGGTGTCGGCAAAGCCTACGATAATAGCTCCCAACTGTCCTATTAGAATGGGTATGCCGAGGCGAATAATTGCTGTATAATTTTCTTTGTATTTACTCCAACTTAGACTCATACTTATTAAAAACCCGGCAAGAAATCAAGCCGGGTATTTTTTTGTTATAAAGTTTCTTTATTATTTGCGATCTCCGAGGAATCTCAACAAATATAAGAAGAGGTTGATAAAGTCGAGATAAAGACTTAATGCTCCAATTGTGGCCAATCGTCCATCGGTAGCATTAGGCATTGTGAGAGCCATTTGCTTGATTTTTTGAGTGTCCCATGCTGTGAGACCTACGAAAATCAATACACCAGCACCCGAAATAATCCAGTACATTGTTTCGCTCTTCATAAAGATATTAACCACAGAGCAGATGATGAGACCAATGAGAGCCATTACCATGATTGAACCAAATTTAGAGAGGTCGCTATTGGTAAAGTAGCCATAGATGCTCATTGCTCCAAAAGTTGCTGCGGTGATAAAGAATGTGCTTGCAATAGACTCGCCAGTGTAAATCAAGAAGATAGGCGCAAGGCTCAATCCGTTGACGATGGCAAAGAGGAAGAATAGAGCTGTTGCCATAGCCGAACTGAGTTTGTTGATAGCACCCGAGATAGCGATAACGAGCAATACCTCAACACCCATCAATACCCAAATGCCCCAAGAGTTGGCAAAGAGTGTGGTGAGAAACATTTCGCTGCCTGCTGCCCACATTGACACGAAGCCAGTGACGAGCAATGCAAGAAACATTTTCATGTACACTTGCTTCATCACAGCGCTCATAGTTTGAGCGATAGATTGTTCAGAACGGAAATATTGTCCGCTGTTTTGAAAATAATTTTGTTCCATAATTTTAGAATTTTATTATAGGTTAAAGGGATTACATGCGTTCAGGCACGTTGATGCCGAGGAGGCTCATACCTGTTTTGATAACTTGCGAAGTGCAGTCAGAGAGTGTGAGACGCAATGAACGCACAGCCTCGTTTTCTTCGCGAAGTATTGAGTAGTCGTGGTAGAATTGGTTGTATTCTTTCACGAGGTCATATACATAATTGGCTATAACAGCAGGACTGTAGTTGCGACCAGCTTCGTTAACCACAGCAGGGAATTCAGCCAGACGTTGGATAAGCGCAACCTCTTTTTCATTAGGTTCAACAGCAGAGTAGTCGCCAATAGCAAAACCTGCATCAGCAGCCTTACGCATCACTGAGCGAATACGTGCATGAGTGTATTGAATGAATGGACCTGTGTTGCCATTGAAGTCGATTGATTCTTTGGGGTTGAATGTCATGTTTTTGCGTGGGTCAACCTTCAAGAGGAAGTATTTCAATGCGCCAAGACCCACCATTTCGGTGATAGCGTCGGCTTCTTCGGCTGTGCAGTCGTCGAGTTTACCAAGTTCGCGTGATACTTCGCGAGCAGTGTTTACCATTTCGTCCATAAGGTCGTCGGCATCAACAACTGTTCCTTCGCGGCTCTTCATCTTACCCTCAGGGAGTTCAACCATGCCATAAGAGAAGTGAACGAGGTCTTTACCCCATTTGAAACCGAGTTTGTCGAGAAGCAATGACAATACTTGGAAGTGGTAGTTTTGTTCGTTACCAACTACATAAATCATCTTGTCGATAGGATAATCTTGGTAACGTAGTTTGGCAGTACCGATATCTTGAGTCATATATACCGATGTGCCATCGCTACGAAGGAGCAATTTGTGGTCAAGACCATCGTTGGTCAAGTCGGCCCACACCGAGTTGTCCTCTTTGCGATACATAATGCCTTTTTCAAGACCTTCGAGCACTTTGTCTTTACCTTCAAGATAAGTGTCGCTTTCGTAATAAATCTTGTCGAAGTCAACACCCATGCGCTTGTAGGTTTCGTCAAAACCAGCATATACCCATGAGTTCATCATTTCCCAAAGAGAACGAATTTCGGGGTCTTTTTGTTCCCAGCGACGGAGCATTTCGCGTGCTTCTTGCATCAATGGAGAAGCCTTTTCGGCATCTTCTTGTGAAAGGTTTTGTGTTTCCATCAACTCTTTCACTTCGGCTTTATAATGCTTGTCAAATAATACATAGAAATCACCGATGAGGTGGTCGCCTTTCTTGCCAGCCTTTTCAGGAGTGAGACCTTCGCCCCACTTTTGCCAAGCGAGCATTGATTTGCAAATGTGGATACCGCGGTCGTTCACGATATTTGTTTTCACCACTTTGTTACCACAAGCCTTGAGGATTTCAGAGAGACTGAATCCGAGAAGGTTGTTACGCACGTGACCGAGGTGAAGAGGTTTGTTGGTGTTGGGCGAAGAATATTCCACCATCACCAATTGGCTCTCGTCGGTAACAGGAGTGATACCATAGTTTTCGGTAGCCACGATGCCAGCGATAACCGAGTTCCAGAAAGTTGGCTCGATTACAATGTTAAGGAACCCTTTAATCACGTTGAAGCGATTCACGGCAGGTTCGTTTTTCACCAACCACTCCCCTATTTCAGTACCCACGGCTTCGGGTGCTTTGCGAGCAACTTTTACCCAAGGAAATACCACGATAGTGAGATTACCTTCAAACTCTTTTTTAGTTGTTTGAGGCACGATTGACGCTGCCTCTACATCAACATCGTAAAGCTCTTTAACGGCTTTAGCAACGGCTTGCGATATAATGTTATCGATCGACATAATTTTCCTAATTTAGTTATTAATGCTACAAAGTTACGAAAAATGGTAGAATTTTATCACATCTATTGCATTTAATATTTTGATATTGCATAAATTGCAAGATTTATTGTTAAAAAGAATAAAAAGTAAACAAAATTGATAGGAAAATTCACCTAATTTAGGGATATTTGTAATTAAAGATAAAACAATCTTTTCTATAAAAGTAATTATGAGTAAGATTCGATATATGCGTTTCTGGAAATGGCAATGTTTGATAGTAATACTATTATTGGGTATATATCTGTATTATGATTCAATAGAAATGCAGAGCCCATTATTGCTGAAATTTCTAATCGCTTGTTGTTATGTAGTGTGTGTATTGATTTCATGTATTTTGATAAAACATCAGCAATATGTGCGATTAGGCGTTTTGTTGGCAATAAATATTTTGTCGAGTTGTATATGCTATATTGCTTGTGGATTGTTGCCATTTAGGTCAAGTTATTCTCAATATTTAGGTAGTTATACTATGGTACAATCAAAACAAAATAATTCCTTCTTGTGGGAATATGAGATATTATCAAATGACAATAATATGATTGCCCCGTTTTTTAATTATTGTTTTGTTGAAAATGAGTATA
>JAFOYQ010000080.1 GCA_017424575.1 Muribaculaceae bacterium
AGTTGTGGGGTGAAGTTAAACGGTTATATTGTTAAACCAACCGACTTTAATCCTACTAAAAAATATCCAGTTATAATGACTTTATACAACGGACCTGCATCGCAAGTCGTGTTAAATAAGTGGTCGGTTGATTGGGAGAATTATTATGCTACTCAAGGTTATATCGTTGTGTGTGTTGACGGACATGGCACTGCGGGTAGAGGTCAAGCATTCCAAAGCAAAGTCTATAAACGCCTCGGTTATTACGAAACTATTGATCAAATTGAAGCGGCAAAATATGTTCAGTCATTGCCTTATGTAGATGCAAATAAAATTGGCATATTTGGTTGGAGCTATGGCGGTTATGAAACATTAATGGCTATTTCGCATGAAGAATCACCATATAAAGCAGCAGTTGCTGTGGCACCTGTTACTGATTGGCGTTACTATGATACGGCTTATACAGAGCGCTTTATGTTGACACCACAAGAAAATGAAGATGGATACATTGAAGGGTCAACTTTGAATAAAGTGAAAAATGTAAATTGTCCTTTATTAATTATGTCGGGCACTGCTGATGATAATGTACATCTATCAAATACAATGGAATATGTGTCTCGTCTAATTAGCGAGGGTAAGTATTGCGATATGTTCTTGTTCCCCAACATGAATCATTCAATATATGGCTGTAATTCAAGAGCAGTGGTGTATGCTAAAATGTTAGATTTCTTTAATCTTCATTTGAAATAAAAAACATGGCAAAAACAAGTCTTTTAGTAATTTTAGGCCCAACAGCATCAGGTAAAACTTCAAGAGCCGTTGACATTGCACAACGCATTAATGGTGAAATCATTAGCGCTGACTCTCGTCAGCTATATAGAGGAATGGACCTTGGTACAGGGAAAGACTTGGAAGAATATGGTGGTGTGCCATATCACATGATTGATATTTGTCCTGCGGGATATAAATATAATCTTTATGAGTATTTGAGAGACTTTGACTCTTGTTATAATAATATAAAAGATAGAGGCAATTTCCCTATTTTATGTGGTGGCACAGGTTTATATATTGAGTCGGTACTTAATGGGCTTCAATTGCCTCAAGTGCCAGAAAATCCGACATTGAGAGCTTCACTTGCAGGTAAAAATCTTGATGAACTTACGCAAATACTTTCTTCAATGAAAACACTGCACAACCATACTGATGTTGATAATGTGAAACGTGCAATACGAGCAATTGAGATACAAACCTATTATGAGCAAAATCCACAAGAGGCAGTATTATCCACGCCGCATCCAATGCAAGATGTTGTAATTATTGGTGTTGATATTGATAGAGATAATCGCAGAAATCGTATTTCGAAACGTTTGCATGACCGTCTTGATGCTGGAATGATTGATGAAGTCAAAGCATTAATAAACTCAGGTGTTAATCCTGAAGACTTGATTTATTATGGTTTAGAATATAAATTTATCACACAACATGTAATCGGACAGCTATCCTATGATGATATGGTTTCTCAATTAGAGATTGCTATTCATCAATTCGCTAAACGCCAAATGACATGGTTTAGAGGGATGGAAAAACGACGTGGATTTAAAGTTGATTGGTTAGCATGGGATTTAGATAAAGACAAATTTGCTGAAACAGTTATAAATAAATTAGTTTTATAATGTGCAATGGTTTTATATTTGCGCTTTTAGGATTGTTATTATTCATAACGAATCCTATTAATGTTAGTGCTGAGAATATCAGTGCAAAAAACTTTAATTTGCCATCAGATTCGTTATACCTCATACATCAAAAAACTTCTATTTCAAATATATCTATTCAAACTCGATTTGCTGTTGCTAAAAATTTAGAGCGCAATGGGGAATCAAAGTCAAAGAGTAGGGTAGTATGGAATTATCAATCGCCTAAAAAATATTGTTTTGTAGAGTTGTCATGGAGAAATACTAATTATGGTGATTTTACTGATGAACGACAGGCAATTCTTCGAATAGGTAAATGCGTAAATGGTAATGATAGTATTGTTACAACAAAAATATTTGATAAAAAAGTAAATATGTCAACGGGATACAATACTATTGTTGTAGAAGGAAACGAAGAGCGATTTAAGGTATATGTTGGTTCTGAAAGATTAAACCCAGTAGGAGAATTAATAGATAAAAATAATTTATCAGGTAGTTGTGGAATTATATCAACTGTTAAAA
>JAFOYQ010000081.1 GCA_017424575.1 Muribaculaceae bacterium
AAAGATGTGCCATGAATACGCATATCAATAGTAGTAATTTCAGCAACACCACCAGTTTTCACTTTTTCATATCCACCAGCCGATGTCATTGTCATTACTGGAGTAAATGTACTTGTACCATCAACGGTAAGAGTTGGCATATTATAAAGACCCGATTTGTTGTATTTCACAACAGCATCTTGAGTAGTCAACTCAGCCTTGTCACCACCAGGCACACTCCACAACCATGATGAAGGGTTACCAGTAGATTGATCTTTATACACAACATCTACACCAAGTGGAGCCCACAAGAAAGCACCTTCGTTGATTTCAGTGTGGCGTGCAAGCATGTTACACACTGGTTTATCGTCCATGCTGTGAGTACCGAGATTAGCCAATACTTGTGGCATAGCGTAGTTTGCCTCAACAGCACCATAAGTTGCCATTGGCACTTTTGCATTTTCCTCTTTTGGTTGACTTTGGAGAATTGTTCCGGCCAATTCTTGAGCCGAGATTGAAGGCATTGACACGACAGTCGCTGCAACTAATGATAGAAGTAGTTTTTTATTCATATATATTCTTTTTTGTTTTTTATTTCAGAGATAATTTTTCCGTTTTTTCGCATTATGCACAACCTATTTTTATGCAATTATGCATTATCCGTTTTTTCACGGCGACAAAGGTAGTATTTTTATTCTAAAACACAATACAAATTGCCAATAAAATTAATTCAATGCAATACATTTTTAACCAATATCACTCAACACCTGTCATTTTGCCACCAATAGATGACAAAAAGGGCTATTTTAATTTCATTTTATCTCCAATTAACACTTATTAATAGCAAAAAGAAAGAAAACAAAGACTCAACCACACATATTGAGTGATTGAGCCTTTTATTATTCACTTGTTTATCTAAGTTATCTATTTCAACTTTAAGCCATCAAGAATTGACACATACACCTGAATTGCCGAGCGTATCTCTTGATAGTGGATATATTCGTCGGCAGTGTGTGAACGTGACGAGCTACCTGGTCCCAATTTCAACGATTGCCATGGCATTAGGGTTTGGTCGCTCAATGTTGGAGAGCCAAATGGTTTTGCGCCTAACAATTGCAATCTCTTCACAATGGGGTGAGAGGGGTCGATATACGATGGATTTAAGCGCGTAGAACGTGGTGTCAATTCACATTGTGGCACTGCACTGCGTATCTTTGAAAGTGTTTGAAAATTGGTATATGCGTCGGTTGAACGCACATCTACAACAATTTCACACATATCGGGCACTACATTATGTTGAGTTCCAGCATTGATTTGAGTTACCGATATTTTCACTGGTCCAAGCATCTTTGACTCCTTCTCAAATCGTAGATCGCGCAACTTCTCAACCACCTTCACCGCTTCGTAAATTGCATTCACCCCTTCGTTGCGTGCAGCATGCCCCGACACCCCTTTGATTTTACCGTCAAGCACCATCAATCCTTTTTCGGCAATAGCAGGGTGCATTTCAGTTGGTTCCCCCACAATAGCAACGGTAATTGGCGCAACGTATGCAAGCACCGACTCGATTCCATCTTTACCACTCACCTCCTCTTCACACGAAGCAAGCATCACAATATTATAGTCGCGTGGACGCTTATCAAGATATATGAATGCAGCTATCAACGACACCAACGAAGCTCCTGCGTCGTTACTGCCAAGACCATATAATTTCCCATCTTCCTCCACTGGAGTAAATGGGTCGCGGGTCCACCCTGCCACAGGCTTTACTGTGTCGATATGTGAATTTAACAACAGCGTAGGTTTTGACAGGTCATAATCATGTGTCTTAGCCCACACATTGTTTCCTCGGCGTTCAGGTTCAAAACCATTAGCCTTGAAGTAATCATATACAATATCGGCAGCTGCCCCCTCCTCTCGAGATATCGATGGGGTGGCAATGAGTCGCTTTAACAAATCTACCGATTTATAATATAGTTCGTCCATAATCTTTCCAGAGTAATACTTTGTGCGACAAATTTAATCCATTTTTACAACAATTCATATTTTTGCAACGCTATTTTAACATCTACCACGCTCCTTCAGTTCACAAAATGCTACATTTGCACACTTTTTAACCATTTGTGCCACTTCACAATCTTTGTTAATATATCGGCGTTTAAGGTATCGTAAATTGCATACACGAATAAATATACCTAACTTTGCAATCGTTTTATACGAAATAACAAACTTATGACAAATATTCTCACAAGTCTCATTAGCACTCAAACAGCTAAATATGGAGACAGAGAGGTGTTTCGCTACAAAGAAACAGCCGACGGCGAATGGATTATCACCTCATGGGCACAATACCAAGAAAAAGTTGATGCAATTGCGTGTGCAATGGAATCTCTCAACTTGAATCCACAAGACAACATCGCAGTTTTTTCAGCAAATCGCCCTGAAATTCTCATTACCGACTACGCAGCATACGCCAATCGCGCCGTACCTGTATCTATCTACTCAACAAGTAGCAAAAGTCAAGTTAAATACATCGTTAACGACTCTCAATCTCGTTTCCTTTTCGTTGGGAATGAAGAACAATACAAAATAGCACGAAGCATTATCAACGAGTGCAAAAGCGTGGAGCACATTATCACCTACGACAATGTGAAATGTGACGAAGACGACGAAATAACACTCTCTTTTGACCAATTTTTAGCACTTGGCCGAAATGCAAGCGATGAGTGCAGAGCCGAAATCAAAAAACGTCAAGCCGAAGCAACTCCCGACGATATCGCTACTGTCTTATATACATCTGGCACAACAGGCGAACCCAAAGGAGCCGTTCTTCCTCACTCTTGCTTCAATGCCGTAATGGAGATTCACAAAGAGCGTCTCACAATGTTGAGCGACAACGACACATCGGTATGCTTCTTGCCATTAAGCCACATTTTTGAAAAAGCATGGTCAAGTTTCTGCATGTATATGGGCATGCGCTTTGCCATCAACTTCGACACAAAAAATGTGCAACAAACCCTCAAAGAGTTCCGCCCCACATGTATGTGTAGCGTGCCACGATTCTGGGAAAAGGTTTACACTGGCATCAACGAAAAACTCGACGAAATGAAAGGGTTTAAGAAAATCCTTGTAAAGCGAGCGCTCAAAGTTTCAAATCGTCGCAACATTGGTTATGCTCGTCTTGGCAAGAAAGCCCCTTGGTGGCTCGAAACTCAATACCGTTTCTTTGAGAAAAAAGTCCTTAAAACCCTCCAAGCGGCAATCGGACTTGAGAATGGTGTTCTCTTCCCCACTGCAGGTGCTCCCCTATCGGCCAATATTACCGAGTTTCTACAAACATGTGGCATCAACATCGTAATTGGCTATGGTCTTTCCGAAACATGTGCTACAGTAACCTGCTATCCACAACCTGGCTACGAACTCGACTCTGCTGGAACAGTAATGCCGCGCGTACAAATTCGCATTGGCGAAAATAACGAAATCCAAGTAAAGGGTCCTACTATTCTTCGCGAATATTACAACAAGCCTCAAGAAACTGCCGAAGCATTTACCCAAGATGGGTGGTTTCGCACTGGCGATGCTGGCAAAATAGATGAAAATGGCAATCTCACCATCACCGACCGATTGAAAGACCTTCTAAAGACTTCAAACGGAAAATATATTGCACCTCAAGCCATTGAAAGTCGCATCAGCGAAGATAAATTCATCGAACAAATAGCAGTTATAGGTGAGCGCCGCCGATATGTAACAGCCCTCATCATCCCCGCATTTGAAGCATTAAAAGAATATGCCGAAGAGAAGAAAATCCAATATCACGACCTTGAAGATTTGGTAAAAAATGCCGACATCAAGGCGATGATACAAGAGCGCATTGATGTGCTTCAAGAAGGGTTTGCCAACTATGAGAAAATCAAGAAAATTACTCTCCTCGCTAAAGCATTCTCAATGGAAGCTGGCGAATTGACCAATACACTTAAAATTCGCCGTCCCGTCATTCGCTCTCGCTACGCCAAAGAAATCGAGGCAATGTATTGTTAATAAACCCATTAATTAAATATTCTTATACAACAAAGCACTCGCAATTGCGAGTGCTTTGTGTTTTTTGTGTATAACTATCGTTTAGTTATATTCACTTCAATATATCCTCTATCATTGCTATTTCTTGGTCGGAGAAATATGTATTACCATAGTTGAGGCTATCCTCTAATTGAGCCATCGTGCGGGGACCTATAATTACCGAGGTAACAGGCTCGTGCGACAAAATCCATGCTGTAGCCATTTGCGCCAACGATTGACCTCGTTGCTTTGCCAAATCATTTAATCGTGCTACTTTCTCAAGAATATCGGGGGTTATATTGGCATTAGTCAAATATTTTCCACAACCCACTCGCGAATCAGAGGGCACCCCTTTTAGATATTTGTCGGTCAACACACCTTGCGCAATAGGAGAAAATGCCGTGAAACCAATCCCTCGCTTTTGTACAAAATCAAAATGCGCTGTTTCTACATCACGCACCAACATATTATACTTGCCTTGGTAGATAAGTGGATGTACCTTTTCAGCCTCAAGATAGTCAACAGCCTTGGCCAACACATCTACTGGATAGTTAGACAATCCCACATACAAAGCCTTACCTTGACGCACCACATCTACGAGTGCTTGCATAGTTTCTTCCACAGGAGTTTCGCCATCATAACGATGCGAATAATAAATATCTACATAGTCAAGATTCATGCGTTTTAACGACTCTTCAAGACTTGTAATCATCATTTTTCGCGAAGAACCTACCCCATAAGGCCCGTCCCACATATTGTAGCCAGCCTTTGTGGTAACAATCATTTCGTGACGATATGGTTTGAAATCTTGCGTGTAAATCTTACCAAATGTTTCTTCGGCACTACCAAAAGGTGGCCCGTAATTATTAGCCAAATCAAAACAGGTGATACCATTATCAAACGCACATCTCATTTTTGCGCGACTATCTTCAATACTATCAATACCACCAAAGTTCCACCAGAAACCCAATGACAATGTAGGCAATTTTATACCCGAATTGCCACTTTTTTGATACGAAACCAATGATTCATCATATCGGTCGGCACTTGCTTTATAACTATTTTCAATCATATTTTTTCCATGTTACTTTGACAAAGATAGTAATTTATACAACAATAATACACCTATTTCTCAAATAATCGGCAATTTATGAGGATTTTTGAATAAAATTCACTATCTTTGCGTGATTTTTTAAGAAGATAAAAATTTAGATATTTATGGTAAACCCAATTAAGAAAACCATCGAGCTTAGCGACGGACGTGTTATCACGCTCGAAACAGGCAAACTTGCAAAGCAAGCCGATGGAGCGGTAGAATTGCGCATGGGCAACACAATGCTCTTGGCAACTGTATGTTCGGCTAAAGAAGCCGGTGAGGGTGTTGACTTTATGCCCCTCCAAGTAGAGTACAAAGAAAAATTTTCGGCAGCTGGCCGTTTCCCCGGTGGCTTCCTT
This sequence comes from Muribaculaceae bacterium, assembly GCA_017424575.1. Lineage (GTDB taxonomy): Bacteria > Bacteroidota > Bacteroidia > Bacteroidales > Muribaculaceae > RGIG4079. The sequence continues at coordinate 5,491 of JAFOYQ010000081.1, forward strand.
AAGCGTGAAGGTCGCGCATCTGACTACGAAATTTTGACAGCACGCCTTGTTGACCGTGTGCTCCGTCCACTTTTCCCCGACAATTATCACGCCGACACTTTTGTAAACATCACAATGTATTCATCTGACGGCGTTGAAATGCCTGATGCTCTTGCTGGTCTTGCTGCATCGGCTGCAATCGCTGTTTCTGATATCCCCTTCAATGGTCCTATCTCGGAAGTGCGTGTAGCTCGCGTTGATGGCGAATTTGTTATCAACCCTAATTTCGAGCAACTCGAAAAAGCCGATATGGAATTGATGGTAGGTGCTACCTACGACAACATCATGATGGTAGAAGGTGAAATGGATGAAGTTTCAGAAGCTGAACTCCTCGAAGCTCTCAAAACTGCTCACGAAGCCATCAAAAAACAATGTATCGCTCAACAAGAACTTGCCGAAGCTGTAGGTTCAACTGTTAAACGCGAATATTGTCACGAAGTAAACGATGAAGATCTTCGCAAAGATGTTCACGAAAAATGCTACGACAAAGCTTATGCTGTAGCTAAAGCTGGTTGCGCCGACAAACACTGGCGTAACGAAAGTTTTGAAGCTATCTGCAAAGAATATATCGAATCACTCCCCGAAGAAGAACGCGACGAAAAAACTGCTCTCGTTAAACGCTACTATCACGATGTAGAAAAAGAAGCAGTGCGCCGTTGCATCCTCGACGAAGGTATTCGTTTGGACGGTCGTAAAACTACCGACATTCGTCCTATCTGGTGTGAAGTTGACTACATTCCAGGTCCTCACGGATCGGCTGTGTTCACTCGTGGTGAAACACAATCTCTTTCAACAGTTACTCTCGGCACAAAACTCGACGAAAAGATTCTTGACGAAGTATTGTGTCAAGGTAAAGAACGCTTCCTCCTCCACTACAACTTCCCTCCATTCTCAACAGGTGAAGCACGTCCAGTGCGTGGTGTAGGTCGTCGCGAAATTGGTCACGGCAACCTTGCTCACCGTGCATTGAAACGCATGTTCCCTGAAGGTTTCCCTTACACTTGCCGCATCGTTTCTGACATTCTCGAATCAAACGGTTCTTCTTCAATGGCAACAGTATGTGCTGGTACACTCGCATTGCTCGACGCAGGTGTGCAAATGAAGAAACCTGTGAGTGGTATCGCAATGGGTCTTATCACCGACACTGCAAGTTCTAAATATGCAGTTCTCTCTGACATCCTCGGCGACGAAGACCACCTCGGTGATATGGACTTCAAGGTAACAGGTACTGTAGATGGTATCACTGCTACTCAAATGGACATCAAGTGCGACGGTCTTTCTTATGAAATTCTCGAAAAAGCATTGATGCAAGCTCGTGATGGTCGTCTTCATATCCTCGGCAAAATCAACGAAACAATTGCTGCTCCACGTGAAGACTACAAACCTCACGTGCCTCGCATCGTAACATTGACAATTCCTAAAGACCTTATTGGTGCTGTTATTGGCCCTGGTGGTAAAATTATCCAAGGTATCCAAGAACAAAGTGGCGCAATCGTTTCAATCGAAGAAATTGACAATGCTGGTTATATTGAAGTTGCTGCTTCTAACAAAGAATCTATCGATAAAGCAATGGCAATGATCAACGCTATCGTTGAACTTCCTGAAGAGGGCAAAACTTACACTGGTACAGTTCGCTCAATTCTCGACTTTGGCGCATTTGTTGAATTCATGCCTGGTCGCGATGGACTCCTCCACATCTCTGAAATTTCATGGGAACGTGTTGACAACATGGAAGCATCAGGAATTAAAGAGGGTGACACTCTCGAAGTGAAACTTATCGAAATCGACAAAAAGACTGGCAAATATCGCCTCTCAATGCGTGCTCTTCAACCAAAACCAGAAGGCTATGTAGAACGTGAACGCGCACCTCGTGGCGATCGTGGTCCTCGCCGTGACAACAACAATCGTGGTCCTCGCCGTGAAGGCGACCGCGGTCCTCGTCGCGACAATCGTGGCCCTCGTCGTGAAAATAACCACAACGAAGAATAATCGCAACCATAAATATCATTAAATATGCACCGAGGTGAAACCAATTCACCTCGGTGTTTTTTTTACAAATGCAACGAAACACTACAATCACAATAGCAACTATTGCATCTATAGAAACTATCATACACACAACTACGCGTAGATTCTTCTTCTCGTATAATTAAAACATTATTTCAAAAACTATATACAAGCATGCATCGCATTAGCAATATGCGCTTGCATTTATCCCCCTCTCTTTTCAATTTTAAGTCATAAGTATGTTTTTTGTCTTTTAGTGAGCGAAAATTTAGCCGAGTGCATTGGCTCAATGATATTAGGCAGAGACTCTTCACCCTCGGTCGCGAGTTTTAAAGTATAATCTCGGACGCTTTTGATAGGTATTGAAAAAATGATTCAAAAATTTGGCACAAGTAAACTTTTTAGTTAACTTTGCCGTTGTAAAAATGAATATATGGCTAAACGAGAAATCAAATTCTACAAGCATTATTTTAACGAGTTCTATGTGGCTCAGACCGATAAGGTCAGAAAAAAGATTGCACAAACATTGGTTTGGTTGCAAACTTTAGATAGATTGCCTGTTACCATACTTAAGAGTATAGAGGGTAAAAAAGGACTTTTTGAAATTAGAGTTGAATTTGGTGGCGATATATTCCGTGTATTCTGCTGCTTCGATGAAGGTTCTTTAGTTATTCTTTTCAATGGATTTCAAAAGAAAACTCAAAAAACGCCTTCGGGTGAAATCGATAAGGCAGAAAGATTAATGAAAGAATATTTTGAATCTAAAGACGCAAAATAAAGAGTATTATGGAAGAAGCAAAAAAAGAAGCCCTTATGAATTGTAGCAGTCTTGATGAACTTCTTAATATTGAGTTTGGTGAAGTTGGTACTCCTTCTCGTGAAGTGTTTAATAAGGAGACTGAGGCATTCTGTCTTGCTCAAACTCTTAAAGAAGAACGCAAGCGTGCAGGTCTTACACAGCAAGAACTTGCTGAAAAGATTGGAACTAAAAAAACTTACATTTCCCGACTTGAAAATGGCAAAGCTGATATTCAATTAAGCACTCTTTTCCGTATTTTTGAGGGATTAGGTCGTCGTGTAAGTTTGACTATTCTTTAATATAAAAGTAATTTTTCGGTAAAAATTTACCGAAGTAATGTTTGTCTATATTACATATTTTATGAACTTTGCAACTAAACTATATATGCTTATTTATGAATAGAAAATTAACCATTATCTTTAGTATATTACTTACTGTCTTAACTCCCTTGACATGCCTGTCAAAACAGAAAGACGTAAACACCTCGCTTCAAAAGCAAGTTGAACAACTTCTAGAAGGAAAAAATGTCCAAGTTGGAATTGCAGTTTACTATCAGGGGAAGATGCTTTGTACAAAAAATGCTGATCAATCTTTTCCTATGATGAGCGTATTTAAACTCCATCAAGCAGTAGCTATTCTTCATTGCTTGAAACAAGATTCGTTAACATTGAAAAAGCCTATGCTCATTACTAAGGATATGTTGTCACCTGATACCTATAGTCCACTACGGGATAAATATCCAGATGGAGATATTCGATTAAAAGTAAGTCAGCTGATTGAATATTCAGTAGCGCAAAGCGACAATAATGCAAGCAATATTCTTTTTAACCTGTTCGATGGTACACATTATGCAAATCAGGTTATACAGGATTTAGGGTGTACAAATACTCAAATAAAATGGACAGAAGATGAGATGGCGATGGATCATAGCCGTGCATATTTTAATAGTACAACACCAAACGATGCAATTCTCTTGTTGGAAATGCTTGTTGATAATAGAACTCAGAGACAGCAGGATTTCCTTTGGCTTACAGAAGTTATGTCAGGAACGCAAACCGGGCCTAATCGTTTGGCTAAATACTTACCCACATTAGGCACAAAGTTATATCATAAGACAGGAACTGGTTATGTAAAAGATGATGGCACAATTGTAGCTGTAAATGATATAGGCTTCGTAATACTACCGAACGGAAAACATTACTCTATTGCCGTATTTTGCAAAGATAGTAAGCTGTCGTCAGAGAAAACAGAAGAACTCATTGCTGAAATCTCCAGACTTACTTACGAATACATTCACCGCAAAATTAGCAATCAATAATATATATAAAAATCACCTTTTCCTCTAATGAAATATAGGCAATAGAAAAAAGTTCCAATCTTTCACGGTTGGAACTTCTCATTACTTCGGTAAATTTTTACCGAAAAATTAAAAATTAAACAATAGAACCAGTAAAAGCTGGTTCGAAAACACTAAAGAGGTCATTGAAATGTTGTCAAAACGAATGGTTAAGCATGAAGAAATGTACTGAAAAAAGTGTGCTAACCTGCTGATAATAAAGGTAGAAAGTATTGCATAATTCGTTGGTTTTTAGTAAATTAGAAGTCTCCAAACTCTTCTGATTATTACTAAAGAAACACTCCTTATGCAATACCAATCCGAGTGCCTGTCGGCTCTCAAATCAATTGCGAATATACACAAACCTTTTGAAAAGACCTTTATGGATGCAATGAAATTATTCATGGCCATTCCAGATCGTATAAACTTCCTCCAATTGGGCAGATATGGCTGTTTCTCAGAACAGACTTATCGTAACCTTTTTGAGCATGAAACTTTCGACTGGTTTGCGTTCAACGACTCTATCATCAGCAAGCATCTCACAGGCAAAAGAAAAGCCATCGCCATCGATCCTTCCTATATCCCCAAATCAGGCAAGAAGACACCTTGGATAGGTTATTTCTGGTCTGGTTGTGCAGGAGAGTACAAGCGTGGACTGGAAATCATGGGCATCGGGGTCATTGACATCGACAACCATGAATGCATGACTTTAGGTTCCATTCAGACGCCGGATTGTAAAACCTTGGATAATATGGACAAGAACCTCGTTGACTGGTACAGCAGCTATCTTATCAGTAGAAAAGACAAGATACAGAGCATATCCAGAACGGTGGTTGCAGACGCATTCTTTTCCAAGGAAACTTTCATAACGCCTATGTGTGAGAACGGTTTCCATGTCATCAGCCGCTTTCGGAATGACGTAATCCTGTACTATCCGACATTGGAACAGAAAACAGGGAAACGTGGTCATCCCAAGTGGTTTGACGGAAAAATCGACTTTGCCAATTTGGATTTGACCCGGTGCAAGGAATACGAGGTGAACAAGGGAAAACTATACGGATTGAAGGTATATGCAAAAGCTCTCAAAAGGTATGTTTCCTTAGCCATCTGGTATCCGATGGACGGGAGAACAGACAAGTGGCAACTATATTTCTCTACAGACGATTCCATGGATGGACGCGAAGTGCTGGATTATTACAGAACCAGGTTCCAGCTGGAGTTTTGCTTTAGAGATGGAAAGCAGCATGCAGGAATCACCAACTGCCAGTCAACCGACTTCAGAAAGTTGGATTTTCACTTCAATGCGTCGCTTGCAGCTATCAACTTGGCCAAAGCGGCATGTAAGAGGCGCGGAATAGCCTATTCCATATCCTCCTGCAAGTCTTTCATACACAATGCTTATATGCTTGAACGATTTATTTGCGTGTTTGGGATTAGCCCAGACCCGCAAGTTATTGACAAACTTTTCAAAGAACTCATTTTATTTACTGCCAGAGCCGCTTAGGCTTGGCTATTTTTTAACGAACTATTATAAAAGAATACTTCTCTATATCAAAGCTCACTCATTCGAGTGGGCTTTTTTTGTCTTTTGGTGAGCGAAGTTTCGACCATACTTTTGCATTGAATTTAATTCTTAAATACTATGATAGACATTTCAAATCTTACTTCGCTCATTACTGCGTTCCGTCAAGAGACAGAACAAGGCAGTATATCTCCCGAAACACTCGGTGCATTGCTCCAAGCTAT
>JAFOYQ010000082.1 GCA_017424575.1 Muribaculaceae bacterium
ATGATATATATGATATGTTTGATATGAGAGTAACCCCTACTATTTACCAACTCGATGAAAATCATACAATTATAGCAAAGAATCTAAATGTAGATGGTTTATTAAACGTAGTGGGTAGTATAAATTTATAATAACTATAATGAAAGTAGCAGCATTAATATCGGGAGGTGTTGATAGTGCAGTAAGTGTACATAAACTTCTAGAGCAAGGACACGACCTCCATTTATTTTATATACGCATTGGTCTTGACACTGGAGTAGGCGACTGTGCGGCTGAAGAGGATATTGAAATGTGTAGTTATATTGCACGCAAATATAATCTTCCATTTGATGTAGTGTCTTTGCACGAAGAATATTGGGAAAATGTCATGGAGTATGCTCTTCGCACTGTGCGTCAAGGCTTAACTCCAAATCCTGATATCATGTGCAACAAAATGATTAAATTCGGATACTTTGAGCAACGTTGGGGACACGAATTTGATAAAACAGCAACTGGTCACTATGCATCTACCACTATTATTGGTGATAAAACATATCTATCAACTGCAGTTGACCCAGTAAAAGACCAAACTGACTTCTTGGCGCGAATTGACTACAATCAGTTATGCCATTTGATGTTCCCCATTGGTTCGATGCCCAAAGCTGAAGTGAGAGAAATCGCTATTCAAACACAAATGCCAAATGCATATCGTAAAGATAGTCAAGGGATATGCTTCTTAGGAAAAATCAACTATAATGATTTTATACGACGACACTTAGGCGAAAAGAAAGGTCCGATTATTGAACTAGAAACTGGCAAAAAAATTGGGGAACATAAAGGATTTTGGTTCCATACTATCGGTCAACGAAAAGGGCTTGGATTAAGTGGTGGTCCGTGGTATGTTGTAAAAAAGAATATACATGACAACGTTATTTACGTAAGCAATGGTTATGACACCGAAAAACAATATGGAAAAACTCTACATCTAGATGAAATGCACTTCATATCGGGCAATCCTTGGGAGGGAAACTGCAATAGTGTAGAAATCACGTTCAAAAACCGCCATATGCCCAATTTCATTCCAGCACGTTTAACTCATTTGGGTAACATGGAATACTTGATTGAGTCAGAAGAAAAGGTTCAAGGAATTGCACCTGGCCAATTTGCTGTAATATACGATAAAGAGAAGAAGTTATGTTATGGTAGTGGCATCATAACTGGACAAAATCTCAAATAATCATGGACGAAAAGGTTAAGTTAAAAATCGTGGGCATATCATATAGCCAAATTCAAACAGGGGCTTACGCACTGATACTTGCTGAAGAAGATGGCAAGTATCACATTCCTGTTGTAATTGGCGCGGCTGAAGCTCAAGCTATTGCCATAAAAATGGAGAAAATCAGCATGCCTCGACCTTTAACTCATGATTTAACTATCAGCATAACCAATGCTTTCGGAGTTCAACTTAAGAAGGTATTTATCTACAAATTTGAGGATGGGATATTTTCTTCTGAACTAACACTTGACGATGGTAATAGACAAATCATTATTGACTCTCGAACATCTGATGCTGTTGCTCTTGCTATTCGCACCAATGCACCAATCTACACAACTCGTAATATTATCAACGAAACCGGTTTTATTTTAGAATCTAAAGGAGATAACAAATTTGCTCTTGAAAAGAATCGCCCAGAAGATAATATTGTGACAAAGTTGGAAGATTTGCCAATTGATGAACTAAATAAAAAATTGCAATATCATATTGAACAAGAAGAATATGAAGAAGCTGCAATAATTAGCAAAATAATTAAAAATAGGAATCTAACAACTTAATATCATTACCATAATGAAAAATTTGAAGTTAAAACTAACAATTATGAATTTCCTCGAATTTGCCGTTTGGGGAGCATATCTTACATGTGTAGGCAACTATCTCGGAGGCGTAGGCCTTGGTCATTTAATTCCTTGGGTATATGCAATTCAAGGAATTGTATCAATATTTATGCCTGCCATAATTGGTATTATTGCCGATAAATTCATTCAACCACAACGTATGCTTGGGATTTGCCATCTTATCGCAGGTGCATTTATGTTATTATGTTGGTATTTAGGTTATCAAGCAGATATAACAGGTATTCAACCCGATACAACAAAATTCATTACTTTCTACACAATCAGCGTAGCTTTCTATATGCCAACATTGGCATTGTCTAATACTGTAGCTTTTAACACGTTGCGTAATCATGGCTATGATACAATAAAAGCATTCCCACCTATTCGTGTATTCGGCACAATAGGTTTTATCGCTACAATGTGGTTTGTAAACTGTGCAACATGGACCAATGCTGATGGCTTTTTCTTTAGCCTAAGTCATGACATGCGCTTCCAATACACATATATGCAATTACTCGTATCTGGAGCTTTGAGTTTAATATTAGCACTCTACTGTGTAACACTACTCCCACAATGCAAGATATATAAAGACGCTCCACAAAAGTCAATTGTCTCAATCTTAGGTCTTAATGCTTTTGCATTATTTAAGCAAAAGAAAATGGCATTATTCTTCATATTCTCGATGTTATTAGGAATGTCGCTACAAATTACTAACGGATATGCAACTCCTTTTATCACTAGTTTCAAAGGTATAGCAGAATATGCAAACACCTTTGGCGCAAATAATGCGACATTACTCACATCTCTTTCTCAAGTTTCAGAAGCATTGTGCATTTTATTAATACCATTCTTCCTAAAACGATATGGCATTAAAATTGTAATGCTTATAGCAATGTTTGCTTGGGTATTTAGATTTGGTCTATTCGGTCTTGGCAATCCAGGAACTGGTGTTTGGATGTTTGTTCTCTCAATGATTGTTTATGGCGTAGCATTTGACTTCTTTAATGTATCAGGAGCATTATTTGTCGAACAAGAAACCGACAAATCAATACAAGCCTCAGCTCAAGGTCTATTTATGCTTATGACAAACGGTATTGGTGCTACAGTGGGTACTCTCGCTGCTGGAAAGGTCGTTGAAACATTTTGCAGTTGGGAAAATGGATTCTTGCTAGGAAATTGGGAAGCGACATGGCTTATCTTTGCTGGATATGCCTTGATAGTAGCGGTTTTATTTGCAATACTATTCAAATATAAACATCAACACGAAAAATCAACACGATGATACAATTCTATGCCCCCAATATTGAAGAAACTCTAACATTGCCCGAAAGCGACTCTCAACATTGCGTTAGAGTGTTGAGAATGAAATCAGGCGATATGATAGAGGTTATTGATGGTAAAGGCTTTCGTTATGAATGCCGTCTGCTTGAAGCGCATTCCAAAAGGGCAACAGTTGAAATCGTAAATAAAGAATCAATTCCTCTTTGTTGGAAAAACCATATTACTATTGCAGTTGCACCAACAAAGCATCTTGATAGAATGGAATGGTTAGTGGAAAAAATGACTGAAATAGGTGTAAATCGCATTACTCCCCTACTATGTCGACACTCTGAAAGAAAAGAAATTAAGGTAGAACGAATAGATAAAATTGCGATTTCGGCTATGAAGCAGTCTCTCAAAACAGTCCTTCCTCAAATAGATGATATGACACCTATTAAAGAGGTCATTTCAACTTATAATGCAGAACAAAAATTTATCGCATATTGCGATAAATCAATTCCGCGTTTACTTTTCAGCAACGAATATAAACCTAATCTAGACACTCTAATACTTATTGGTCCTGAAGGGGATTTTTCGCCCGAAGAGATTAAACTTGCTCTTGAATATGGATATAAACCAATAAGTTTAGGGGATAATCGTTTGCGCACCGAGACAGCAGCTCTTGCTGCATGTCATACATGCCATGTTATCAATCAGATTAATTAAAACAACTAAATAATTATTTTAATGAAAGTAATTAGAATATTATTCTCGATTATTTTAGTAAACTTAGCTATCAGTGGATATACTCAAGATGGTCTTAATAATCCTATTACTAAGGCTATGATGAAAGTATATCAACAATTGCTCGACGAAGATCCTCAAGATTACGAAACTTATTACAAAAGAGCAAATGAATATTATAATCACAATCAATATGCAAAAGCTCTTAGCGATATTAACAACGCACTTAAATATATGCCCGAACAAAATAAGGATTTAAGATTTGAATCTCTTTGTCTTAGAGCGAGTATTTATGAGGTAACCGAAGATTATGAAAACGCATTAAATGATTTGAATAAAGCATATATTCTTGACTCTGGCTCATATACGCTATTATATCAAAAAGCTAATGCTGAATTTCTACTAAAACGATATAATGATGCAAAAATGGATTATCAACGAATGCTACGAATAAACAATCGTAGCACCGAGGCTTTAATTGGACTTTCTCGTATTGCTGTTGTTGAGGATAATTATGCAGTTGCCAATGAATTTGCAGATAATGCTGTCAACATAAATCCTCACAACTCCGATATGTATATTCGTCGAGCATCAATACGAAAATCTATGGGCAACAACAATGGAGCAGTAGAAGATTTAATAATTGCAATTAGCAGTAATGACAATAATTCAAAAGCACTATCAGAATTGGTTGAAATGTCTAAACTTGATTACTCTGCTGTTATTAATGGTCTCTCCAACGCAATTAAACAAGCTCCTAAGGTTAGTTCTTTATATTATATACGTGGAATTATTGCAAAATCACATTATAAATACACTGATGCATTAGATGATTTTAATACTCTAATCCATGATAATCAACAAAACTATCATGGCATATATTTCGAAATCGCAGAATGTTTATATGCATTAAGTAGATATAACGATGGTCTAAATTCTATTAATATTGCCATTGAATTAAAGCCAAACTACTGCAAATATTTTGAATTGAAAGCGAAGTTATTAATAGCATTAGAACAATTGCCCGAAGCTCTAAAATGTTGCGATATTGCTATTGAAAACAATTCAAATTATACCCCAGCTATATCTACAAAAGGTTTATGCTATGAAAACATGGGAAATTATACACAAGCCTACTCTTTATACGGCGAAGCATTATTGAATGAAGCACATAATCCATATAACTACTTACTACGTGCACATTTATTAAATGCACATCTTAATAACACAAGCGAGGCAAAAATTTTATATGAACGCATTCTTGATATTGATTATGACGATAATAATGCTGAATCACTTAAAGGATTTGCTTATCTTGCTATAAATGATAGGGACTCAGCAATCAACTGGATAGAAAATATTTTATCCAACAATAATGACACTAATGGACGTATAAATTATATCGCAGCTTGCCTTTATGCACAACTTGGGTTAAATGATAAAGCATTAAATTGCATGAGCAACTCATTACAAAAAGGTTATGCCAATTATCATCAGTGGGTGCATGATTGCAACACCGAAGTAAATGTAGCTCCAATAAGAGACACAAAACAATTCAAAGAACTCATATCAAAATACTCTTCAATATTCAATTAATATATTACAAATTATATAATTAAGGGGTTTTATTAAATAAAGATAAAGCCCCTTGATTTGTATAAAAATGTTAAAAATTAAATTACATTTAATATTATAATATTTTATTAGTAATTTTGAAATATAGCTAACATTTTTATTAACTTAAATCGCAAAATTACCCTTATGAAACGCAATTTTGTATTTGCAATTACTCTTTGCTTATGTAGTGCGAGCTTATTTGCTCAACCTCGTTCAGCAAGCGAGCCTCAAAAGCTCATTGAGTTTACTTCGGGGCTTATGGCTCCTGTATGGTCTCCTGATGGAACCAGAATCGCAGTAACTACCGATAACTATACTGGTATCATGGTAGCAAATGCAGATGGTTCTAATCTTAAATGCATCACTAATGAATCTGGTGCTGGTTACAAGATGAAATGGAGCCAAGACGGCACTCAAATTTTAGGTCGTACAAATATTGTAGAAAACAATCGAGTTTTACACGAAGTTAAAGCATGGAACATAATCTCGGGCAAAGCAGAGCTTATCGTACCTAAAAGCAGAAATCTTGCTGGAACTCCTACATGGAAATCGGTAAATGTAAAACCAACTCTTGAAGCCTTAGGTGTATATGAGTTAATGGTTAACGAACCTGCAAAAGCGACAACTCAAATTGCTGCTCTTAAACAATTCAAAGGTAAAATCGTTATCAACCCATCTCTTTCACATGATGGTAAAAAAGTTGCATTCCAAATTCCTGGTCAAGGCATGTGGGCATGCAATAACGATGGATCAGAACTCAAAAGTTTAGGAAAAGGCTCAAATCCTCAATGGTTACCCGATAATGAATCAATCATCTATACCGTAGTTACCGACGATGGTTCTAACTTTACATCTTCAGATATTTATTCAATGAATATCAATAACGGCAAGAAACATTTATTAACTGGTAATACTGTTTTGATTCCTTTAACTCCTACTGTATCACCTGATGGTAAAAAAGTTGCATTTGAAAATGCAATTGATGCATCAATTTATGTTATTAACTTAAAATACTAATTACTGCCATGAAAACAATAAATATCTTTAAGAAAAGTGCAGTAATAGCTGCAATGTGTGCAATGGCTCTTCCTGTATTTGCACAAGAAAACACCGAAACTCCTGCTAAAGAAATTACCGGTTGGGGTGATTTCAAACTATTCCTTGACCCTGGTCACTCAATGCGTGAAAATAGAGGTCTTTGGGGATATTCTGAAGCTGAAAAAGTTTTTGCAATTTCACAAACTATAAAAGAATATCTTACAACATATACAGATATGCCAGCTGAAAACCTTATGCTTTGTCGTGAAGATGAGGTTACAGAAGTAGGTCTTGAAGAACGTTCAGATATGGCAAATGCATGGGGTGCAGATTTCTACTACTCAATCCACTCAGATGCTTCAGCCGATAACAATACTACAGTTACACTCTTTGGTGGTTGGATGAAAAATGGTGTAGAAGTAGAGAAAACTCCTAATGGCGGTAAGGCTTTTGGCGAAATCCTTTGTCCTAACCTCACCGACATGATGATGGATTTTGCTTGTACTGGTACACGTGGCAACTGGTATGACCGTTGCTTCTATATGCGTGGTGAAACAACTCATGCAAACCAATATCCTTACTTGTCGGTAAACCGTCGTTCTAATATGGCTTCATTATTAAGTGAAGGTGCTTATCACACAATTGCAGCACAACAACAACTTAACATTAATGTTGAATATAAGCGACTTGAAGCACTTGCTGCTTTTCAATCTATTTTGAAATATAGAGGTCTCCAAGTTCCTTCTCAATCATTCCTTGCAGGTATTATTCGTAACTCTGAAAATAGCACTCCTATTAATGGCGTAAAAGTTACTGTTGACGGAAAAACATATACCACAGACACTTGGGAATCTGTATTCAACAAATATACAAAAAATGAAAATCTTATCCATAACGGTTTCTACTTCTTCGAAGGATTAACTATAGGACAAACTTATGACGTAACTTTTGAATGTGATGGTTTTGAAACTAAGACAGTGCAAGTAACAATCAAAGATGGTCAACAAGGTGCTACTAAAGACTTTGTAACTGTGCAACATATTGAAATGACTAGCACTTCACCAGCAAAAGTTGATGCTATTTCAGTTGAAGACGCAACAAACGTATCTCCTTTGTATCCTGTTACAATCACTTTCTCTCGTAACATGGATAAAGAATCTGTTGAAAAAGCAATAACAATTAATAATGGTGGCGAAATTAGTTTTAGTTGGGTAAATGATTACACTCTCAACCTTGACATCACAAAACTTGATCCAATGTGGACTTATGACATCACTATTGACGGTTCAATTGCAAAGAACTCTCAAACTAATCAATTTTTTGATGGTGATGGTGATGGTGTAGAAGGTGGCAACTATGTTCTCTCAATTACTATTGCAGAACCAGACGTTGTTGCGCCACAAGTAACTACAACATATCCAGCAGCTGATGCTACTGCTGAGTTCGCTCAAATGCCTCCTATTCGAATCGAATACGATGAAGAAATCATTTGGAACTCTGATAAACATGCCGAATGTATTACATTGAAAGATAGCGATGGCAAGGTATATGAAGGTACTACTACTCACGCTGTAGTTGCAGGTAAATCTGTTGTACATTTCTATACAAACGACACTATTCCAGCCGACAAATGTTTCTTAGTATCTGTTAAAGCAGGACTTCCTGATATGTCAGGCAACGAAACAGAAGAATTCTATTTCCGTTTCCTTTCAGAATATCGCACTAAAACTTCATCAACAGTATTGTTCCCATTGACAAGTGCTGATGGATTCTGGGCTCCTAATGGTTCTGGTTCAACTTCAGGTCTTACAGACGAGGGCAACTCAACTACTAGTAGCACTCTTGCTCCAAATAAGAACACTGCTGGTTCTGCATTGATGACATACTCATTTGATGAATATTTTGCTAATGAAGTATGGCAAATTCGCGAATATACTCCTACACAGTCAGGCGTTAATGCTAACCGTAATATCTCTGATGGTATCTTGACATTCTGGTTATATGGTGATGGTTCTAACAATGCGATTTCTGCGATGTTGCGTATTAACAACTCAGAGCTCAAACATCAAGACCCTCAAACCACCATTAATTTCCGTGGTTGGAATCTAATTAAATGGGATATTAAAAACGAGCCATTCGCACACTTCACTGGTGAATCTACAACTATCTCAACATGGCGTTTCGATAGTTTCTTTATGAAACATGAATGGACCGATATTGACGATGAAGAAACTCCATTCCAAGCATGGAGCGGAGCAGTTAACTTCAATAACCTTGAGTTTAGCCAATGGAGTGATGCCTCTCAAACAGCTAAACCTGAAGATATTGAAATACCAGTAGTTGGTGTAGAAAGCATTGTAGAGGAAGCTCCTATAAAAGTTGCCTGCAATGGTACCGTTCTCAACATCAGCGCAGCGAATAATATTGCATTAGTTAATATTTACAATGCTGCTGGTGCTGTAGTATTAAGCAATAAACCATCGTCTAACAACGCAATTATCTCAGTTGCAAACCTTGCCGATGGTGTATACTTCGCACAAGTAACTACAGAAGGTAATACTAAAACAGTGAAATTTATCAAATAATTGACAAACTGAAACTAATAGAAAAAGCCATGCTAACTCATAGTTAGCATGGCTTTTATTTTTCGAACAAACGGAAAAATAATCTTAAAAACGCCCCTAAAGGGACCATATTTCAGCAAGAATTATCGGCAAGTATTCACCGACTATTAAGAAATAAAAATAAGTTAGCTTAATCGTTTAGTATAGTCATGAAGATTGTTTGCCCAATAAACGCATTCAAATTCTCGTCATCAGAATTATCAGAATAAGTTATTCGATATTGTGTTTGATCTTTTTAATCAATGCACTGCTCAATTTTAGAAACTACAATTTCGCCTGATTTATAACTAGGATAAAGCATCTAAAACAAATACAATAGAAACAATGATAAAGTTGAAAATTCTTTTTATTACATTATACAATTTATTACAATTCTTTATAAAAGCGAATTTGTGTTTTATAAAGGGGAAATTCAAGTGTTAAGATTGAGTCAACAATCGTTGCGTAAGCATCGGTATTAATAATATCAAACATAGAATCATACCATATTAAATCATAATGATTCTGAAAAATAGTCGGTTTTAATCGACCTTTAATCATTCCTTCTGCCCAATTTATTTGGTTTGTTTGAGCACCAGACAAATATATCAGCAAGTAATCATCATTATCTTTGACTAAAGCAATACGATATCTTCCTCCAACAATTGCATATTTGGTGTCATTATTTCTATCAAGATATGACCA
>JAFOYQ010000083.1 GCA_017424575.1 Muribaculaceae bacterium
AGGCTACAAACTTGCTGGGCCTCTTCGTACCTCCTACATTGACGGAGTATGGAATCAGGAAGACCCAGAACAATGGTTGTCGATAATTCAGATTCCTATTGAGGCATAAATTGAGTGGCGTATGTAGTGAACATTGTAGTTCGCTCATACGCCACCTTAGTTTATTCACAATGCATCTCTGGAAGATGCTTGATTTCAGTGCTTTACTTTCAAAAGTTTTATATGCCTTTGCATTTGTAGTTTTTTGGCTTAATTACGACCTTCATGTAGCCTTCTATGTAGAATTTCGCAATTTTCGTAAAACCCAATACTGAAAATCAATTAGTTAAAAATTAAAAAACCGCTCCAATTGATTGCCTTTTATTATTGTATTAACCTCAGATTTGCAATAACGTAAGCAGGTCGGCGACGATAAAGGTGCTGCCGCCAATGAAGATAGTGTCGGATGGTTGAGCGACTGCAAGGGCTGCGTTGTAGGCGTCCTCTACCGAGGGGTATTGCTCCCCTATCAAGCCACATTGGGTGGCAATTTCGGCAAGTTGCGTTGCAGGCATTGCGCGCTCGATTTGTGCATTAGTGAAGTAATATTGAGCCGTTTTTGGCATCATTTCGAGAATATGGCTCACATCTTTATCGTTGACAAAACCGATAACCATGTGGAGTGTACCCTCTATAGAGTGTAAACGGCGTGAGATATATTCCCAACCACCTACATTATGTCCTGTATCGCATACCACATGGGGATTGCGTTGCAATGTCATCCAACGTCCCATCAAACCAGTGAGGGTGGTTACATGAGCGAAGCCCTCTTTTACTGCTTGCGATGTGATAGAAAGTCCTTGTGCTTCAAGCAATGGCAATGCAGTTAAGATAGTAGCAGCATTTTTAGGTTGGCAATCGCCAACAAGTTCGCCTACGATATCACCATAGCGAGTGGCACGATAGAGAACGCTATCGTTGAGCGATTCAACGCTATCAAAGCAGTTATTATCTTCAGCAAACGATATGGGGGCATGTTGCTCTATAGCCTTTTGAACAAACACTTCACGCACTTCACCTTGTGCTTCACCAATAACAACTGGCACACTCGATTTTATAATTCCAGCTTTTTCTGAAGCAATAGCGGGTAGTGTATTGCCAAGAAATGCAGTGTGATCAAATGATATGTTTGTGATGATGCTCAATATCGGAGTGATGATATTTGTGCTATCCAATCGGCCACCAAGACCAGTCTCAATTACTGCAATGTCAACTTTTTCATTAGCGAAATACTCAAATGCCATTGTCATTGTCAATTCAAAGAACGAGGGGTGGCAGTTGAGCGACATGGCACGATAGCGATTTACAAAATCGATGACAGCCTCATGCGAAATCATTTTCCCATTCACCCTAATACGTTCACGAAAATCAACCAAGTGTGGCGAGGTGTAAAGTCCCACTCTATATCCTGCTGATTGGAGTATTGCAGCAATAGTATGTGCAGTTGAGCCCTTCCCATTAGTACCTGCAATGTGGATAGACCTATATTTCAAATGTGGATTACCAAACTGATTATCGAGCAACTTAACTGTATCAAGTCCAGGCTTATAGGCTGTAGCACCAACACGTTGAAACATTGGCATACTTGTATAAAGAAACTCTATTGCGTCGTTATATTCTTTCATATCAATATATTAAATACCCAGTAATACCTGCAAGAATTATTACTAATATAGGGTGAAGTTTTGCAAAATACACCAAACAAAATGCAGATACACAAATAATAATGCTTTTAATTATTTCAGGTTGCTCAGTTCCAAAATTTTGAGTATTCATCAATAGCAATGCAGCCGATGCAATAAGCCCCACGATTACGATGCGTAATCCCATAAATATACCCTTAATGGCAATACTTTCTTTGTGTCGAGCGATGAAATGACTTGTGTACATTACCATCAATGCAGGGGGAAGAACAACTACAAATGTACATAATATTGAGCCCAAAATGCCCCATATAGGAGCTGCCAACTCGGGCGAAGCCGATGCTGGTGCCACATAACCGATATAAGTAGCAGAGTTAACACCAATTGCACCTGGAGTCATTTGTGAGATTGCAACAATATCGGTAAATACTTGAGGGGTAATCCATCCATTACCAACTATTTCACGCTCTATTAAAGAAAGCATTGCATAACCACCACCAAAGCCAAACAAGCCAATCTTGAAGTAGCTCCACATCAATTTAAGATAAATCATTGCTCAGAGACCTCCTTTCGTTGAATTATGCGTGAGTGTTGATGTCGCAACCATAAATAACCACCAAGACCACCCAATATGATAAATACAATGGGATTAGAAATAATGGGAAGTTTTGACCATATCAATAGTGCAACAACAATGGGTATTGCGACAGTTTTCCACCCTATTTTTGCGACTTTAGCATTTTTGAAAACAGGAGCTATAATCAATGCCACTACTGCTGGACGAATACCTCGAAATATATTATTGAGGGTTTCGTTGCTCTTTATCATGTCGGGTGTGAGAAATATCGCAATAAACAGTATCATAGCAAATGATGGAATAATAGTACCTAATGCTGATATTACAGCACCTCGACGACCTCGAATTTTATCGCCAACAGCCACAGCCATATTTACAGCCAAAATACCAGGGATTGATTGTGCTACGGCTAAGAGATCGAGAAACTCCTCTTTTGTAACCCAATGTTTTTTATCTACTATCTCCTTTTCAATGATTGAAATCATGGCCCAACCTCCACCAAAGGTGAACGCTCCAATCTTAAAAAAGACAATAAATAATTGAATTAATATATTATTCATATAGGATAATCAAAAAGCAAGTGCAAAATTACATAAATAAACCACATAAAATGATAAAATCCCCCAATTATATTTGCCTCAGCCACAAAATCCACTTTTTTTCACTATCTTTGTTGCTTATTACTAATATTACATTTTATGCAGATGAAACATTTATCTCAAATCATATTTACCTCAGTTGTTACTGTTTTTTCTCTTTCAAGTTGTAGTCTTCTCAACGATATTTTCAACAAAACTACCGACAATTCCACTTTAGTATCAAAAGAAGTGCATGATGAAAGTGCAAATATTGTTGTTAAACCTATCGTAAAGGAACAGGAAGAAGCCCAAGAGAAAAAAGCAACTAAAAAGACTTCTACAAAAAAGACCAGCACTAAAAAAGAGAGTGCATCAAACAATCCTATCGATGCAGAAATACCTTCGAGTGTAATCAACGGCAATTGGACTGTGTGTATTGCTATGGGGAAAGCAACCAGTGGTGATGAACGCCCTTACATAATTTTTGATGAAGCAACAAAAACTATGTATGCCAACAATGGCTGTAATACACTTAATGCAGAATACAAAATTTCAAATGGTAATATCGAGTTCATCAACATGCTCTCGACTCAACGTTATTGCCACGATGCTCAATATGAAATGGAGATAAATCAAGCGCTTGCTAATGCAAAAGCCGTTTCGGTAAAGGCCGTTGGCAACGAATATTATATGACATTCTTAAATATCAAAAACGAAGCATTAATGACTCTTCGCAAACCAAATCTTGACTTTATCAACGGCACTTGGAAAATAACTAAAGTTAATAGCACAAGTTGCAAAAACAAAAATATCGAATTAGCTTTAGATATTGAAGATTTGAAAGTGCATGGCAATGTTGGTTGCAACATCGTAAATGGATCTCTCCTACTCGATGCAAGCAAAGCCAATTCTATTATGTTTCTCGATTTGATTTCTACTATGAAATCTTGTCCCGATTTAGCATTGGAAACTGAAATTCTAATGGCTCTTGAGCAAACCGAATATTACAAAAAGGGGAAAGATGATAAAATTCTCTTTTTGTGCGACAAAGACAACAATGTAGTGCTTGAACTCACATCTACAACCGAAAATTACATTCAAGACAAATAGTCGCAATAATTAATTTAGCATGTCACGCAAGGAGTTATTCGGATTGGTGGGATATCCTTTAGGCCATTCATTCTCAGAGAGTTTTTTTAACAACAAATTCAACTCTGAAGGTATAGATGCGCAATATCTTAATTTTGAGATTCCCAATATTAATGAGTTTAGAAATATCATTAATACCAACACCAATTTGCGTGGACTAAATGTAACAATCCCATATAAAGAACAAGTTATTCCATATCTTGATGATATTGACATAACTGCATCAGAGATTGGAGCTGTTAATGTTGTAAAATTTATTAGGAATGGGAATAATCTTATCCTAAAAGGCTTTAACTCAGATGTGATAGGATTTTGCAATTCACTAAAGCCATTGCTTAAACCACACCACACTCACGCATTGGTATTGGGGACTGGAGGAGCGGCAAAAGCGATTACTCACGGGTTAAAGAGTCTTGGCATTGAACCCATATACGTATCTCGCACTAAGAAAGATGGCGTTTTAACATACAATGAATTAACTCCCGGAATTATTGAGAAGTATCAGGTTATTGTAAATACCACTCCTGCTGGAATGTATCCGCTTGTTGATACTTGTCCTGATATACCTTATCATCTCCTCACACCTCAACACCTATGTTACGATGTTGTATATAATCCAGAGGTCACTTTATTCATGAAAAAATCTCAAGAACAGGGCGCTGTGGTGAAGAATGGTCTTGAGATGTTAATACTGCAAGCACTCGCAGCGTGGGAAATATGGAATAGTTAAGTTTTAATTCACATTATGACTAATAAAATCATCTACATTATGACTAATAAAATCATCTACATTCTACTCATTGCATTAGTAATATTTCCATTTGATCTGGTGGGATTTGGAAACATTATTACACCTGCAATAGCACTATTTTTAGGGCTTGCATTTGCTTTAATTTTCAAAAATCCTTATCCCAAGTTTAATAAAAAAACTTCAAAATATCTACTTCAAGCATCGGTTGTGGGATTAGGATTTGGCATGAATGTTACCGAATCGCTAAAATCGGGAGGTGACGGAATGTTATTTACCATTGCATCAGTAATAGGTGTTATGGTTTTAGGTGTAGTGATAGGCAAATGGCTACACTTAAACAAAAAAGCATCTTACCTAATTGCCTCAGGAACGGCAATTTGCGGAGGTAGTGCCATCGCAGCTGTGGGACCAATCGTAAAAGCTAATGAACATGAAATGGCTGTTTCGCTTGGCGTTGTATTTATTCTTAATGCCATTGCATTATTTATATTCCCAGCAATTGGACACTATTTTGAATTAAGTGAGATTCAATTTGGCACATGGGCAGCAATTGCCATTCACGACACCTCGTCGGTGGTAGGTGCAGGGGAAGCTTATGGTCCAATTGCGTTGCAAACTGCAACTTTGGTAAAACTAACTCGTGCCCTATGGATTATTCCATTAGCAATCGTAACCATGTTTATCTTTCGTGACAAAACGAGCAAGATTTCAATCCCTTGGTTTATTTTTATGTTTATCCTTGCAATGGTAATCAATACCTATTGCAATCTCCATCAACAACTCACATCGTCACTCCTATGGATTGCTAAAAAAGGATTAGTTTTGACCTTATTTTTAATTGGGGCGAGTCTTTCATTATCTACAATAAAGGCTGTAGGCATAAAACCACTTATTTTAGCAATTACTTTATGGATTATCATTGGAATAGGTAGTTTTGTTGTTGTAACTACGACAATCTAAATCAGTCACAAACTATGCGTATATCGTTGTCATCGATTCCTTTGCTCCCAATCCTTATTGGGGTTGTGTGTGGAACAATTTTTGACACGATATTACCCTCTATTTTTATTATTGCCACAATAATATGTGCCGTCATTGCATTTATTGCCAAACGAAATATTATTGCAATCATTCTTTTAGCAACGACATTAGGATGGGGCAACTCTACGATTAGAAATGCACCTATAATAAATAATGAATACCTCGAAAAAGAACTAATATTTGAGGGTACTGCACTATCAATACATGAAAAAGATGAGATTCGCACTATTGTAGTAGAATTAGATGGCGTAAAAGATTCCTCTTTACATCACCATATCCCACTCGTTAAAAGTTGTCTTTATATCCCATCTCTAAACCCTATTATTGAAGTGGGAGATAGAATTGCATATCTTGGCACTCTTGAACTTCTAAAAGACCGACGCGACTTACCTTATGAATTTGACATCGTGCGTCATTATAATCGTAAAGGTATTTATACATCATCATTTATACAACCTGAGGATATTATCATTGTAAACAGCAATAATAGCTGGATATCCCAACTTGAAAAATATCGCAACAATATCACACATTTAATTGCATCATTACCTCTATCATCGGGAAGTATCGAATTTTTGAATGCAACAATCACTGGCGACACATCGATGATAGATAATGAACAGCGAATAAAATATTCAACTTCAGGATTGGCGCATATATTAGCATTGAGTGGGCTACATGTTGGTATTATCACACTATTTATTGCGTTTATTCTCTACCCTATTAACATTGTCAAAGGTGGGAGATTGAGATATAGCATAACTATTATTTTACTATGGTTATATGCTATCATGACAGGTCTATCGCCATCGGTAACTCGTGCTGTAATAATGGCAACAGTATTCCTCACGGCACACATACTTCAACGCCATCATAGTCCATTTAACTCGCTATGCCTTGCTGCAATAATATTACTTATAATAACCCCCGAATCACTTTATAACATCGGTTTTCAATTATCATTTATTGCAGTTGCATCAATCTTATTATTCGCAGAGCCTCTAAACCCTATTTCTCAGCGAAATCGCATACTTCACAATATAACATCAATTGCGTGTGTATCAATGGCTGCAATGATAGGAACTGGAATTATATCTGCGTTCTATTTTCACAATTTCCCTGTATATTTTCTTCTCGCCAACATTGCAACCTCTTATCTACTACCAATAATCATTATAGGTGGTATTATTGCAATAATATCTATGGCAATAGGCATTGAGCCGATATGGATATGTCATTGCATTGATTTCTTATACAGCATTATTGATTGGCTCACTACTTTTATCACATCTCTACCAGGTGCACAAATCGATAAAATATATTTTAATGGATGGATTATACTCCCATATTTTGTTGCTATAATAGCTTTATTCGTTTCAATCTATAAAAAGAAATGGAGATGGAGTATTTTGGCTTTATGTTTCGGTATTTTTACCATTATCATGGGATATGCCACACAACCACAACACAATACTACCGAATATTTTATTCCTCGCAATTCATATTATACCAACATCGTAATGCGCGACACTACTGCCATGTATCTTATTTCAACAAGTAAAGGTGGTGATTCAATCGACGCACTTGATAAATGCGCAGATAAGTATGCCGATTATATGGGCTGGCATGATGTAGATAGCATCACTCACGTTCCCTTCTCATTCTCTACAACAAGATTATATCGCAAAGATAACTTTGTAATAGTGGGAAATGACGTCATATATATAATCGACAATGAAAATGACATTTATCCAATTAACATTAAACCACGATATGCTCTCGTGTGCCGTGACTTCAAAGGAAATGTTTTAGATATTCCCAAAACAATTAATCCCGACACCATACTACTAAGTAGTGATTTACATAAGAAACGGCATCTTAGATATGTCGATTCTTGTCGCATTCATGATATCCCTCACATATCACTCCGCGACACTTGCTTTCATAGAGTAATTATTGAGTAATAGATATATAACAATTAGTCGGTTAATTCCTTATACCCTTTTGTAAAAAACGAATATGAGAAATCCTTTTCTCTCAGCACCACATCATTCCATACTACAATATCCAAATCGATGGGGATACTCCCTTGCAACTTTGATTCGGGAGTGCGGCCACATTGTTTTTCCCATAGTTTTAGGGCTGATGTTGCCTCAAGTAATTCCATGTCGGTATTAGCAATTGCTACAGCATTTAGATATGACGCATCTTTACCATTCAACGCTGGTGTCTCATATATCGACGATACTCTAACATCACAAAACAAAGTTTTGAGATGTTTCATTGACTCAGTCATTTGCTGTTGTCGGTCGGCGCTATTACTTCCTATTCCAATAACCAAAGTGTTCATTTCACTCCACATTTTTCATTGTTAATGAAATGCGTTTACGCGCTAAATCCACATCAAGCACTTTTACCTTCACATGTTGATGAATCGAGACAACCTCACTCGGAGATGAAATATAATGATCACATAGTTGCGATATATGCACAAGTCCACTCTCCTTCACACCGATATCAACAAATACTCCAAAGTCTGTTATATTATTTACAATACCATTCAACACCTTTCCTGGTTTAAGGTCGGCTATTGTTTTAATTGACTCATCAAAGTTCATCACTTTAATTACTGAACGAGGGTCGCGACCAGGTTTTTCAAGTTCGCTCATGATATCGTTGAGTGTTGGCAACCCAATTTTATCATTTACATAGCGAGATAAGTCAATCTTCTTTTGCAACTCCTTATCTTCAACCAACTGCATGACTGAGCATCCAAGGTCTTTGGCTATGCGATTAATTATGACATAACTTTCGGGGTGAACAGCAGTATTATCAAGGATATTTTCAGCATTAGGGATACGCAAGAACCCTGCACATTGTTGGAATGACTTTGCCCCCATTCGTGGCACATTCATTAGGTCGTGACGAGATTTGAAATCGCCATTTTCGGCACGATATTTTACGATATTAGTAGCCAATAATGGGCCAACGCCCGACACATACGACAACAATTGAGTTGATGCCGTATTAAGATTTACCCCCACCGAGTTTACACAACTTTCTACGGTATAATCAAGAGCCGATTTTAATTTATTTTGGTCAACATCGTGTTGGTACTGCCCTACACCAATTGATTTGGGCTCAATCTTAACCAATTCAGCTAATGGGTCAATCAATCTTCGACCTATTGATACAGCACCCCTCACTGTTACATCTTTGTCAGGGAACTCCTCTCGAGCCACTTTTGATGCAGAGTATATTGATGCACCACTCTCATTTACAACAAAAACTTGCACCTTGCGAGGGAAATGAATGTTTAGTAAGAATCGTTCGGTTTCTCGACTAGCAGTACCATTACCCACTGCTATTGCATCAATCTTATATGCCTCGACTAAGTTACACACCTTACGCGAAGCTCCTTTTATGTCACTTTGTGGAGGACATGGATAAATTACATCATTATGCAATAAATTCCCTTGTTGGTCAAGACATACTACCTTACATCCGGTGCGATAGCCAGGATCTATGCCAAGTACTCTTTTATGACCTAATGGAGGTGCCAACAATAATTGTCGTAGATTATCGGCAAATGTAGTAATTGCTCTATCGTCGGCTTTAATTTTTGCTGAAGCAAACATCTCATTTTCAATCGAAGGACGTATCAATCTCTTGTAGCCGTCTGCAACTGCTTTTTCAACCAATTCTTGCGACTGATGAGTTGCCGTACGACGAATGAATATTCGATTTAATCGCTCGACGATTGCATCATCGTCAATCGACAATGATACTTTCAATACCCCTTCATCTTCACCTCGTTTTATTGCGAGATAGCGATAAGAGGAACACCTATTAAGTGGTTGAGAAAAATCCTTATAATTGAGATAATTTTCAGCCTCTTGCTCTTTACCTTTTACAATATGTGACGATATTACAGCAGTGCGCTCATAGGTAGTGCGTACTGCTTGGCGAGCCGCTTCACTCTCACTTACCCACTCAGCAATAATATCTAAAGCACCATTTATAGCATCATCAACCGATGCAACTTCTCCATTTACAAATCTATTTGCTCGCGACTCAATGTTTGGCTCATTTTGGCTCATGATAATCTTAGCCAATGGTTCCAACCCACGTTCTCGAGCAATTGCAGCCTTCGTGCGTCGTTTTGGTTTGTATGGCAAGAATAGGTCTTCAAGAGTTGTAGCATCAAACGTTTGTTCGATTTTCTGACGCAATTCAACCGTTAAAGCACCAGCTGCTTCAATCGTTTCAAGTATATATTCTTTTCGTTTAGCAAGCTCTTGCAAGTCGGCGTATCGCAACTGAATATCACGAATTGCAACCTCATCCAACGAGCCAGTTACCTCTTTTCGATATCTACTAATAAATGGGATTGTTGCGCCATCATTAAGCAATTTTATTGTTGCCGCCACCGATTTCTCCGAAATATTTAATTCGGTAGATATAATTTTCTCAAAATTTGTCATAAAAACAGTGTTTTATTGGGCTTTGCGCAATGTCAAGACTGTAATTTCGGGAGTAGCACCTATGCGCATAGGTAGAGCGACCTCCCCTATTCCCACATTTACATTTAGGTAATGATTCGAATCATCAACATATAATCCTCCCCAATATTTATATCGTAATGCCGCGGGAGAGAACGAACCAATTGACATTTGCATTGCATGAGTGTGTCCCGATAAGGTTAATGCGATATTATTATCTTTTTTGTCTTTTATATCCCTTTCCCAATGTGCAGGATTATGTGATAATAATATCTTTATAGTTGAATCATTTATTGTTGTATATGCATTAGAAAGCGAGCCATAATTCTTAAATGGAGGGTCGCCAAGATTTTCAACACCAATTATAAATATTGAATCATTTCCTCGATATACTTGCTTAGTTTCATTGAGCAAAAGTGTCCAATTCATCTGCTTTTGCAATTTATGCATAAGCTTTAGATTCTCCTCTTTGGCTTCGGGCGATTCCCAATCGCTATAGTCACCATAGTCGTGATTTCCCAACACAGAGAACACTCCGTCGCGAGCGTTAATTCTTGACAAAGTAGAAACAAATGGTTGTAACTCAGCACTATTGCGATTTACTATATCACCAGTAAACATCACAGCATCAACATCAAGCGAGTTTATCTTTTCAACTACCTCAGCAAGAAATGTCGTGTCTATTCCAAATGTACCCACATGTAAATCAGAAATTTGAGCCACTCGATAACCATCAAATGGTGTGGGTAGTGATGATATAGGCACTTCTACCTCATTTACATCAATATTAAATCTATTAACTAAAGCGCCCCACCACATCAAGCAAAACGACACGACTCCTAATATTGTGCCAGTTTTTGACACCCATTTGATTCGTTGTTTTTTTAATAGTAATGGTATCCGTGCTACTAAATCGCATACAATATAAACATACTTAGAAATGTAAATGCTGAAATAAGCAAACAGCATCCACATAATAAATACCAAAGACTCATTTGTCCCTGTGCGTCGAGGCAACGAAATAGTAACAATAAGAGCAAGTGTTACAAACACTGAAAGCCAAGCATAACACTTGGCATATACAGATTTTGATATTCGATTTTTTATTGTTTTGAACAGAAAATAATCAACTACTCCATTGATGAGAATAGTTATTATCATCATCAAAATAGGCAATCTCATTTTATTGAGTTACTTTGATTTTATTTTTTAATGGATTTGCATACATGGTCAATATCATTTGACGCATATATTGCACATCTTCTTGAGTTAAATTAGGGATATCGTTATTCTTCGCTAATTGTTGCTCGATATATGCATCAAATTTAGCCACTTCTTCGGCAGTATATTTATCAGCAAATTGTTGCGTTTCCTCCAATTTATCGTATGCAATGTAGTTAATCGGATAGATATAATATCCAGCGTGAACCATATCGTCAATAGCTTTACATGCCACCTTCAAGGCTTCGCCACGATCAACATTTTCATCAAGAGTTTCAAGCGATGGATTAATACATTTACCTACTGAGAAGTGCACATGTCCCTTAAATTGCAACAACCCTGTCTCCATACTCAACAAGTCATCACGTTGTGATTTTTTGAACTCAGGATCACGTTGTTTCATTAAAAATTCGCGAGCTTTTAGATAATCATTGGGATCGTACTCGTATGAAATTGATACAGGTAAAAGATTTATACGTTTAAGATTTTCAACAAGTGAACCACCACCTGATAAGCCAATCATCTTTATCAAACTTTCTTGAGTAAAATCGTTTGAATCTTTTGAGCGTCCTTCACGTTGTGCAATCCACACCGACTCATGTTTCTCATTTATAGCATGATGAATATAACTTGATAATTGTTTTGCTGCCGACAATGCTTGCAACATCTTCAAATTACGTTTTACGATAAAACTTTTATTGAGTTTTACCAAGTCACTAATCCATTCAAATACCAAGAGGTTGTTGCCGATAGCAATCTCGGTTGTGTTCAACTCATTTTTCCACAAAAGAATATTCAAGAACGATGCATCTAAGACGATATCACGATGATTTGATATGTAAGTATAGCACTTATCCTTATCTATATTTTCAAGTCCACTAATTGACAATCCCGATGTTGTTTTGTCTATCAACATTTGCAAAAATGGAGCAACAACCATGTGTTGGAACTCTCGTTTATTGCTTATTTGAAGTAGATTGTTGACAAACTGAGAATATTCAATATTGGGCATTGCATATTTAATTGCATGCTCAAATCCTGGCTCTTTCACTAATTGTGCAATTTTTTCTTTAATCTCACAATCATCAAAAGGAGCTATATCTTTAAATTCTTCGGGAGTGGTATATTGAGTATTCATTACATACAAATTTTAATTAATATTTCAAAGATAGCACAAATTATTTACATTTCCCATATTTGCGCTAAAATCTTAGTATTTTTAGTTATTTGCCGACATATATGTGCGCCATTTTTCAATCATTGTAGTCATATCGGTTGGAACTTCTGAGGTAAAGAACATCTCCTCGCCAGTTTCAGGATGAACAAAGCCAAGTGTACGCGCATGCAACGCCTGGCGTGGGCACACTTCAAAACAATTTGACACAAATTGACGATATTTTGCGCTCGTTGTTCCTCGCAATATTTGATCCCCCCCATAACGAGCATCATTCAACAATGGGTGACCGATATGCTTCATGTGGACACGAATTTGGTGTGTGCGACCTGTTTCCAATACGCATTTTACAACCGAAACATATCCAAAACTTTCGATTGTTTCATAATGTGTAACAGCATGCTTTCCCATATCTCCATCGGGATATACTGTCATTTGCAATCTATCTTTTAGACTACGACCTATATTCCCTTCGATACGTCCATTTTCAGGATTAGGAGCGCCCCACACTATAGCAACATATTCGCGCTTTGTTGTTTTGTTAAAAAATTGCTTCCCTAAATGGGTCTTTGCGTTAGGAGTCTTAGCTATAACGAGCAAACCCGATGTATCCTTATCAATGCGATGTACCAAACCCATTCGTGGATCGTTTACATCATAATCGGGATTATCCTTAAAGTGATATGCAAGAGCATTAACAAGCGTGCCGTGGTAGTTACCATGACCTGGATGCACAACAAGACCTGGAGGTTTGTTTACAACCAACAAGAACTCATCTTCATATACAATATCAAGTGGAATATCCTCGGCGATAATTTCCAATTCATAGCGAGGTCGGTCCATCACGATGGCAATAACATCAAATGGTTTTACCCTATAGTTAGATTTAACAGGTTTGCCATTAACAAGAATACACCCTGCTTCGGCTGCTTGTTGAATGCGATTGCGCGACGATTTCTCCATGCGAGCAACCAAAAATTTATCTACACGCAACAACGTCTGCCCCTTTTCGGCTACGAATCTGAAATGCTCATACATTCCATTGCCATCATCGCCTGGTTCTACATCAGACAATAATTGCATTTCATCATCGATATCCTCTTGTTCAATATAATCCATACTACTTTCAATTAAGGATTAATCGATTGATAATGTATCACCTAAAAGCATGTTTGCATGGTCAACTGATAAGGTGTCGATATACATTCTTTCATTTGGCGCAAACGTAACAGTGAGTTCAATCTCAGCTGTAACAGGCAATCGAGTGCCAATTCCCACTGGGCTACCACTACTTTTCACAGCAATAACTTCATCATCGTTATTACCTATTACTTCTTTGATTTTAATATTTGAAAAGCCCAATGCTTCTAACAAATTACGAGCATGCATCGATGAAATATGCAAAAATTCTTCTGTAAACTCTACTATCTCGGGGTGTGTTGAGTTAATTTTGAGGTAAATAGTACGACCATATTTTACAACCTCATTTTGACCTGGAGATTGTGCTAATACTTGACCATATTTAGCCTCTTTATCATATATAGAGTCAATCTCTACCTCAAAATCCTCGGCTTGCAACACTTCGATTGCTTCAATATAATCCTTTCCTACCACATCGGGGACTACTTTAGTTTTCCCATGATGTGTCCAAAAATCCATAAACAACACCGATAGCCAACATATAATGCCAGTTGCAACTAATATCAGCACAGCGTGTATCAATATTTGATACTTATCATAAAAACTTTTTGAAGTAGTATTGTCTTTACTCATATATATATCCTTATTAATCCCACTATTAATGTGGTATGATTTCATCTTGCAAACTTAACAAAAATTCCTCTATTTTCCCCTATTTAATATGCTTAAAATACAAAAAATGCCACACCTTCAATGAGGCATGGCATTTTTATGTGAGTTTTAGTCTATTATTTTACAATTACTTTCTTAGCAATAATATTTGCTCCATCTTGTACTTCTACGACATAAATACCTGGAACTACATTCATATCAATTGCCGATACTTTTGAAGCATTTGCCAATTGAATTCCGTAAAGGCTATATACCGATACTCGATCGGCAACCTTACCCAATTTGATAGTTGAGCCATCTACGCTGATAGACATTTCTTGAGTAATAATATCTTCTACTCCCGAAATGCTTGTATCATTCAACATATAAGCTGCAACTCCATTACCTGGTACATACACATAGACATATACAATTCCATTAGACCCATGCACATAGTCAACTTCAGCTTGCATTGTTGCACTATTTACAGAACCAATAGAATTTTTAGGGAATTCCCACATCAATTCCATAGAACTGAAGTCATAGTTTGAATTCACTTTTGTGAGATTGTAAGCATGACCTGTAGTATTATAATCTGAATATGGATAAATCAAATAGTTTTGATTGTTAAGAGTGAAATATGTGCCACCATTAATTTCAAAACCTTCTGGAGCTAACGACACTTTATTTGCAAAAGAGTCGGTAAGGTTACCTGTTGAGAAGCTATAGCGAGTCATGTGAATATCACCACCTACAACAAAGATATCGTCGGCAGTAACAGGGATTACGAATGGAGCAATACCCATTGCTGATGCAGTTGCTGGATAGAACGATTTTAGGGTTGTAGTTGTTGAACTTACCTCTTCACCACCTTCAAACACCCATTTTACAATTACATTTGATTTTGAGATTGCTGCAAATACAGTAAAATCCCCCTCTACTACATCGCCCATGATTGACACATGGTCAACGCGGGTGCTTGACAAACCTGATTTTGTCAACGAAGCAACTTCAGTCAATGCTCCTGTTTCAAGGTCAACCAAGTGAATCTTCAATGGATTTGAACCGATATTGAGTGTAAGGTTAGAAATGCACACATTACCTTTTGAGTCTTTTACGACATCATTACATGGGAAGTACGAAACTTTTGCTTCGTCGCCCAAAATGACATCAGATATGATTTCACCTGTTTGGCCATCCATTTTGCGGAGATATATAGTTGCTTCGGTATCATTTTCCGCACGACCAGCGAGATATACATAGTCGCCTACAGCACAGAAACCACGATTAAGTTTGCCATCTTCGCCAAATGTAATATTTTCATAACCTTCCTTTACTGAACGGAACCAAAGGTTTGTAAATTCAAGGTCACCGATTGTTGTATAAGTATCGTTATCCAACACAACTGAATACCCTGGCTCATAGTTACCCACAACGATTTTTGTAATCGTAAATGAGCGCACTTCCGAAGATGAAGTTTTCATGTGAGAATCCTTTGAGAGAACTCTCCAATAGAATGCACCTTTACCAAGCAATGAAATTACCATTGGTTCTATCACTGTTGAAGCGCCAGCAGCAATCTCTTTTTTGTATTTAATTGTAGAGAAATCTTGTTGTGTTGAAACTTGAAGTTCATAAGAATCAACATCTACACCTTTCCACTTAAATTCAAAATTATCATCAAAATCAGCACCATTTGATGGAGAAACCAATGTTACAGCAGGTGCCGATGGACGAGCAGGTGTCTTAAATGTTTCTACTGCACTAAGTGATGCTAATTTGCCCGACTCGGTACATGACACACGCCAATAATAAGTCTTTGTTTCTTCCAACTCACCTAAATCTACTGTTACCTTATTAGTCTTGAGACCTTTATTTTGGATAAGAATATTAGTAAAGTTTTTGTTGTCAGAAATCTCCATTGAGTATGTTGCATTAGCTACCGCTTCCCATGTAAAATCAGCAGTCCATTCGGTTGTTGCACCACCCACTGGCGATTTAAGAGTTACTACTGTTGATTCGCCTTCGGGGTAACCTACTACAGCAGGTTCAAACTCATTACCATAGCCGTCATAAATACATACAGCATAATAGTAATTACCTTGTTTATCTGAAGGGATTGAATAAGAATTAGCATACGATACGCCTAACAAATATTCGTTGCTGATACCATCGCCATCTGCCATTTGAACATCAGTAAGTGTATACTCTGCAGGAATAGCATAAACTGTGTAACGAATTATAGCATCTTCATTTTTGAATGCGTCCCAACTCAAAGTTGAACCATTTGACGAAATGTTAGTTACCTTGCCATAATTTGTTTTAGTTTTCCAAGTTACAACTGGAGTCAATGCTTTATGGGTAAATGAATTAGCCTTCATATAATCACCCAATCCAGTTTTGCCAGGGCCATTAATATATTTAGCGCTATAATAAACAATACCAGGAGCATTATTTTTATTATGTTGACGAGTCAATGCAGTTTGTTTTGCCATTTCAGCCCAACCAGTTGCATCATTTGACAACTCGCCATCGTCACCTAAATCAGCAGATTCTTGACTCGCATAAAAATGACGGCCGAAATAATTTCCCACATAACTCCACCATTTTGCCAATGGTTCGTATGGAGCAGTAGAGTGTGTTGTTGGCCAATACATTTGGGGAGAGATAAAGTCAATCGTACCCGCTTTCAACCACGCCAATGGATCAGAATAAATTTGCGCATATTGCCAGTCAGACGCTTTTACTCCATAAGAAGATGGAGAAGGCACACCATATTTGCTATATGAAGATGAACCTGCTACACCCGCTGGAGAGATACCAAAACGCACATCGGGACGGCGTGCTTGAATAGCATCATATACATCTTTTACCATCTTATTTACATTATCACGACGCCAATCGCCAATTGACATTGTTGTGCCACTTGCTTTATAATCATCATAGTCGGGCGCCGAAGATGATTCCGATGTACCTCCACTTGCATAGAAGTAGTCGTCAAACAAGATTCCATCAATATTGTAGTTTTCAAGAATTTCAACAACTACATTTACGATATGTTGACGAGTTTCGGGCAACGCAGGGTTAAATGTTTTATAATTAGTGGTATTTGTTCCCGCAATAATCATATCATTATTCAACCACTCTTGGTCGTATGATGTTGACCAAGATGTACCTGTACTCCAACGATATGGATTCAACCACACATATGCTTCCAAACCACGTTTGTGTGATTCTTCAACGAAATATGCTAACGGATCCCAACCTGGATCTTTACCACGAGTACCAGTCAAATAACTTGACCATGGCGCATATTTTGATGGATACATTGCATCGGCCATTGAACGCACTTGGAAACAAGAACCATTCATATTTGTATTCACGAATCCATCCAAATATGAAATCATCTCTGCTTTTTGCTTTGTTTGAGCCGACGATGTTGCTCCTTGAGTTGAAGGCCAGTCAATGCCCCATACTGTTGTGAACCATGTAGAACGCATTTCACGCTTTGGCGACAAAGCAGATGCCGAACTAATCATCATGGTAGCAACAATCGACAATGCAACTGTTAGTTGTCTGAATTTTTTCATGTAAGTTTCTATTTTATGTTAGTGATTATTTAATCGAATATTTCTCAATCAATGGTTTAAGTTGATCGGCAAAGAAACGGAAACCGAGGTCGGTAAAGTGGTAGTTATCAACTGTATATTCAGTATTACCACCCAACACATCTTCGGCATTCATGTAATAAATATCCTTTTCACCTTCGGCTTGAAGTTTTGCAAAAAACTCTTTAAGAACATCGTTCTTTGCGTTGATTGCTGCCGCAGTGCCTTTGTTATAGCGCATAATTGGGAATAGTGGGCTTTCGATAAACAATACTGGCACATTTGGATGCTTTTCGCGCAAGTAGCGATAGAATGGTTCGATGCGCTCTTTGAGTTGAGGAGCTGTATTATTGGGCAAACAGTCAAAGATAAATAGACCTGCGTCAATCATACCCATCAAACCAGCAACTTCCATATCAAGTTGACCATTACCACTGAATCCAAAGTTGTAGATTTCACGATTTAACTCACGTTCAAGAATATTTGTGTAAGCCATACCTGGACGCGATGCGCAAGCGCCTTGAGTAATACTTGTTCCATACACCACAATAGGCTTTTCACGACGAGGGAGATCGACTTTTGGCATTTCAATTACTGCCGAAGAATCGACACCGATATACAAACTATCGATACCGTCGTAAAGAGGAAGATACAATAAATATTCACGCATTTTCTTCTCCATTCCATCAACGATAGCATATTTTGAGGCTTTCTTGTTGACAGTAGGACGCACACTGCTCACAAATGTCCATTCATTATTATCATCGAGAGTGTAAAGGTCAAGACCTCGAATACCAACAGGAGTCATGTGATTCATTTCCAACTCCAAAGTTGACACCCACTTCGCACTCAATGCTGTAGCATCAGATGAAAAACGAATTGACATGCCTGCTGTATTTGTACCCAAAGTGTAAAGCAACTCACGCTTCACCATTGTTTTCAATGTGTCGGGGAAACGTGTATAACCGTTTTCAACTGAAACAACTGTACCTAATACCGGAAATTTGCGGGCATCATGGTAAACTAAATTTTTTGCACCACTCACCAATGTAGTGCATACTAATAACAAGGTTAATATTTTCTTCATTTTTGCAAAAATTTTTGAACAAAGATAAGTAAAAATAGCTAATAACCGATGTCTTGGCTAATAAATAATGTATATAAACCTCTTTTAACGCAATTTTCCAAATAGAGATATCGATTATTCACTCAAAAATTACTATCTTTGCAAATTGAATAAATAAATTCTCACTGAATGTTTAGATTTTTCGCAATATTATTATCAGTTCTACTCCTTTCGTCGTGTGGTGAATACCACCAAGTACAAAAGAGTACCGACCCTGATGTAAAACTTGATTACGCTCGTCGTGCTTTTGCTCAAAAGAAATACGTTCAAGCTTACACCATTCTTCAAGATGTAATCACCGTATTTAAAGGCACCGAAAAAGCCGAGGAGTCGTTATACCTATTGGCGATGAGTCATTACGAAAATAAAGAATACCTCGACGCAAGTCTTTATTTCCAAACATACTACCAACGCTATCCAAAAGGAAAGTATGCAGAATTGGCTCGCTTCTACTCTGGCTACGGATACTATCTCGATTCACCCGAACCTCAACTCGACCAAAGTGGAACAATGAAAGCCATCGAAGAACTTCAAGCGTTCTTGGACTACTTCCCTAAAAGCGACAAAGTATCAATTGCTCAAAATGCTATATTTGAGTTGCAAGATAAGCTCACACTCAAAGAACTTCAAAATGCTCAACTTTATTACAACTTGGGCACATATCTCGGCAACAACTACCAATCGGCAGTAATCGTTGCTAAAAATGCTATCAAAAATTACCCTTACTCTAAATACAAAGAGGACCTTGAAATGCTTGTATTAAAAGCGCGCTATCAAGAGGCAAACCTCAGCGTTGACGAGAAAAAGGCTGAGCGTTTTCGCGATGTTATTGATGAATACTACTCTTTCATCAACAACTACCCCGATGGACCTAATCGCCATGAGGCCGACAACATCTACAAAATCGCTCTCAAATACGCAAAATAAGAATACATTATATTGATAACAAATTATACATTATAAACTATTATGGATTACAAAAAGACAAACGCTCCACTTAACACTGTAACTCGCGACATGATTGAATTGTCAAAAGATACAGGCAATGTCTATGAAACTGTGTGCATCATCGCTAAGCGCTCTAACCAAATCGCTGGCGAAATGAAACGCGACCTCGAAAAGAAACTCGATGATTTCGCTTCT
The DNA here is from genome assembly GCA_017424575.1 of Muribaculaceae bacterium. Lineage (GTDB taxonomy): Bacteria > Bacteroidota > Bacteroidia > Bacteroidales > Muribaculaceae > RGIG4079. The sequence continues at coordinate 20,344 of JAFOYQ010000083.1, forward strand.
TACAGCGACAACCTCGAAGAAATTTCAGAAAACCGCGAACAAATTGAGATATCTCGCTACTACGAAAGATTGCCTAAACCTACACTTATCGCAACTCAAGAATATATCGAGAACAAGACTCATTATCGCAATCCTGCAAAGGAAAAAAATAATATTGACTAATATTTTTAACAATTATACGCAAAGGATTTGGGTATAACAAAAAAAATGCCTACCTTTGTGCGCTCAATTTTTTTATTAACACTTAAAATTTCAAAAGAATGCACTTGAATTCTGAAGAAAAAGTAGAAATCTTTGAGAAATACGGTAAGGGCAAGACTGATACTGGCTCACCTGAAGCTCAGATAGCATTATTCTCAGTCCGTATTGCTCATTTGACTCAACACTTGAAGTCAAATCACAAAGATTATAGCACTGCGAGAGCTCTTAAAATGCTCGTTGGTAAACGTCGTCGTCTTCTTGACTACCTCAAGAAAAAAGACATCAACCGTTACCGCGCTATCATCGCACAAAAAGAGCTCGGTATCAGAAAGTAAGCCGCAGGCACTACTTGAAGATTACAAAAAAAGCATCGCAAATTGCGATGCTTTTTCTTTTGAATCACCACCAGATTCTTTTCTATACAAAAATTTTCCTAAAAACAACATTGGTATCATTTTTTTTATTACCTTTGACATTAATAATCCTTAATTTTTTCATAAGAATTTTCTTAACTAGCAATAGAAAAGTCTTTAATATTTCCAAAACAAGAGATTAAGACTGAGCAAAAAACAATATTTACATCATGAAAAAAATACTACTATTATTAACGGCAAGTTTTATCACTATTACTGTAAATGCCCAATGGCTTAAACCAAGATACTACCCTGCTGATGAGCTCAAAGAAGAAGAAGCGTACTATGCAAATCATTACACCAAAGGCTCTGAGTATTTTATTTGCTGGAGTAACGAATCCGATATCAAAATTGGAACACAAACAGGTATTTTTGACTATTCAGACAACGAAGTAACTGTTATCGTTGGTTTTTATATTGGGAATAAACTAGAAGAAAAAGTAACGACTATATTTTTTGTCCCATCTGGAGATCCTAACATTGCTTACTCCACCTCATATGGAACACCTGAAAATTTAGGAGAAAAAATAATCAACCACATTAAACACAAAGGTAAAGTCCGTTTTTTAGTACCTAAATACAGTGGAAGTGACTTTGATTTAACAGTACCAATGAATAAAAACTTAAAAATAACAGTATCCAACAAAGAGTAATCAATAAAAAACATTGATGCTGTGCCAAAATTAAAAAAAATGACACAGCGCCTCTTTTTTATACATAAAATAGAAAATCTAATTATTATATTTTAGACAATCAAAAAAATGGACTATGCATTTCACATATTGCATAGTCCATTAATATTTATTTACTTACGATTCTTATCCTTGATGAGTTGGACGCAAGAGATCGTTGACAGTTTTAACTGGATTGAATGTTTCGATAGGCACTTCAACAAAGATTGTGTTCCAATCGCTCATTGCGCCGTTCCACAAACCAGGCAATTCGAGAGCGCGCAATTCTTTGCCATGCAATGATTTATTTGAGATAAATCCAGTTGCAGGGTCAACATATTTAGGCAAGTCGTAGTGATTACCATCAATATCTTTAATGTAGCACACCAAATCAACTGGGTTAAAGTGAGTAGCTTGTGCCATCATTGCCTTGTAGTCTTCGCGAGATAGGTCGATTTGGTGACTTTCGAGAATTTGAGGAGATGTTGAGCCATCGGCATTGTATGCGATATATGGACCACCACCAGGCTCACCCTCATTGCGCACCATACCACACACACGCAATGGACGATTAAGTTTATTCTTGATATAAAGCACAAGGTCAACATCTTCAAGATGCTTCATTTGTTCATCACGCACATTGAGAGTTTTGTGAAGGAAATCAATCATTTCTCTCACATCTTCAATAGTGTAGTTTCCATTGTTAATTTTGCGCAAATACTCTTCAATCTTATCGTGTGCTTGCATCATGCAACCCGCAATTACTTGCTTATATTGCAAAGTAGCCTCACGGAATGAATCGGGCACTACGTTGTCAATGTTTTTGATAAACACTGCAGCGTGATTGATATCGTTGAGGTTGGCAATCAATGCGCCATGTCCACCAGGACGGAACACAAGGTTACCATTTTCTCTAAACAAAGTATTATCGGGATTAACAGCAACTGTATCGGTCGATGCTTTTTGTTCCGACATTGAGATATCAAATTTTACCCCCATTTTTTCTTCGAGAGCAGGAACTTTTGCAGCAAGTTTATCGGCAAATAGTTGACGATGATTGCCCGATACTGTAAAATGAAGATGCACAACTCCATCAGCACCTGTAGCCGATTGTGCGCCCTCTACGAGTTGTTCCTCTACTGGGGTGCGAGTTGTCCCATCGGCATAAGCGTGGAATGTGAGCAACCCTTTTGGTAGATTACCATAATTCAATCCTTCAGGAAGAATTATTGCAGCAATCACTTTTTTATATTCACCCTCAGCAATTAATGTATCGACATCTTTTGAATACAATTTCAAAACCACCTCATTGAGTTCGCCAATAAATGCAAGGTTATGAATATCGGCAATTAATTTTGCCACATCTGAGCCCTCGGCAGGAACATCAGCTTCCCCCTCAACAAATGAGAACAACGACTTAAACATGCGAGAAGCTGCACCCGATGCAGGCACAAATTTACACACCTCTCCACCATCGGCAAGATATTTTTTCCAACGAGCCACAGCCTCTGCCTCCTCGTCGGGAGTGAGTTTCATTATTCCATTGCCAATTTGTGCAGAGTTAGCAATTTTTAGAAATGGGAAGCCCGTTTTGAAGCGTTCGATTTGAGACTCTAATTCTGATTGAGATACACCCTTAGCCTCAAGGGTTTTCATGTCTTCTGTGGTAAGCATATAGGTTATTTATTGTTAGTATATTTAATTATTACCCAAAATTATACAAAAAAAACGAGACCACGAAATTTTAACCAAATTTCTATTCTCCCAATCCACACTCTTCACAATTACTTTTTACAAAAAAAATGCGTTTTATCATTATAAAAACTACCTTTGCATTACCATTGATAAAGCATATTTAATTATGATACGCCAAATATCCATCATTTTTACATCATTAATATGTGCAATTAGCGCAATCGCAATCGACTACGATGCCGAATTTGCTAAAATGGGGTTTGTTGATGTGCAATCGCTCGACTCCACCATACAAGTTGACCTCAAATACTCGTCAACCGACAACTTTATGGGCGTAAACATGTACGGCGACCTACACAAAGCCTACCTTCGCCCCGAAATTGCCCAAATGGTAGTCAACGCACAAAAATACCTCAAAGAGATTAATCCAGAATACACATTAGTTATATACGACGCAGCACGCCCATTGAGCGCGCAACGCATGATGTATGAAAAAGTGCAAGGCACCCCATTCAGTAAATATGTAGCCAAACCCGCCAAAGGTGGTGGCTATCACAACTATGGATGCGCCGTCGATGTCACCATTCTCCACAACGGCACGCCACTCGATATGGGAGCCGAATTTGACGAATTCTCTACCCTATCCCACATCAACAACGAGCAATACAACCTCAAAAGAGGCAAACTCTCACGCGAAGCCTACAACAACCGTCAACTCCTACGCAAAGTAATGCGCAAAGCAGGCTTCCACACCTACCGCTGCGAATGGTGGCACTTCCAACACTACTCAAAGAAATACATGCGCACCCACTTCAAATCTATTGATTTCTAAACGAACACAAATTTAATCAATAAAAAAAACGAACAATAATTATTACAACTCTAATGTGCCAACCACGAGGCACAATGAGATTGATTGTTTTTGTTCGCATAAAAAAATGTTACTATACCTCTAAGGTACGGTAACATTCTCTATGCGTAAAAGACATATTTGCTATAATTGATAATTAGTAGTCTGTGTATGTATTTCTCCCATGTAGTGCGTGCCATACACATCCACACTCCATACATTCATAATCACCTATTTCTTCACAAAATACTTTACGAGAGCCACACGATGGGCATCTGCGAGATGTTACAACCGGCTTATTGGGAAAATTGTAATATTCAATACATTCTTGTACATCACAGTCACATATTTTGTCGGTAATTTTATTTGTTTCTTCAATAATCAAAAACATCAGTTTATTCCATAGTCCTTCTTGCTTAGCTTTTTGAACAAACTGTTCATCTCTCAAATAAGAGTACATAATATGCATAATCTCACGAGCAATAGGAGAATCATAGCCATTACAAAATAAAGGAACTTGTTCATTATCTCCAATTTTATCCATAATTTGGGCTATGTATTCATCTTTAAATTGATTTGCAATATAATTCTTTTCTACATCAGTATAAGCTCGGTCTATAATTTTGGGGGTTGTAAGATATGAGCACACTGATACTTTTGTGCTCGCAGTTGAAAAGAATTTTTGCTTCTGTTTTGCAGTTTGAATAGACTCTTTTAACCATTCTCGTGCAATGTATGTACCTGTGTTAACCTCTTTTGAATGAGTGTGCTCGATTTCTTCTTGAATGGCTTTGTCCAATATAGTGAAAGCTGTGGTCTCACCAAGTGCGTCAACCATCTCGGTCAATTTATTAAGCATTGTTGGTTTAATTACTGACCAATCGCTGATATTATTAGCATTAGCCATACGAGAATAAGCGTCCACAACTTGTTTTGCTTCAGTGTCAGATATATTCGAGATGTCACCATAAAAAGTTTCCTCGATTATTGACGCTCGAGCTGGGAAATCCTGTTTCCACTTTAACCAATAGGATAATGGAGGTCGAGAAGGAACAACGGATACCTGTCCCTCAATAGGTTTACTTATTGAAAGAGGCTGAGTATGATAATTACTCGCACTGCGATTATTGTCTGATTGTTTATAAAGTGCCTTCGCTATAAAAAACAGAATAATAGCGATTATTATGAGAAGTAAGGATGTCATAGAGATATTTTAGTTTACTATACTATACATCAGTTCGATATTGATATTTATTCACTATTATTCGTACTTCATCATATGAAAAGCCGAGTTGATCATATAGTTGATATGCCTGCTCTCCAAGCTGCTTGTGCTTTGCTCCTCCATCCATCAATATGAAAATATTAGAACAGTTACTAATCATATATTCGAGAATTTGACGATTGTGAATTTCTTTGATATATGAAATGATTTTTTCATAAGAGTTATATAATGGTCTAAACTCTTCTATCTGCTTTTTGGTTAAACCAAAATACTTTGCAGCCTTATCTAAGTATTGTAATGCCCATGACATCTCATGCATTGGAACTGCTTCAGTCAGATATTCCAAAAGAAAATAGAGGGCACATCGTTGTTCTGAGCCTAATTTGTCATAAGGTGGAATCGGATTCCTATTTCTACTAAATAATCCCATTGATATTAATATTAGAGAATTGGTTTCTTTTGTTTTCGCAAAGTTAATAAAATTTTAAAACCAATAGCCTTTATTTAATTTCTTATTTTCAAAAATGGGTAAAGATATTAGTTTTGTCAGGGATTTGTTTTTATATAGAATTTATTCCTCTTGAAAAAACAATCCCACCCTTTAATTCAAGAGTGGGATTTATGTTGAATTATGTATTATTTAATTAGTATTCGCTCCAAGCTGCGATGTTGATGTCGTCAACTGGTTTGTTGATAAATGCACGGATATATGCAGCTGCGAGGCGTGCGTTGGTCAACAATGGAATGTTGTGGTCGATTGCTGAGCGACGAATGCGATAACCGTTGGTCAACTCACGTTTGCTGTGGTTCTTTGGAATGTTGATTACCAAGTCGATGCCATGGTTAGCAATGAGGTCGAGAATGTTTTCACCCTCTTCATCGGGCCAACATACAGGAGTTGCTTTCACGCCATTTGATTCGAGGAACTTAGCAGTACCTTCGGTTGCATATAGTTTGTAACCAGCTTCAGCAAGCATTTGACAGCAGTCGAGCATATCAACTTTACCACGCACATCACCCGAAGAAACGAGTACACCTTTGCTCTTATCGGGCACATGGTGACCTACCGAAATCATTGCGTTCAACAATGCTTCGTCAAAGTCAGCGCCTAAGCAACCTACCTCACCTGTTGAAGACATATCTACACCGAGAACAGGGTCGGCCTTGTGGAGACGAGCAAATGAGAATTGTGATGCTTTGATACCGATGTAATCGATGTCGAATGTTGATGTATCGGCTTTTTCTACTGGCTCATTAAGCATGATGCGAGTAGCTGTTTCGATAAAGTTGCGTTTGAGGATTTTTGAAACGAATGGGAAACTACGTGATGCACGCAAGTTACATTCAATTACTTTCACATCATTGTTTTTAGCAAGGTATTGAATGTTGAAAGGACCTGAAATGTTGAGTTCTTTCGCAATAGTCTTACTGATGCGTTTGATGCGACGAGCAGTTTCCATATAGATTTTTTGAGCAGGGAACACGAGTGTAGCGTCGCCCGAGTGAACACCCGCAAACTCTACGTGCTCAGAAATAGCGTATTCGATGACTTCGCCATTGCGTGCCACAGCGTCAAATTCGATTTCTTTAGCGTTTTGCAAGAATTCAGAAACCACAACAGGGAATTCTTTCGACACCTTAGCTGCTGCTCCGAGGAACTCGTGCATTGACTCATGGTCGTAGCATACATTCATCGCTGCACCCGAAAGCACATAACTTGGGCGAATCAATACTGGGAAGCCTACCTCAGCTACAAATTGGTCGATATCTTCAAAGCTTGTCAACTCTTTCCAACGTGGTTGGTCAATGCCGAGGCTGTCGAGCATAGCCGAGAATTTGTGACGATTTTCGGCACGGTCAATGCAGATAGGTGAAGTACCAAGCACTGGCACATGACGACGATAAAGTTTCATCGCAAGGTTGTTAGGAATTTGACCACCTACCGATACGATAACGCCACGTGGTGTTTCGAGGTCGATAACGTCGAGCACACGTTCGAAGCTCAATTCGTCGAAGTAGAGACGGTCGCACATATCATAGTCGGTCGATACGGTTTCAGGGTTATAGTTAATCATAATTGATTTATAACCAAGTTTGCGACAAGTGCTAACAGCATTTACCGAACACCAGTCAAACTCTACCGAGCTACCGATGCGATATGCACCCGAACCGAGTACTACGATATTTTTACCTGAGTTATAGTCATAAGGGATTTGGTGAGCATCAGCACCATAGGTTACATATAGGTAATTTGTCAAATCGGGATATTCCGATGCAACAGTGTTGATGCGACACACTTTAGGTGTTACGTTGAGTGCTTTACGTTGTTCACGCACACGCAACATATCAGCTTCGTAAGTAGTAGTTGGATCCTCTACGTAACGAGCAATTTGGAAGTCACTAAAGCCAAGGCGTTTTGCTTCTGCAAGCACCTCAGCAGGGAGTTCTTCAATTTTGTTGTATTCGCTGAGAACTTTAGTGTAATCAACGATATTTTTAAGACGTGACAAGAACCATGGGTCAATTTTTGTCAATTCTTCGATACGTTCTACAGTGTAGCCTTGTTCAAGGGCTTGAGCAATTGCAAAAACACGGAGGTCGGTTGGGTGTGAAAGAGCGTGGTCGAGGTCGTCAAACTTAACATCGCGGTTACCAACGAAACCGTGCATGCCTTGACCAATCATACGAAGACCTTTTTGAATGATTTCTTCAAATGATTTACCGATTGACATGATTTCGCCTACCGATTTCATTGATGAACCAATTTCACGGTCAACGTTAGCAAACTTAGTCAAGTCCCAACGAGGAATCTTCACAATCATATAATCTACCGACGGAGCTACATAAGCCGAGTTTGGAGTACCCATTTCGCCGATTTGGTCGAGAGTGTAACCAAGAGCGAGTTTTGCAGCAACGAATGCTAATGGATAACCCGAAGCTTTAGATGCCAATGCCGAACTACGGCTCAAACGAGCGTTGATTTCGATGATGCGATAGTCGTTAGTTTCAGCATTGAATGCATATTGAATGTTACATTCGCCTACGATACCAATGTGGCGCACCACCTTGATAGCGATATCTTGCAACATTTTGATTTGCTCTTGTGTCAACGACACGATAGGAGCAACTACGATTGATTCACCTGTGTGAATGCCAAGTGGGTCGAAGTTTTCCATTGGCACAACAGTGAAGCAGTGATCGTTTTTATCGCGAATTACCTCAAATTCGATTTCTTTCCAGCCCTTCAACGACTCTTCAACAAGAATTTGTTTAGAGTGAGCGAGCGCGCTTTCGCAAAGAGTGTGGAACTCTTCGTCGTTAGCACAAATACCCGAGCCAAGACCACCAAGAGCATAAGCCGAACGCACCATAACTGGGAAACCGATGCGATGAGCTACCTCAACTGCATCTTCCATTGATTCTACGGCTTGCGAAACTGGAGTTTTAGCCTCAATTTCGTCGAGTTTCTTCACGAAAAGGTCGCGGTCTTCAGTAATCATGATAGCCTCAACCGATGTACCGAGCACCTTCACACCGTGGCGTTCAAGAGTGCCATTGAGATAAAGTTCAGTACCGCAGTTCAACGCAGTTTGACCACCAAAAGCCAAAAGAATGCCGTCAGGTTTTTCCTTTTTAATCACCTCTTCAACGAAATAAGGAGTAATTGGGAGGAAGTAAACTTGGTCAGCCACACCTTCCGATGTTTGAATCGTAGCAATGTTAGGGTTGATTAGAACGGTTGAAATACCTTCTTCACGAAGAGCTTTTAATGCTTGAGAACCAGAGTAGTCGAATTCGCCGGCTTGGCCAATTTTCAATGCGCCAGAGCCGAGTAGTAATACTTTTTTAATTCCGTCGATCATATTTTTGCAAAATTTCTTGCAAAGTTAATAAATCTCAAGCGAAAATCACGCAGATAATAGCAACTTTTTACACTACCCTATTATAGTTTTTTCTATATTGTTTAATACGTCTCACATAGACTGTCCTGGATTATTTAGACAGAATGCCAGAATGGAACATATTATATCACTCCAACAAACTCTCCTATAACGCAAAACTCATTTGAATCCTCTTCACTAATAACAATTGGATTATATGATTTATTAATAGGTTTTAATAGAATTTCTTCATGCATCCAATTTCCAAATTCATCATAAGATTTCTTACTTGTATACTTTTTTATTGAATAACGTCCACCATTATCTGCATCATAGTGTCCATGATGTTGGACTAATACTATTTTCTCATTTCTGCTACCAATTATATTATTTCTAAACACACAATAATCCCCATCAGAAATCAAAGGTTCCATTGAATCACCAACAGCTTGGATAATATACATATTTCTATTTAGCCTACCAAAACCGTCTACTCGAACCCAACCTAATTCACCAACATCATCACCATCACCAAAATAACCACACGCAGCCTTTATTGAATAGAGTGGCAAATAGTCAACATATTTAACATCATCATTAACTTCATCTTCAATTCTAATTTCATCATCTACTACATCTTTCACATCATCAAGTAATGACATAAAATATTGTTCTAATGCTTTATCACAAAAATACACGAAACATCCTTTCATTCCTCGTGTCATTAATGTTCTATATGTATTTTTTATTATTTCATCAGCCTCTTGTAATGCTCTATATTGATTTTCTTTAAGCATTTTCTTAAATCCCTTAACCGATTGATCATTACTTGATCGCATAGAGACATCAGTTAAGACTTTATGACCATCACATCTTAAATCAAGCCCAATTATTACACCAACATAATCTAACTCAAGTCCTTGACATGTATGAATACACCCAATTTGATTTACAGAGTCTTCATCAATTAACCAAGGCAATTGTGATGAATTTAAATTCCATTGCTTTCTAAAATTAAATTGAGGAATTATTATATCGTCTTTTGTCAAATCGTTTTTACTATTCCAATCCCAACAATACCCAGCAACTACTCTTGACTTATTATTTATCTTATTTTTTTCAACAATAGCATTAAACATATCGCTTGGATTTGAATAAATCCTAAAGTCATAATCTACCGATGATAGTCGCACATTTGCAGTTTCTTTTATTTGTAATGCATTATCAATCCAATTTAAATATCCATCAGAACCATTGCACCTAAATTGAGATTCCAATTGCATTGTATACACTTTAGCTCCCTCGCGTTCTGCTATATTCCTTATACTTTGTTTTGTCCCAATATCCTTTACATGTATTTTTTGTCTATCATCAACAAAAAATACTGAAAACTTTGAAGCATTTACAATTTCTTTTATTTGATTTTCTCCAAGATTACTAAATAATCCACTTTTTTCATTTAATCGATGGGCTTCATCTACAATTAATGCATCAAACGTATTATTCTCTACATCTATAAATTTTCCACTTCCTACAAACAAATTGTCTATATATGTTTTTCTGTAGTTTCCTTTTAGTTTTGTTGAATAAACTTCTCTTGGAGCTGCATTTTTTGTAACATATTGAGAAGCAAAACCTCTACTGGTCATTTCCACTAACAAATTAATTGCGACAACGCTTTTGCCAGTTCCTGGGCCACCTTCAACAATCAACACATGTTTTTCTGACATCTTTGATTTTGTTGCCATATCTAATGCTGTCTCATATATAACTTTTTGATCATCAAGAAGAATAAACTCCCTATTTCCTTTTAACATTGAGCATAGTGAATCTGCTAATTGCTTTGAAGGTTTTAATTTTCCATCCTCTATCATCCAAACGATTCCATTCTTCGATCCATATTTAATGCGATTTTTAATGAAATTTTGGAGTTTCTTGGCATCATTCTTTAAGAATAGAGGTGCTTTTTCTATGTATTCATTATAATGAGCATTAGAGATAACATTATCTGATTGGTAGTTATGCAAATATGCACATGGGGAAATACTTATTTGATTATCTCGTATTGATTCATTATAATTATATAACATTTCAGCATATGACCAAGCTTGATATGAAGGATGTGCAACTTCTTGCTCTCCGTGCTGAAATCTTGTTGATACAATTGCTGATTTGTTTGATATTCTTGCTGACTCCCATTGCTTTAATTCGACAATTACGATATTCCCTTTTTTATCACCATCAAGACCTGCAATAATAAAGTCTACACGTTTAGATGTTAATGGAATTTGGTATTCTATTGCAATTTCTGATTCATCTGGTATATCTTTAGTATTAACTACATTATTCATGTACATCATGGAATTTTTCCATGATCGTACTTCATTCGGAGATGTATGTCTTCCCAAATGTCTCACAAAAGCTCTATCTATTTCATCTGCAATAGAACCATTAAATACATCTTCAACAAATTCTCGCTTAAATTTACGATATACAATCATAATTCAGTATATTTTTTTGCAGAACCCTTAGCCTTATGTATTGGATATTTTTCAGCATTTTTTTTAAGTTTATCTAAAACGATTTGAGTTATATCCAAATCGTATTTAGAAGCGATAAGAAAAGCATAGTTTATAACATCTGCTAATTCTTCTTTGATTTTTTCAAGATTAGCATCATTAGGTGATTTCCACAAAAAATTCTCAAGTAATTCTGATGCTTCCAACGACAATGCAATAGCTAAATCTTTTCCATTATGGAATTGATCCCAATCTCTTTCCTCTGTAAATTGTGAGATGCATTCCTGCAATTTTTTTATATCAGACATTTTTAATTCTAAATTAAATGATTTTTCAAAGTTAATTAAAAGGCTATTAATTAGGAAATAGTTTTATGAAAAATACTTAAATTTTTATATTAATACCCTCACGCAAAGTTTTTCACACAGATTTACGCGAATTTTTATTTAGATAGAGTTCATTATATATTATCCCCATTAGTTGCGGAGCTATAGCACCTTTTGAAAAGGTGGGGAGTTGTAGTATACGTGGATGAAGAATGTTTTATATATCTCTATATTACAAGTGGTTATGGGGTTAAATAGATTACATCTATCGTGCTATAAAAACTATCAATTGGAAAAATTGTTATGATGTTGAATGGTGGTTATATCTTTGCATCAGAAACGAGGAAATAACCTCAACAACAAATCAAAATCAACTAAACGAAAAATATTTATTAACTATTAAAACTATAAAAATTATGACTCCAATTATCAATTCTCAACTTCCCGAGTTTAAAGTTCAAGCTTATCACAATGGCGAGTTCAAAACTGTATCGCACGAAGATGTATTGGGCAAATGGGCTATCTTCTTTTTCTACCCTGCCGACTTTACTTTTGTGTGCCCAACAGAACTTGTTGACCTTGCTGAAAAGTATGATCACCTTAAATCGCTCGGCGTTGAGGTATATTCGGTGAGCACCGACTCTCACTTCGTACACAAAGCATGGCACGATGCAAGTGAATCAATTCGCAAAATCGGTTACCCAATGTTGGCCGACCCAACAGGCGTAATTTCTCGCGGTTTTGGCGTGATGATTGAAGAGGATGGCATGGCTTATCGTGGCACTTTTGTGGTAAATCCTGAGGGTAAAATCAAGATTGCCGAAATTCAAGACAACAGCATAGGCCGCAACGCTGACGAACTCGTGCGCAAGGTGGAAGCTGCTCAATTTGTGGCTACTCACGATGGCGAGGTGTGCCCTGCTAAATGGAAAAAGGGCGGAGAAACGCTCAAACCAAGCATCGACCTCGTAGGAAAAATCTAAGATAATGCAAAATGAGGAGTGCGAAATAAAAAATCAACCAACTAAACTACCCTATCGCACTCCTTTTTATTTAATTTTCAATTCAGACACGGCTCGCCGAGTCACTTAAAACTCTAAATATTCAAATCATGTTGGACCAAAGCATAAAATCACAAGTAATCAGTGTATTTCAACTTCTTGAAGGCAATTTCTCTTTTGCTGTTAAATTCAATCCAAGTCGCAGTGACGCTCAAGAATTGGTAGATTTCGTGAACGATGTAGTGAGTTGTTCACCAAGATTATCTGCTACGTTTGCTGAAGTTAGCGATAACGAAATCCTTGAGTTTTCATTGCTTAAAGAGGGTGAAGATACTGGCGTGAAGTTTCGTGGCATTCCTGGTGGACATGAGTTCACATCGCTACTTTTGGCTGTGCTCAACGCCGACGGCAAAGGGAAAAATCTACCCGATGAAGCAATCGTTAGACGCATAAAAAGTGTTCACGAAAAGGTTACGTTGCAATCATTCGTATCATTGAGTTGTACAAACTGCCCCGACGTGGTGCAAACGCTCAATATTTTTGCTTTGCTCAACCCCAATATCGCACACGAAATGGTTGATGGTGCAAGATTTGAAGATGAAGTAAATTCGCTCCACATTCAAGCCGTACCAACGGTTTTTGCAAATGGCAAACAATTCCACACTGGTCGTGGCGATTTGGCAACATTGCTTCGCAAAATGGAAGATACGTTTGAATGTCAACACGATGATAGTTGTGAGCCAACTATAAGAGAATATGATGTGGTTGTAGTGGGTGGCGGTCCTGCCGGCAGTTCGGCAGCAATTTACTCGGCACGCAAAGGGTTGAAAGTGGCTATCGTGGCCGAGCGCATGGGTGGACAAGTGAAAGAAACCGTAGGTATCGAGAATGTGATATCGGTCCCCTACACCACTGGCGAAAAACTCGCTGCCGATCTTCAAAAGCATATTGCTGAGTATAAAATTGAGGTATTTGAGCAACGCACAGTTGAACGCGTAGATTTAGAGGGAGACGTGAAGCGTGTATTTGCCTTAGGCGGCGAAGTGTTTGAGAGCAAGTCGCTTATCATTGCCACAGGAGCAAGTTGGCGAAAACTCAATGTGCCAGGCGAAAGCGACTATTTGGGCAAAGGGGTAGCATTCTGCCCTCACTGCGATGGACCATTCTACCAAGGAAAAGATGTGGCAGTGATAGGTGGTGGCAACTCGGGCATCGAGGCAGCAATCGATCTCGCTGGGATATGTCGCACAGTTACTGTAATCGAGTTTGCTGATACACTTAAGGTCGACGAAGTGCTACAAAAGAAAGCGCAAAGCCTTGCAAATGTAGAGATTTTTACTTCAACCGAAACTACCGAAGTAATGGGCAACGGCTCAAAAATGACAGCCTTGCGAGTGAAGAATCGCACCAATGGCGACGAGAGAGAGATAGCCCTCGACGGAGTGTTTGTGCAGATAGGGTTAGCGGCAAACAGCACACCTTTTGCAGAGCAACTTAAGACTAATCGTATGGGAGAAATCGTGATTGACGAACGTTGTCGCACCTCTATCCCTGGCGTGTATGCCGCTGGCGATGTGTCAACTGTGCCTTACAAACAGATTGTAATAGCAATGGGCGAAGGGGCAAAAGCTGCTCTCACGTCGTTTGACGACAGAATAAGACAATAAAATCTTTGTAGCTATATAATATTCATCAGTAGGGATTAGCATTTTTTGCAAAATCCCTATCATTTTTTTTACTAAAACGATGAATAATAACAATACATATTCATATATTTGCAATTAGAAAAATTTAATAATGCATATCATGAAAAAGCTTCAACTTATCACATTGTTAATAGGCATGTTGTTTGTGGCATGCGAAGATGACTTTGACAATCCAAACTCCAATAAGCCTATCGATAATTATATTGGAGACCTAAAAACATTTGAATTGGGAGTCGAAGCCGAAAATTTCCATTTCAATGATACAACTGAATGTTTCATGCTCACTAAAGATGACATTGAAATATCGCGCAAATGTATCACAACAAAAAGCGATGGCAAAACAATTGTAAAGCTTGAAGAGGGACTTGCCGATGGTGTTTATCGTTTGCTTTACTTTGAATATAAAATAGAATCAGATAATAGCGAAGAGGAAATCACCAGGCAGTTTGGACTTGGTTGTCGCATTGAAATATATAAGAAAAATGTTAGAATAATCGACTCTTTTGACAAGACATTGCAAATGACCGGTTCGGGTACAGCCGAAGATCCATATATTGTAACATGTGGTCCACACCTATATAATCTAACATTAGGCGTACAAGACTTTTATCAATATGATAAATTCAACGGAGCTTACTTTAAGCAAGTTGCAGATATTTCACTTCATGATGCTTCGTATTATTGCAAACATGAAAATGGGTGGACCCCTATTGGGAATGTTGCATATCCTTTTGTCGGGACATATGATGGAGGTGGTCATAAAATCAAAAACATGTATAGCCATCATGACCAACTTTGTGGTGTAGGTTTATTTGGACATATAACAAATTCAACCATTCAAAATCTCACAATAGCCAACGCTGATATCTCTGGAGCTGTGGGTGTGGGTGGTATTGCAGGATGCCTTATGACGTTGAGTGGCGAACGCACCTCATCATCTATTATTAACTGCAAAGTTGTAAATAGCAAGCTTAAAGCCGATAACAATGGCTTTGCTGTGGGTGGTGTTGTGGGACTCATTGACATGACGACTGTGGGATTAATCGAACAATGCGAATCGGACAATAATGTTATTAACGCTGAGTATAATGCTGGTGGCATTGTGGGGAGTGGTAGTGCTTATTCATTAACATCAATTGATTTATGTAAAAATTCAAGCACCGTTACAACAAATTATGCTGGAGCAGGAGGCATTATTGGGGTTGCCGATACATTGTCGGTAACAACAAGTGTTAACACCGGAGCTATAGAAGGAGCCATTAAATATGCTGGAGATAGTGGTAGTTCAATCGGCCGAGGCTCGGGTGGTATTTGTGGAGGTTCGGGAGTGTCTTGGATTTCAGGTTGCGAAAATAGTGGAACAATAACAGGATATGAAGGAGTTGGAGGCATTATTGGTTCAACACGTGTAGCTTATTCGGCAGATAATGGAGCAATATATAACAACACCTATCTTCGCTATTGCAAAAACGCTGGAAATATATCGGGAGTGAGTTCTCATGTTGGAGGATTGTGTGGCGAGGGCCAATTAGGCTGTTTTGGTTCGCTAAATACAGGTGAGGTAAAAGGCACAGACCATGTGGGAGGCATTGCTGGACACACATCTCTCTCAGTAATACATAACACCATCAACAATGGTGCTATTAAGGGGAATAATTATGTTGCAGGAATATCTGCATTATCAAATTCGGGAGTTTATGCTGGTTGTCAAAATTATGGAGTGATAACCGCATCGGGCTCTAATGCTGCTGGGATTGTTGGTCTATCAGGGAATAACACAATGGTTCATTATTGTAGTAATTATAGTCCTATATCGGGAGGAAACACTCCTATTGGTGGCATTGTGGGCGAATTTGGAGACCCTCGAGAATGGTCAGATTTGAATATTTGCGAAATTGTATTTGGCAGTGCTGAAATAATTTTATCGTTCCTCGGTCCAGTGTGTGCAGTCGTTGAAGAAGCTGTCGAAATGGGTAATGCAGCAAAACACATCATGCTCGCAGTCGAAGTAGGGATAGAATCAATTATGAAAATTCCCTCAATAACATTATGGAGCTTTGGCATCGATCATTTGAAAAATCCTCATCATGTGGAGGCCCTCGAAACTGATATTAAGGTCGATTTGAGTAATCGTGTCGATAATCTTATTGCAGAAATTAATAACATTCGTTCAACTTATAACTTTGCTGAAATTCCCTCTTTTTCATCTCAAGCATTTGTTGAACATTCTAATAATAACATCGCGCTATCTGATTATCTTACAACCTTAGCAAGTGAAGGAAAAGAGGAGAATGCAAAACTTTTTAATAAACAAATTAATAAAACAATGCAAGAACGTGCCGAAAAGATAAATAAGGAAAATGAAAACAAAGAAATAGCACTTTCCGTATTAGAGGGGATAAGTCTTGTTGCAACTACGGTGTGTACAATTGGAGCAGCCGTTGCTGGAGTTGTAGCAACGGGAGGTGTCGCTGCAGCATTTATTATTCCAGGCACAGTTATGGGCATTTTAGGGGGAGCTTGTTCAATATCTAAGGGTGCTGCCGACTATACCGATAATGTTGTTATCATTTCACAATGTGTAAATGCAAATACAATTTCATGCAACAATATTGATAAATATGCTATGGGTGGGATTGTTGGAAAACTTCATGACCGTGGCGTTGTTAAAGATTGTCTAAACACAGGCATAGTTAATGCTGATTGCGGCCATATAGCTGGCAATACAGGTCAAAACGTTGACATCTCAAATTGTCTAACATTGGCCGATACCAAACCTCATTATATGATTAGTATTTTTGGAGCAAATAGTTCCCTTGATAATTTATATTATTATACAAGTCATAATTTAGTAAGTTACCCTTATGGCATTCAACTTTCCATTAATGAAATCTCAAATCCTAAAAGTTATGACGGTTGGGATATAGGCAATTCATCAGAACTATGGACTATACCCTCTTTAAGTTCGGGCAACTCATTCCCTATTCCTTTCACTTCAGAAATGACCAAACAATCAACATAAATAGTACTAATTATGAATAAGACTTTGAAACTTTTGCTATTGGCAATATTCTCATTAAGCATATATTCTTGCAACGAAGATGTTAATGATCTTTTTAAGAACTCTCGATTAGAAAAGTATAATGGCCATCATTTGAGTTTTTTCAGAATCCCTCACATTCATTCATCATCAATATTTAATAGCGGTGTTGACATTATTCAAATTGAAGGATCTTATGTTGGTAGGCTTCAAGCCACTATCTCAACCATTGATGACAAGTCGTCGGAAGTAAAATTGACAATTCCGACAGAGGCAAGCATTCCCAATGGCAATTATATAATCAAAGCCGACTCTATAAATCATCGTTATATTGCTAAGGTTAATAATCATTTAATCACTATTGTCAACACTAATAATGGGGTTTATTCTAAATTTTTCAATCCTCTTATTTGTGATGGCTCTAAGGAGAAACCTTTTATGATTAATTCCAATCAAAAATTTAACGAATTTATTTATGCCCTCAGCCAAGACGAATATTCAGGTGCCGGATTTTATTTTAAGCAAACAGCATCTTTTCAATGGTCTAACGATGAACAAAATGATGGAGAAGGATTGGCTTCTCAAGCATTTGCTGGCAATTATAATGGCGACGACTTTATATTAACTGGGATTACAATTAACGGAAAAAATCAAGCTGGGATATTTCGACAATTAAAAGATGGAGCCACAATCTCAAATTGGAGAATCGAGAATGTGAGTATAAGTAATGGGGAAGATTTAGGAACTATTGCTGGATATGCTCAAGGTACAGTAAAAATAAGTGGAGTATCGGTTAATGGAAACATATCTGGGACTAATAACATTGGAGGACTCATAGGAAAGGTAGAGAATGGCAAGATTTATATAGATAATGTAACTATGCAAGCCATAGTTTCGGGGTCTAAAAATATAGGTGGTGCTATTGGTTATCAAAATTGCTATTGTTCTATAGATAAATTTAGTACAGGGAGCAGATTCAGAGTGGGAAATGAAAATTCATCAGTTTCAAATAAAGCCGAAAATGTAGGAGGACTCATAGGATATGTTAACGACCACTCATTTGATATTACAAACTCTGAAATTAGACACACTGCATCAATTGATGACAATGCTGAAATTATTTCAGGGAATAACAAAGTAGGTGGATTAATCGGAGCAATCTCAAATCTATCTGAGGCTACAAGTAGAATAGACAATTGCAGGGTTCTATCTCCAATTAGAGCCACTAACTATTGTGGGGGATTTATTGGATATGCCGAAATTGCTCACCAACTTTCAATCACCAATAACCAATCGTGTATAATTACAAATGGAGGGAAATATATTGGTGGCATCATTGGCTATCTCAAATATACAACTGCATCAGACGATTTACTCTCATTTGCCAATAATAATGTTGTAGAAAGTGATAATTGTGAAATACAGATTAAAGGAAATAGTTATGTGGGAGGATTGTTTGGTTATATAAAAGCTAAAACGCTATCTTTGAAAGGAGATAATTACATTATGACACCTATAATTGGCGACTCTTATGTAGGTGGTTTAGCTGGAGAAATTGAAGGAACGATATTTAATATCGGCACTCCATTATATGGTAAAGCCAACACACAAATATCAGGGCTTCAAATTCAGGCTAATTCCATTGGTGGGGGTATTGTTGGAAACATGAAATCATCAACGCTTCGTGGAAACCAAACATTATACCCAACGTCAGGAATAAGCCACTTTGATCCCACTAAAGCATCAATAATATGCACAATAACAAAACAGAAGAAAGCAGATGGAACAGAAGACAATACTAAAGTTGGGAAT
This sequence comes from Muribaculaceae bacterium, assembly GCA_017424575.1. Lineage (GTDB taxonomy): Bacteria > Bacteroidota > Bacteroidia > Bacteroidales > Muribaculaceae > RGIG4079. Next base: position 39,684 of record JAFOYQ010000083.1, read on the forward strand.
AGTATAGGTGGTGCAGTAGGCAGTGCTTACAAATCAATAATTGAAGGAATTTCTGTAAAAGCTAACGTTTATAACAATACTGGAGGAAGATACACTGGTGGTGTTGTGGGATATTTTGATGATGGGAATAAAGCTGTAATAAGTTGCTCTTTTGATGGGTATGTATATGGAGGAGATTTCACTGGAGGAATTGTTGGAGAAATCAACAAACTTGGACAAATCAAGCAATGTATTAATTATGGCAACATTGCTGGAGGAGTGAGAACAGGTGGAATTGTTGGCAAGGTATTTAATAAAGATGATGAACCCTGGGTTAATGAGTGTGCCAATGTAGGTAATATTAGTGGTCAGCATTTTGTTGGAGGTATTGTTGGTCTCATCTCAGCCGATGGCAAAGAAGGTAAAGACTGGACTAAAATTGCTCGTTGTGGCAACTACGGCAATGTTACTGCGTCAAGTAGTGATTGGGGGTGTGTAGGTGGAATTGTTGGCAAATGCGATTCCGATAAAATCAGAGTAAACCATTGTGCTAACCATGGTACAATTACTGGAAACGGATATTTCAAAGGGATTGGTGGTATTGGTGGCTCTCTCGGGCAAGATGCTGAAGGTCTTGAAGAGTACGACAATGTCCATGTGTATAATTGTGCTAATACTGGAACGATTGTTTCTGACCGTTCTTCTGGAGCTCACATGGGGGGAATTGTTGGTTATATGGAAGAAGGGAAATGCGCAGCCGAGGATTCTCACGTTGAACGATGCTATAATTGTGGCAGTGTTGGACCAGCAAAAGAGGCTACACATGGAGGCATAATTGGTCATTGCGATTATTACGTTGCGTTAGAATATTGCATTAATTATGGTTATACACACGAAAATGGAGAGTCAATGATAGGGACAGTTGTAACGGCAGGTATTGTGTACAACAACCATTTGTATCATCTTAAAGATTCAGGTGATAATGATGGGCATAGTTGGAGCTCAACATCTTTTACCACATCAGAAATGGGAGATTTAACTAATTTTACTGATTATAGCAGTTCTGATTGGATGGTTAGCCAGCAATTAAATATGAAAGGTGATGAAGAAAGCACTAAATCAAGAGTTATCCTCAAAGATTGTCCATTCCAGAATATCGTATATAAATAATATTCTATATTTTTTGATAAGTGGCAGCGAAATATTCGTTGCCGCTTTTTTGTTTTATTGGCAATAATAACTACTTTTGTGGTATATTATGCAAGTTTTTTCTCACGATAGAATAATCTATCGTGATTGCGTTAATAATACTTAGTCGTTAGACCTTAAATGTTAGATTTATGGAAAAGGATTATAATGCCATAATAGAGCAAAATATAAATGAAATGTTTGACGCTATTAAGCGTCGCATTGAACCCGAAGATATGCTTCGTATCAAGGAAGCTTTTAATCTTGCACGTGAAGCACACTCTAAACAATTTCGCAAATCGGGCGAACCATATATCCTCCACCCTATTGCCGTAGCACGCATTATTGCTGAAGAACTTGAATTGGGCGCAAATCCCATCATGGCAGCATTTCTTCACGATGTCGTAGAAGATACTGACTACACGATTGAAGATATTCGCAAACAATTTGGCGACGATGTAGCATTTCTTGTGGGAGTTGTGACAAAAAAGAAAAAAGACCACTACGAACGCTCGAAACAGGTTGACAATTATCAACAGATTCTTGAATCGATACAATATGATGTGCGAGCGTTGCTCATAAAACTCGCCGACCGTTTGCACAACATGCGCACACTCGACAGTATGCGTCCCGATAAGCAGATGAAAATTGCTGGAGAAACCGACTATTTCTACGCTCCTCTTGCTAATCGTTTGGGGTTGTACCATATTAAAAGCGAATTGGAAAATCTATCGTTCCGTTATCGCTGTCCTCAAGAATATGCCGAAATAGAATCGCTCCTTGCTCAAGAAAAGGAGAATATCAAAGATATGACCGAAACATTCCTTTCACGCATTGAGGAGATTTTCTCGCGCGAGGGAATCAAGGCTCGCACCGAGATGCGTTTTCGTCCACCATTTAGTATTTGGCGTAAGATGAAAAATAAAGGGTGTGATTTCTATCATGTATCGGGCAAACATTATATTCGCATCATCTACCCCAACATGACTCAACTTTCTGAAAAAGAGATGAGTCTGCACATATACGCCGTTCTTACCGACGTATTTAAGGAACGTCCAGGTAGCGTAGCCAACTATATTAATGCACCTAAAGAGAATGGGTATCAAAGTTTCCATGTAAAGTTGCTTTCTCCTCGAGGCAAGTGGGAAGAGGTGCACATTTCTTCTGAACGCATGGTGAGAAACTCTCGATTGGGTTGCACTGCCGAACGAAGCGAAAAAAACATCAAAGCATGGCTCGACAAATTCCGTGAAGTACTTAAAGATGTGGCTCACCATAGCAATGAGATGGATTTCATGGAGGGTGTTACGTCTTCGTTCTACAACGATGATATTATGGTGTTTACCCCTAAAGGTAAAGCGATTATTCTACCCAAAGATGCCACTGCACTCGACTTTGCCTATGAAATTCATAGTGAAGTAGGACAACATGCAAAATATGCGCGTATCAACGGCCGACTTTCATCGGTTAAAACTGTGTTGCAGCGTGGTGATTGCGTAGAGATTGGCACTGACGAAAATGTCAACCCTCGCCCCGACTGGATTAACCATGTGCTCACCTATCGCGCAAAAAAACAGATTAGAACATATCTATCTCATCAAAAGCACATAAAATACATTCTTTGTCCTCATTGTCACCCTATCCCAGGCGAAGAGGTAATAGGATTTAAGAGTCAACGAAACGGCATTACTCTCCACAAACGAAATTGTAAGAGCGCAATTGCATTAGCTTCACACGAGGGCGATTCTATTGTACCTGTAAACTTCGAGGAAGATCCCGAATTTTTGTATCCAGTGAGATTGATTATTCGTGGCATCGACCGTTACCATTTGTTGAGCGACTTGATAGAGTGTATTACTGAGCAACAACATCTCTCAATGGCCGACTTAGCAACAAACACCATTGACAACATTGCCGAATGTACTATTGACTTTGCTATCCACTCTGTGAGAGAACTTAATGAAGCAATAGAAAGCATCAATGCAATTGAAGGCATCGACGAAGTGTATCGAGTTTATATCTAATCAGTTATAGTAGCATGAATATATTATACATTCACGGACTCTCCTCTTCAGGAAATTCGAGCACTGCAACTCGATTAAGAGAACTTCTTCCGCATGATACAATCGTCAGTCCCGACCTACCTATTAACCCACAAGAGGCATTGGATATGTTGCTACAATTGTGCAAAGAGGAACAAATTGCCCTCGCCATAGGCACTTCAATGGGTGGTATGTTTGCTCAAAAACTAAGAGGATACCAAAAGATTTTGGTCAATCCAGCATTTCATGTATCTCAATCATTGCGCAACAAAATAGGGGTTAATCCTTTTTTTAGTAGTCGAAAAGATGGAGCAACCGAATTTGAAATAACTCCTGAATTATGTGACCTTTATGAAAACCTTGAAAAGGAACAGTTTAAGGGGTTAACTCAAGCCGAACTCGACATCACTCACGGGCTATTTGCAACAAATGACAATATTGTAAACTGTAGCGAGGAGTATATACAATTCTACGACAATTACTACACATTTGATGGAGAGCATAGACTATCTCTCGACAATCTCAAAAACGATGTAATACCTCTGATTGAAAAAATCAGGGATAATCTTGATAATCAATCATAGATTTTGACTAAATGGACAAAAAGTAGTAACTTTGTCATGTTAATCAAAATTATGAAGTTTTATGCCTGTTAGAGTTCCTGTATCGCTTCCGGCGGTAGAAACATTACGTTCTGAAAACATTTTTGTCATTGATGAACAACGAGCATCGTCGCAAGATATTCGTCCATTGCGCATTGCGATTCTCAATCTCATGCCGTTGAAAATCATGACAGAAACTGACCTTTTGCGTCTTATCTCTAACACTCCTCTTCAAGTTGAACTTGACTTTATTGACACCGATAGCCATGTTTCAAAAAATACTCCACGTGAGCATATTGAAACATTCTATAAAAAGTTTGACGACATCAAACACAATAACTACGACGGATTTATCATTACAGGCGCTCCCGTTGAAAAGGTTGATTTTGAAGAGGTTGATTATTGGGAAGAATTAACTGAGATTTTTGATTGGGCAAAGAAACATGTCACCTCTACCCTATACATCTGTTGGGCTGCACTCGCTGGACTATACCATCATCACGGCATCCCCAAATATGTCCTCGACAAAAAAATTTCGGGAGTATTTGAGCATCGTGTAAAAGACGAACGCAACCCCATTTTCCGTGGTTTTGACGACGTTTTCTATGTGCCTCATAGTCGATATAGTGAAGTGCGTCGCGAAGATATTGAAAAGGTCCCCGAATTAAAAATCATTGCTGAAAGCGACGATAGTGGTGTGTATATGGTAATGGCTCGTGGTGGACGCGAGTTTTTCATCACTGGACACTCTGAATACTCTCCTGGCACACTTGATTTTGAGTATCACCGCGATCTCGAAAAAGGTATAAATCCAGCCATTCCAGCAAACTATTACCTCAACGACGATCCTTCACAACAACCCATAGTGCGCTGGCGTTCGCATGCCAACTTGCTTTTCTCAAATTGGCTCAACTACTTCGTCTACCAAGAAACCCCTTACGATATTAGAGAGATTAAATAGAAAAAGGAGCAAAATTTGCTCCTTTTTTCATATATAACACCCTCTATTAGGAAAATCTTAAATTCCCAACTTTTTTCTTATTGACTTCGGAATAGAATTTTTATTTACTACTATCGATATAGTTTTGCCTTTTACATATTCCTCTGATAGGTAGTGATAACCTGTACCATTTCGCTCTGTGCCAAATGAATTTTTTGTTTTATAATATTTTACACCATCTTGGTCCTTTGCAATGCCTGTGATATGCTCCAAGTGGTCATCTACGGTTTGAAATGTCTCAAAATACACTTGACGACTTTCTTGCGTTACCGGAATTTCGACGGCTTTTGCACTTAATTGCTTCTGATTGCGAATATCTTCCACTGTATTTACTGCCACATAATGTTGGAAAGCATATCCCGGTTCGCTTAAATCGCCGTCCCATGCTACTGTATAACCGCTATTGATTGCATTATCGATTATTTGCATCATATCTTCAAGTGGCACATTATACATCTTTTCATAATCCCAATTATCGGGCACCTCAACCATCACTTTTTCGTAAAATGGGTGATGTGTAAAACTTGTTATCTCCACATAGTCATCAGGATTCAATCCCATCCAATTGCGGAAACTTTCGGCAGTATATTCCTTTCCCTGATACACAAACGATTGTGGCACTTTGCCCAAATATGCATCAAGTACCCCCTCTACAATCTCTACGGGAAGAGGTTTCTTCATTTCAATAGCAGTGGTATTTATCGACTTCACCCATTGATTAAGATCATCATGATTGTGTTTTTCCGAATCATAAGCAATGCCATGATAAGCCTCCTCTGGCATTAATCCTACATTCTTCATTACCCATGTGTACATGTGACCGATACTTCCAGGTGCCACATTTCCTCGACCTCGACGAAGCACATTATCTTTTATGCGACGAATATAATTATGTCTCACTACAAACATTTCCGACAAATCATGTTCACCTTTACCTGTACGAATCAACTCCGACTCCATAAACGAAGTCATAGCATGACTCCAACAAGTCCCAGTTTTTGCTTGGTCCTTTACAGGAGTTGCCGCAAGTTCCTTAACTATCGTAAATTCATATTTATAAGGTTTCTCCACATCGGCTGGAATTATCGCAGATTGGGAAAATGCACCTGTTGATACCAATAAGGCTGCTATAATTATTTTTCTCATTTCGTATTACGGGTTTTAGTTTGATTTTCAAAGGTAAGAATTTGATTTTAATTACATTGTATTATTGTGAATTTATTACTTATTAATTTGAGTCAATTCTTTGTATGCCTTGTGATACTTGCGCAATCTTGCTACATCTTTATCGGTAATTTCGTTCAATCGTCGCACATCAAGATTATCGGTTAGGTCATTGATTTTTACAGCAACAGCCAATGGATTTGTCTTTACTCGCGCTATAAAATCATCGTAAGGTTCATCATCATTGACCTTTGTCACACATCGGAGAGCATCAACAATTTCCGTAGGGAGACCTTCATTAAGCAATGCGTCGAAAGTCCAATCGGTATCTTCAACCACATCATGAAGAACGCCCACAATTTTCTCTGCGTCGGTGCGACCAGCCAACATCACTCGCATCACATGCCCCAAATATGGCATCCCTACCTTATCTACTTGCCCTTTGTGAGCCTCAATTGCGATATTTATCGCCTTTGCTAATAATTCACTCATAAAATTATATCATAGTAAAGAATCTAATGCAAAGATACTCATAAAGATAAACATCTCAAAAATAAACTTGCAATAGATTTTCAAAAAGAGTCAAAGACTTTAATTAATGTAGATTTTTAATTTTTCATAGCGAATTTTCAATACATCTTTACTACCTTTGCAGTGGATTATGAGCAAAGGAAAAAACATACCACGTAAAATTGAGTTGCTTGCGCCGGCGCGTGATGCAATTACTGCAATTGAAGCCATAAAACATGGTGCTGATGCAGTGTATATGGGCGCTGCAAGTCATGGTGCTCGTGCTGCGGCCGGAAATTCGCTCGAAGATATCACAAAAGTGGTAGAATTTGCTCATCAATTTAACGCAAAAGTTTACATCACTATCAATACCATTGTTTATAACGATGAGATTGAAAAGGTAGAACAACTTATCCATAGCCTTTATCGCATAGGTGTTGATGCCCTTATTGTGCAAGACATGGGGATTTTGCGCATGAATATCCCCCCTATCGCACTACATGCCAGCACACAATGCGATACTCGCTCGGTGGAGAAAGCCAAATTCCTTGAGCAAGTAGGATTCTCGCAAATTGTACTCGCTCGCGAACTGTCATTTGAGGAAATTGCCGAAATCCACAATCAAGTCAATGTTCCACTCGAAGCATTTGTTCATGGAGCGTTATGCGTAAGTTATAGTGGTGATTGTCAAGCAAGTTGGGTTGCTACTGGCCGAAGTGCCAACCGAGGAGAATGTTCTCAAATGTGTCGTTTGCCCTATAATCTTGTAGATATTGAAGGAAATATATACGAATATCAAAAGTATCTATTATCACTAAAAGACCTCAATCGAATCACCGATATTGAAGCGATGTTAGAAGCAGGTGTTTCTTCATTCAAAATTGAGGGACGATTAAAAGATGTGGGATATGTAAAAAATACCGTTGCAGCATATCGTCAAGCAATTGATAAGGTGATTGAACAATATCCCGAAAAATACCAACGTGCATCTGTTGGCAATAGCAAGATTACGTTTACCCCCAACCTCGCCAAGAGTTTTAATCGTGGCTTTACACGTTATTTTGCCGATGATATTTCATCTAATCGCACTATGGCTTCAATCAATTCGCCAAAATCAATTGGCGAACCAGTGGGTCGAGTGAAACGATTCCTTTCAGCCAATGCAATGGTATTAAAAGATGTCACCACCGAGTTGCACAATGGTGATGGCCTTGGATTTTTTGATACGGGTGGTCCATTCAAAGGGTTCCGACTCAATCGCATCGATAAAAACACCATTTATCCTGCCACAAAAGTGTATGTAGAAACTGGCACACTCATCTATCGTAACAAGGACAAACATTGGGATGATGAACTTGCTCGCGACACTGCTACACGACTAATAAATATCGAAATTACATTGCGTACACCATCACGCAACACATTGGCACTCGATGTTATAGACCAACGAGGTAATAGTATTACTTCAACTATCTCCGTTGAACTTCAAGATGCAAAAACACCTCAATTTGAGGCTCGTCGCAGAGTACTTGAAAAAGTTGGTGGAACAATCTTCAATATCACAACAATAAATGATATGGCTGGTGAGATATTTGTACCTGCCTCAACTCTTGCCGACCTTCGCCGTCAAGCATTTGACACACTTGAAAGGACTCATCGCATGAGATATGAGCGCGACTATCGTCTATCAGAAAATCGTGACACCGTACCACCGATGGGGACAGAACTCTCTTATCACGACAATGTATCAAATCGCTTAGCACAACAATTTTATGTTGACCACGGTGTGACCAAAATAAAACCTGCATTAGAGGTGCGTCAACCCGAGCATGAACTTACTGTCATGACCACACGATATTGCATTCGTCGCGAGTTAGGTTGCTGCCTCAAAACATCTAACGCAAAGAAATTACCATCTACATTGTTCATCGCATCGGGACACAACAAATTCCGCCTTGATTTTGACTGCAAAAATTGCCGAATGAAAGTTGTAAAAGTATAATAAAAAATATTGATGTCCGATAATTTGGAATAAAATAATACTAAGATATTGCCAATTATCACTATTTGAATCATTTTTATTTATTATCTTTGTAAGATAATTGATAACTCATTTTGCAATATGAAAACTGACCGCATATTAGTAACTGGTGGTACTGGATACATTGGTTCTCACACTGTTGTTGAACTACAACAAGCAGGATACCCTGTTGTAATCATTGACAATCTCTCTAATAGCAATATTGACGTGCTTGATGGCATTGAACGCATCACAGGCATTCGCCCTGACTTTGTTGAAGCCGACTGCACCGATATTAATGCTTTATCAAAACTTTTTGAGCAATATCCCGACATTACAGGGATTATCAACTTTGCAGCAAGTAAAGCAGTAGGCGAATCTATCGAAAAACCTACCCTCTACTATCGCAACAACCTCAACACATTGATTAACTTGCTCGACCTCATGCCTCAAAATGGCGTGAAAGGCATTGTGTTCTCATCATCATGCACAGTGTATGGCGAGCCCGATATGAATCCCGTTACCGAAGCGGCTCCTATTAAGACTGCGACTTCGCCTTATGGCAACACAAAACAAATATGCGAAGAAATCATTCATGATGTAGTGCGTAGTGGTGCTCCTATCAAGAGCGTTATCCTTCGCTATTTCAACCCAGTAGGTGCTCACCCATCGGCAGAGATTGGCGAATTACCTAATGGTGTTCCCCAAAATCTCGTGCCATATCTTACCCAAACTGCTATTGGCATTCGCAAAGAGTTGAGCGTATTTGGTGATGACTATGACACTCCCGATGGTTCATGTATTCGCGACTTCATCAATGTTGTTGACTTGGCAAAAGCACATGTTATTGCAGTAGAACGCATGCTTCAAGATAAGAGTCTTGAGAAAGTTGAAACATTCAACCTTGGCACTGGCATCGGTCTTTCAGTAAAGGAACTTATCGCTGCATTTGAACGCGCAACTGGAGTGAAAGTACCTCATAAAATCGTTGGTCGCCGCGCTGGTGACATCGAAAAAGTGTGGGCCGAACCAAAGCATGCCAACGAAGTGCTCGGTTGGAAAGCATCAATTTCTATCGACGACACAATGCGTAGTGCATGGGCATGGCAATGTCGTCTTCGCGACCGCGAGATGAAATAATCAAATAGTATGTTGAAACGATTTGTCCATATAATTATCGCATTGGTTTTGGGTTGTGTAGCGTCATGGGCACAACATGATTCAATCAACGCCCCTACCCCACGCATCAGTTTAATCACTTGCCATGCGGGCAGTGTGATGTATGAGCTATGTGGACACACAGCCATAAGAGTTCAAATCGACAATCAAGATATGGCTGTTAACTATGGACTTTTTGAGTTTCAAGCCGAAAATTTCGCACTAAAATTTCTCAAAGGGGAAACTGATTACAGAGTTGGCGCATATCCATTCAATCTATTTCTCGAACATTATCTCAAGGAAAATCGAAGAATTGTAGAGCAAGAATTAAATCTCACACCTCAACAAGCATGGCGATTGGTTGAGTTGCTAAACATTAATCTCTTACCCGAAAATTGTGTATATCGTTATAACTATGTAAAAAACAATTGCGCCACCAAGCCAATAGTTCTCTTTGAGCAAGTTGTAAACGATACAATTTCATTTAATGAACCTAACATAGAAGGGGCTGAAAACTGGACGTATCGCGATGAAATGCGACATTTTCACCACAACTATTTGTGGTATCAATTAGGCATAGACTTGGCACTTGGCTCGGGCATTGACTACACACTCCCCACAAGAGAAAAAATGTTTGCACCCGAAGCACTCGAAAGCATGATGCGTGGAGCAACAATCACCGATTCAGTAGGCAACAAGATTCCCGTAGTAACTAAAGAAACTGTTATTTACGAAGGTGCACCTGCTCCACTTCCTCTCACTCCATTCTTGCTATCCCCAATATTTATTTTCTCAATTGTATTGACATTAGCGATTGTCTTTACAATCAATGACATTAAGAAAAAACAGATTTCACGTTGGTTTGATTCAACAATTTATGGGATATACTCAATTGCTTCGCTTTTCATTTGTTTCCTTGTTTTTATATCGGTAAACGAAGCAACTTCACCCAATGGAATAATTCTACTATTCAGTCCTCTATGTTTTATCCCAGCAATATGTGTGTGGATAAAGAAACTGAGCAAAGTTGTTTATTATTTTCATGTGATAAACATTGTGGCACTAACTTTGCTTTTAGGTATTTTAGTTAGTGGTATTCAAGTAACAAATATCGCCGTCGCACCACTTATGTTGATTAGTTTGGTTCGTTCGGTTTCATATATTTACATCAATAGATGCAACACAAAGAAAATAAAATAACTCAACGCATCATATTGTCGCTCATTGCTTCAATGATTACGATGTCGCTTTCGGCTCAAACAACGCCTAAGCGACCATCGCTTGTTGTGGGCATCATGATTGACGGATTAAATCAAGAATACATCGATAAACTTCGCAATCACTTTGGCGAAGAGGGATTTAATCGCATACTAAAAGAGGGTGTTGTATTTCAAAATATCGACTACGGCACTTCGCTCGACCTTTCAGCTGCAACCGCTTTAATTTATAGCGGTTCAGCTCCATCTGTCAACGGAATCCCTTCATGCGAGGTATATGACACTGAAAACAAAAAAAGTTCGCCAATACTCCTTGACCCATCTAAAATTGGGAATTTCACAAATGAAACATATTCACCAGCAGCATTGTTGGTGTCAACCATCACCGATGAGATTAAAATCGATGCTGATGGATTAAATCAAGTGCATTCAATTGCTCCCGATGCCATTCAGTCAATATTAATGGCCGGACATGCTGCAAACTCTGCATTTTGGATTAACGACAATACTGGGAAGTGGGCAACTACAACTCATTATAAAGATGTTCCTACTACTATTTCGGGACGCAATCACATGTCGCCACTATCTACTCGTCTCAATCAAATTGAGTGGAAACCCACTTTAGACATTAGCAAATATCCCGATCTCCCTGAGCATCGTCATTTTTACCCATTCCGTTATACCTTCCCCGACTACGAAGCAAATCGCTATCAGATGTTTAAGTCGTCGGCATGCGTAAATAGCGAAATTACATCGGTGGCAACCGACTACATCACAACATTATCTCTCGGCACTCATAAAGATGGAGTTGATATGCTCAACGTAGCATATACTCTCACCCCCTACCCTTATACTCGCATACCCGATGCTCGTTTTGAGACAATGGACGCTTATATCAAACTTGATCTCGACCTTGCCAAGTTATTTGCGACTATTGACAGCACCGTGGGCATGAAAAACACCCTTGTATTCATTGCTGGAACACCAACACGCCCTCGCTCTCGTAGAGATGAAGATAAGTGGAATATTCCAAGTGGACAATTCTCCACTCGCAGAGCCATGTCATTGCTCAATATGTATCTCATGGCCAAACATGGCACTGGCGAATGGGTGAACGGCATTCACAACAACAACTTATACTTCAATCACCAATTAATCAAAAATAGGAATCTTAACGTCGTAGATATGCGCCAAGATGCAGTATCATTCTTGATGAAAATGAGTGGCATCACAAGTGCATATACTATTGATGATATTATTGCTCGCCGCATTGGAGAAAATCCAGAGGCACTATATCGCAACACTAACCTAAAATATACTGGCGATGTAATTTTTACCGTAGCACCAGGTTGGAGCATAGTCGAAGACGAAAACGGAGCAAACAACAGCAATACTGTTGTGCGACTAACCACACCTACTGCTCCCGCTTATATCCTTGCGCCTCAAGTGAGTGCCCAAACAATCTCAACACCCGTTGATGCTCGTGCGATAGCACCTACTGTAACTCGATTATTGAGAATCCGTTCTCCAAATTCTGCAACTGTTGCACCTTTGCAATTTTAGTTGCATATTCTATCGCTCAAACACTTAATTTCTTAGGATTTATAACTATCTTTGCAGTTGCAAAAAATGTTTTCATGTCCATTACATTGGTTTTCGGACACATTTTTACGTTGATAATAATTAAAACATAATATAACAATGTCATTTACAAGTTTTTTAAGCAAAATCTTTGGAAATAAATCGCAACGCGACCTCAAAGAAATTATGCCTATCGTAAATAAGATTAAGGCATTGGGGCCCGACATGGAGCGCCTTTCCAACGATGAACTCCGCGACGCAATCACAAAAGTGCGTCAATCTATTGCTAACAGCACAGCTCAATATGAAAATACTAACGCCGAACTTCGTGCTAAAGTAGAGGAACTTCCTTTTGATGAGCGTCAACCCATTTGGGACGAAATTGATAACAATGAAAAGAAAATCCTCAACATCATTGAAGACCAACTCAACGAACATCTTCCTACAGTATTTGCAGCAATCAAAGAAACTGCAGCTCGTTTTGCTAAAAACGAAACTGTTGTAGTTACTGCGTCAGAACTCGACCGTGACCTTGCTGGTCAAGGGCGTGACTTCGTAACTATCGAAGGTGACAAAGCCATTTGGAAAAACCATTGGATTGCAGGTGGCAATGAGATTTTCTGGGACATGATTCACTACGATGTTCAGCTCATTGGTGGTATCGTGCTTCACCAAGGTAAAATCGCCGAAATGGCAACCGGTGAGGGTAAAACACTTGTGGCAACATTGCCAGTATTCCTTCGCTCATTGTCAAAACGTGGTGTGCATGTGGTAACCGTCAACGACTACCTTTCAAAACGTGACTCAGAGTGGATGGGTCCATTGTATATGTTCCATGGTTCAACAGTAGATTGTATCGACAAGCATGAACCAAACTCTGACGAACGCCGTAAAGCATACAACTGCGACATCACATTCGGCACAAACAACGAATTTGGTTTCGACTATCTTCGCGATAACATGGCAATGACTGCACAAGACATGGTGCAACGCAAACATTACTATGCTATCGTCGATGAGGTTGACTCGGTACTTATTGATGATGCTCGTACTCCATTGATTATCTCTGGTCCTGTGCCTAAAGGTGACGACCAAATGTTTAACGAATATCGTTCAAACGTAGAGAAAGTTGTACAAGCTCAACGCCGACTCGTTACTCAAATCCTCAGCGATGCAAAGACTAAACTTGCTTCTGACGATAAAGAGACTCGCAAAGAGGGCGCTATCCTCTTATTCCGTGCATTCAAAGGTCTTCCTAAGAATGGCGCACTTATCAAATTCTTGAGCCAAGAAGGTATGAAGAATGTATTGCTCGAAACCGAAGCATACTATCTTCAAGACAATAGCCGCGAAATGCCTTTCATCACCGACCCACTCTATTTCGTTATTGATGAAAAGAATCGTAGCGTAGAACTCACCGATAAAGGTATCGACGAATTGACTGGCAAAAGTAATGACCCTCAATTCTTCGTATTGCCTGACATTGCATCACAACTCTCTGAACTTGAAAATCTCACCGACCTCACTGAGAAACAACAACGCAAAGATGACTTGATGCAAAACTACTCTATCAAGGCTGAACGCGTACACACTGTTACTCAACTTCTCAAAGCATACACCCTCTTCGAAAAAGATGTGGAATATGTGATTGACGATAACAAAATTAAAATTGTAGACGAACAAACTGGTCGTATTATGGAAGGACGTCGCTATAGCGATGGTCTTCACCAAGCAATTGAGGCAAAAGAAGGTGTTAAAGTTGAAGCTGCTACACAAACTTTTGCAACTATCACTCTCCAAAATTACTTCCGCATGTATCACAAACTTGCGGGTATGACTGGTACTGCCGAGACTGAAGCTGGTGAGTTGTGGGACATCTACAAACTTGATGTTGTTACAATCCCAACAAATCGTCCTATCGCTCGTTTCGACCTCAACGACCGTGTATATAAAACTAAAAAAGAAAAATATGCCGCTGTAATTGAAGAGATTGTAAAACTCAAAGAGCAAGGTCGTCCAGTTCTTGTTGGTACTACCTCAGTTGAAATCTCTGAGTTGCTCAAGCGCATGCTCGATATGCGTCGCATTCCTTGTCAAGTGCTCAATGCAAAACTCCACCAAAAAGAGGCTGAAGTTGTTGCTCTTGCAGGTAAATCGGGCGCCGTAACCATTGCTACCAACATGGCAGGTCGTGGTACCGACATCAAGCTACCTAAAGAGGTAAAAGATG
>JAFOYQ010000084.1 GCA_017424575.1 Muribaculaceae bacterium
CAGTCCTTTGCTCTACCAACTGAGCTATGGCACCTTGGTTTTTGCGTTGCAAAGTTAGTGGTTTTATTTTACCTGTGCAAATATTTTCGCACTTTTTTGTTATTTTTCTTCTTTAGCGTTTTCTGTTATTGCCGTTACTCTAATGAGTTCCAATCGATTAGCTGATTTTTCAAGGATTTCAAGGTCCAACTCACCAAGCGTAATTTTTTCATTTTCAGAAGGGATAGCACCAGTTTTTACGAGGATATATCCTGCAAGAGTTTGATATTCGTCATCCTCTGGAATGTCGAGATGGTATTTTTCGTTGAGGTGAGCAATCTCGGCACGACCTGAAAACTCCCACACTCCTGGAGCAATTACATTTTCTATGATACGTGATTTGTCGTGTTCATCTTGAATGTCGCCAAATATCTCTTCCACAAGGTCTTCGAGTGTTACCAATCCCGCTGTACCACCAAATTCATCTACAACGATTGCCATTGAGCGTTTCTCGGCGAGCAAACGTCGCATCATTTTATTAGCAAGCAATGATTCGGGAGCAAACACCACTGGTTTGAGATTCTCTTTCCAATCGTTTTGAAGGTCAAAAAGTTCACTCACATGGATATAACCCAACACGTTGTCGATATCCTCTTTATATACCACAATTTTAGAGCGACCCGATGTTGTAAACAATTCACTCAACTCTTCGCGTGATGTCTCTTCGATATCTACAGCAAAAATCTCATTGCGAGGGATCATACAGTCGCGAAGGTGTGTAGTAGAGAAATCGAGAGCATTATGGAATATTTTCACCTCATTTTCTACTGGTTTTTGCTCCTCTTCGATGTTGTCGATAGTAGTTTCGAGATATTGATTGAGGTCGCCCACCGAAAGCATACCCGTTTTTGAGTCCTTCACCTCAATTCCAAATAATTTCATCAAAAATTTTGACAATCCCGATGTGAATAGCGAAATGGGATAAAGAATTATATAAAACAGATATATGGGGAGTGCAAGATATTTGAGCGATGAGTTGGGGTTGATGCGGAATATTGTTTTGGGAAGGAACTCACCAGTGAGAAGAATCACCGCTGTAGATATGATAGTTTGAAGAATCAGCACGAGTGCTTCATTATCGGTAATCACATCTTTTATCCAAGGATCGAGCAACGCAGCTGCACCCATACCATATATTACAAGCACTATATTATTTCCCACCAATATTGTTGAGATGAAAAACTCGGGGTCGGAGAAGAAACGGCTAAAGATTTTACTTCTTATACCCCCCTTTTTCATATCAAGTTCTACTCTCACACGATTGGCTGTAATAAAGGCTATCTCACTACCCGAGAATAGTCCTGAAAAAATGAGTGAGACTAATGATATAATTAACCAGGTGATAGGTTGTATTGATTCGTCCATATATTGGTGTTAAATATTATTCGGTAATTGCTTGGGAGTTTGCATTTTTTGCCATCTTCAACCCTCGTCGCACTGGAAGCGAATTATTAGAGGAGGAAGTAGCTTCGGCAGGGGCATCAACTGAATCTATTTCTTCAGAGTCAATCGAATCTTGTTCACTGCGTCGAAGATTATCGGCCGAGAATATAGCCGTTGGGCGTTTGATTGAGTATTCCGTAACTTGCTCGTTGGCCGAGAAGCCATAACCCTCAATAATGCGATCTTCGCTCACGATGCGAATGAACGAGGTATCGGAAAAGATGCGCTTATGTTGTTGGTCCCAAAATAATTGTCGAGTGAGGAACGAGTCGCGTGCCACATTCACCATCACCACATTACCATCAAGACGCCACATGCGCTTACTGCTAAAGTAGGTAGCTGAGTCACATTCCACCTTAGCATTTTGTTGAAAATTGTCGTCAAATTGTTCAAGAAACAACCCCTCGGGGAATGTCCAACGAGGCTCTTTAGACTCTTCGTAGATGTTCCATATAGGAGCTGTGATGCGATAACGAGTTATCCCCGAGTCGGAGATAAAGGTCTCCACATTGCGGGTAAACATTGTAGGGGTTTCATGGGCATTTTCAACATCTTCCACAACGTTTTTCTTCTCATTTTTACACGCCGACATCACACCGATGACAATCAACAATGCCATCGTGAGAGGTAGGAGTTGTAGAAAATCTTTGCGAGAATGCTGCCCCATATACTATTAACGGAGTTTATTCTTCCAGAACCACATTTCGTTGAAGTTCACCCCAAGAGTAATATTTAGGTAATCTTCTTTGATAAGTGGATTGGGGTTTGCTTGGCGATGACGATATTCAAGACCAATGTTAATCATTGTTTTGAACCCATTTATAGGTAATCCCACACCTGCACTCACACCATACTCAATGATGTTGTTTTTTAATGAGTTGTTATTAACGTCTTTGGTGTAGATTAATTGATAATCATGATTAAAGAACCCACCTAAACGATATTGCATACGTTGAAAATAGTTACCACGAGGGCGAGGAGTGTATTGAGCACCCACCGACACTTCCCAACGGTTGTCGAAGCGTTCATTAGCATTTTCCAAATCGTTACTATCAAATCCCTCAAGGGCTGAGTATTTAGCTTTACCCCATTCCTGATAAGTGAAATCGGCTTCAACCATCAAGCGATCGCGCCATTGATAGTTGATACCACCACCCCAGCAGTTTGGGAGAGAATATTTTTCATTTGTTTTGGTTTTACCCAAGGTATCGGGTTTCTCATCGTTGTTAATATCCCATTTTATACCATAGGTTTCGCCGAGTAATTTCTTTTCGGGAGTAAACACAGCTCCAATAGTAAATTTATTATTGGCTCCGATATAGAAATCGTATTGGATACCTGCTTGGAGTCTCCAGTCGCGCACTTGCGTCACACGCTCAAAAAGCGTTGAGCCACCATTGCCAGTATTGGCGTAGATATCGTTTACGGTTGTACCAAAAAGGAATGATGCGTTAACACCAATATTCAAGTGATTAAAGAGTCGTCCCGACAAGCCTGCATACAACTGATTTAATCCTCCAAATCCCTCATACGAATTCGAACCGTTTACAATCTCATTCCCAAACGAATATCCTACCGATGAGAATGGGAGCAAACCGATACTTGCACCCATATATTTTGTGATAGGGAATTGCATTGTAATGTAGTCAAGACCACCACCGAAACTGCTACCATGATTGCCATTCTCTTCGCTCCATAATGCAGAGCCACTAATACCCATATCAAAGAGGAATGTCAACGAGTCGATTGACGCATACGATGCAGGGTTCATTACATTGATTTGACGTCCTGAGTTCATAGCGTAACCCACACCACCCATAGCGCGTTGTGTAGATGTAGCGTTATCGCTAAGAATACCATATCCATAACGCGAATATGGCGATGAAGTGTTTTGGGCCATCACGCCCATTGCTGTAGAAAAGATAATAGCAAGTGCTATTAATTGTTTAGTTATTTTCATTATATCTTAATATACAATTTAATCCTCTTGTTACTAAATGATGGTCAATCTCGTGTGCAAAATTGAGCATCGCTCCTATCATTGTTGCATTTCCACCTGTGAGCACCACAATGGGAAATTGCGACAACTGATTTTTATAATGGTTAATCTCTCCAACAATACCATTCAACACCCCCGAACGGATTGCCGTAATGGTATCTTCGCCCCACATAGGACAGTTGCCTATGCAATCCACGAGTGGCAATCGACTTGTGTAGTTGTGCAATGCTTCAAGTCGCATACTCACACCCGGAGCAATGTTTCCACCGATGTAGCATCCATCGGCAGTGACCACATCGTAGGTAACAGCCGTACCCAAATCAATCACAAGTATATCACACCCTTTGTGATTGCTCCAAGCTCCCACGGCAGCAGCGATACGATCGCGACCGAGCGATTGTGGAGTTTTGTAGGCGTTGGCGATGGGGAGAGGTGTTGTATCGCTAAGATTGAGCGTTGCGATGCCACATTTTTGCAAATATGCAATTATATCTCTGCCATCACACGCCACCGAGCAATACATAGCCCCTGAGATAGGATAACGACTAATGATTTCATCGATTTCCTTATCGCCAAGCTGCTTAAGAACGGCATCAAACACAATGTCGTTTCCGTTCCAAACAGCCACCTTGGCCGAACTATTTCCTTGGTCTATTGTGAGATTATATCCCATTTTGAGGCAAAGTTACGAAATACTCGTCAATTAGCACTATAAATAACTCTTAATTAATGCTTATTCTCTTTTGCGATGGTGCGAGGAATCATCAATGAGGTATAAACTTGTATCGCTCCACCGGCAAGAGTAAACGCAAGCCAATCGCGAGCACCAGCTCTTTCGTAGAACATAAAAAACACTGCTACACAAAAGAATATTGCACTCCAACTTTCGATGCGATATAAGCGTTTAAGACGAATATTATCCCCCTTATACCCTGAGAATAAGCGACCTACAAGCAACAATACTGCTCCAGCACCATAAACATACTTAAATGTTTCATTAGTCATATCTTGTGCAAACAATGGCATAACAGTTCCTATTGCCACAAGAAGCATGCCTATAGTTATAAACCACATAAAAATTGAATGTGGTTGAGACGCTTGACTACTTTGAGAGATATTATTTTTTTTCTTTTTCATTATCTTATTTTTTTTCTTCAAACACATACACATCTTCGTTTTCACGATTCATGTGATATTTCTCTCTCACAACTCTCTCCATTGCTTCGGGGTTAGTGTTAAGTTGCTCATTGAGATAAATGTAGTGATTGGTTGTGTCGCGATAAAACGAAATCTCTTGTTTAAGAGAGTCTATCACGCTATTCAACTCCATACTACGAATTGTTGAGTTTTCACTAAAGAATAAGATAAATGCAAAAAATGCTACCATAACCACAAATGGTAGTTTCACATAGCGTTTAATCCAACTATTTTCTTGTTTTTTGTTTTCCATAGGCACAAAGATAGTGTAAAACAATCAAATACCGAAAGGAAATAGTCGCTATTTGCACTTAATTTATAATCTTTAAGAAAATAACCCCCTGCATATCTTGCAATTCTTTACCACTTGTGCTATATTTGTAAGTTTTTAATAATTTCCCCTAGTTATGTGCTTGTGGGTAATAATATTTACAACAAAAATGAATAAAAGTTTGAGATATTTATTTGGAATAGCATTGTGGTTTGCACCAATGATTGCTTTTGCAGCAATTCCTCAAGGATATTACACATCACTCAACGGCAAAATGGGTGGAGACTCCGATACACAAGCATATACCGACCTCCCTCTCGGCGTGAGAACCATGGGCAACATGATTCACTTCACGTGTGGCTCTCCACACACCGACGGTTGCATCTATAATGCAGCTGGTCAACTCATCACTCGCCTACCTGTTATAGAAAACAATATGGAGGTAACATTACCTTCGGGAATTTATTTTATCACAACTAACCAAATGCAACGACCTATCAAAATCGTTGCTAAATAATTATCGATTGAATTTAACGTAAAATTATGGAATCTACACGACAAGCAAAAATTGCAAGATTATTACAAAAAGAATTAAGCGAAATATTTCGTCGCCAAACAGCGAAAACTCAAGGTGTTATCGTATCGGTTAGCGCCGTAAGAGTATCGCCCGACTTAAGCATCGCTCGTGCATATCTTTCAATCTTCCCTTCTGATAAGGCCGAAGCCTTGATTGAAAGCATCAACAACAGCGCGCGCGAAATTCGTTATGAATTGGCCAAAGTGGTGCGTTACCAACTTCGCAAAACTCCAGAGTTGTCTTTCTTTATCGACGATTCACTCGACTATATTGAAAATATCGACAACCTTCTTAAGTAACACTCTATAGGAATGTTCTCACTGAGAGTCGCTTTACGCTATTTGTTTTCAAAAAAAACGCATAGCGCCGTCAACAAAATATCGTTGATTTCGGTGCTTGGTGTGGCTGTGGCCACTATGGCTATAGTGTGCGTACTCTCGGTGTTTAATGGTTTTGAAGATGTGGCAGCAAAATCATTATCTCAATTTGACCCACAACTCAAAATCTACCCCTCACAGGGAAAAGTAATTGAAAATGCCGATTCGTTAATAAACATCGTTGAGAAAATTGAAGGCGTAAAAGCCGCTATACCAGCGATTGACGAACAGGCATTTGCTATTTTCAACAACCAGCAGATGCCTATTACCCTAAAGGGTATCTCCTCACGATATGCCGATGTGTATGCCATCGACTCTATCGTTATTGACGGCACACTTGTGCTTCACTACGAAGGCATTGACTACGCGTCATTGAGTGTTGGGGCTGCTGTCTCTCTTATGGCACGCGCCAATAGTGGTGACTATATTTCAATATATGTCCCCTCGCGCACCTCGCGCATCAACCCTGCCAATCCCATGACAGCATTCTGCGCCGATTCGCTTGCTATATCATCGGTGTTTCAAGTAAATCAACCCGAATATGATGCCGATTGCGTGATTATTCCCATAGAAAACGCACGCACACTGCTTGAATACACCACACAAGCCTCTACAATCGACCTCTCACTCACACCCTCTCATGATGTTGACGATATGAAATCTAAGATATTGAACATCATTGGCAATGAGTATATAATCAAAGACCGATACCAACAACAAGAGCAATCGTTTAAGATGATAGAAATTGAAAAGTGGATTACATTTTTCATGCTCGCGTTCATCCTCATTATCGCCTCATTCAACATCATCTCAACACTATCAATGCTCATCATTGAAAAAGATGAAAACATAGCAACATTCAATGCTCTCGGAGCGAGCAAAAAGATTATTGCACGCATCTTTATGATTGAAGGGTGGCTCATTTCATTAGTTGGTGGATTAGTGGGTATTGTTATTGGAGTAATATTGTGTTTGGCACAACAATACGGCAAATTTATAAAACTCAACGGCGACCCCTCTGAAATGGTTATCGACTCCTACCCCGTGAGAGTAGAATTCATTGACCTATTTGTGGTATTAGCACTTGTGTTGATTGTGGGATTTGTTACGTCTCAAATCACATCAATTTTCACTCGCCAACGCCTAAAAAACTGATTTTAATATGGAAAAGAAAACGATATGGGACCTCAACCGTGTGTCGGTTGATGAATATAAAACACAAATCGACAAACTACCTATCGTGGTGGTGCTCGACAATATTCGTAGCCTCAACAATGTGGGATCGGTATTTCGCACTGCCGATGCTTTTCTTATTTCAAAAATCATGCTTTGTGGCATCACTGCCACTCCACCCAATAATGACATTCACAAAACAGCCCTCGGAGCCGAGGACTCAGTGGCTTGGCAATACTTTGAGACAACAATCGATTGCGTCAATCGTCTCAAAGAGGAAGGTTACACTCTCTGTTGCCTCGAGCAAGTGAAAGACAGCGTGGCATTGCAAGACTTTGTAGTAGAAGAGGGGAAGAAATATGCTATTATCTTTGGCAACGAAGTGAATGGTGTTGACCAAGAGGTAGTAAATGCATGCGATGTGTGCATCGAAATACCACAATGTGGCACAAAACACTCCCTTAACGTATCAGTATCGGGAGGAATTGCTATGTGGCACTTTTTTGATGCCATGCACAACTAAAAACATCTTTACATCAATCTTTGTAATAGAAAAGATATTTCAACAATGATAAAGAACCTATTATTCGACCTTGGAGGTGTGATTATGGATATACGCCGATTGAATTGCGTGGCGTCGTTTGAACGCCTCGGCATGAAAAATGCCGACAGTTTTCTTGGTGAATATAGCCAGAAAGGTCCGTTTCTTCAACTTGAAGAGGGGGCAATTTCGGAAGAGGAGTTTCGCACTGCCGTACGTGCCCTCATAGATGGAGAAGTGAGTGACGAGCAGATAGATAGCGCGTTCTGCGACTTCTTAGTAGGCATTCCCAAATATCGTCTTGAGCAATTGCGCCAACTCAAAAAGAGTTACAATATATATATGTTGTCAAACACCAACTCTATCATGTGGCGCACGCGCATTGCCGAGGATTTTCGCCAAGAGGGGTTGGAACGCGAAGATTATTTTGATGGCATAGTAACATCGTTTGAGGCACGAAGCATCAAGCCCGATGCTAAAATCTTTCACACTGTAGTTGAAAAACTCGGAATAAATCCCGATGAAACTCTTTTCCTCGACGACTCGCAAAAAAATCTTGATGCGGCGACTCAATTAGGTTTTCATACTCTACTCGTGACTCCTGGTAGTGAGTTTTTTGAACTACTCAAATCAATGTAAATGAATCTGTTGCAACAAGGGAATATTAACTTGGAAATCGGTCGCATCGCTGTGCTTGGCACTTTTGATGGCGTGCATCGTGGGCACCAGTTTCTGCTTGATTTTTTATTAGAGCAAGCACAACAAAGAGGTCTTGAGTCATTGGTTATAACCTTTGCACAGCACCCTCTTGCTACCATTCGCCCCAATGATGTTCCATCTCTACTACTACCACTTGATAAGCGCATTGCTCGCATTGAATCGTGCAAGGTAGATAGTTGCTTAGTACTCGACTTTAATCAGCAACTCCAACAACTCACTGCACGAGAATTTCTCGAAATGATTGGTCGCGATTACGGAGTGAAGGTATTAGTTATTGGGTTTAATACCCAATTTGGCAAAGACCGTCTAAAAGGCCTTGACCAGTATCGTCTAATAGGTGAAGAGGTGGGTATTGAAATACTCCAAGCACCCGAATATGGCAAGGGAGTGTGTTCTTCTGCCATTCGCCGACATCTATTAAATAGCAATATCACTGAAGCAAACGAGGCTTTGGGTTACCGCTTTGCGCTTTGTGGCAAAGTGGTGAAAGGAAAACAATTAGGTCGCACAATCGGATTCCCCACAGCCAACATTGAAACGTTTGATGCTAAAATGCTCATTCCTGGAAATGGAGTGTATGTAGTAGATGTGGTAATTCCACACCTCAACGATGCTCGTTATCGAGGAATACTTAATATCGGTTGTCGTCCAACGGTTGACAATCTCAACGCCCCAATCTCAATTGAGGTAAATATACTTGACTTTGAGGGAGACCTCTATGACACCACATTGAAAGTAGAATTCATCAACTTCCTCCGCGAAGAACGTCGATTTAACTCCATTGAAGCACTCACAACACAACTCCACCACGACCGCCAAAAAGCATTGGAGTATTGATAGGTTTATAATGAATTATTAAAAACTCAACATTCAACTCTCGATTTTCAATTCTTTTCGTTATCTTTGTTGGTTAGAATAGTCTTACTATGGCAACTAAGAGTGAAATAAATAATCGACGAGGGTTGAAGAATGTGTTAATAGCACGTTTTACAGCGATTACCGACGTGGTTCTTACCATTCCAGTGGTGTATAGCGCCTGTCGGTGCTACCCCAACATTAATTTCTATCTCGTTACTCGTCCATCAATGACCTCGATGTTTATTGATGCGCCTAAAAACCTTAAGGTTATCGGCGTAAATATCAAGAATGATTATAGGGGCATAGGTGGAGCCCGACGATTGGTCAAAGAGTTGAGTTGCGAATATGCAATAGATGCTTTTGTTGATTTGCAAAACGACTCTTATTCTCGTTGGATAAGATTGTTTTGTCATTTCAAAAAAATACTCACAGCAAGCATTAATAACCCCGTAAAAGAATCAAAGCCTCTTATACGCAAAAACAACAAAGTGATGTTGCCTCTCTCTTCGATGAGAGCACGTTATCGCGAAGCATTTTTTCGTATCGGATTACCCATACAGGAGCGTTTTAAGGGATACTTTGAAAAAGGTGCTGCCGACGCATCGGCGTTTGCCGATATTACTCAACCTAAATCGGGCGATGAAATATGGATAGGCATAGCCCCATTTGCCAAACACAAAGGTAAAATGTATCCTTTGGCATCAATGGAAAAAGTGGTTGATGATTTGTCGCAAATATCTCGTGTGAAGATTTTCCTCTTTGGGGGAGGTGATGAGGAGCAACAAGTGTTGAATAACTGGGTAAAAAAATATGAACGAGTGCAATCTCTTGCCGATCGTCGCTATGGATTCCCCACCGAATTGGCACTGATGAATCATCTTGATGTAATGGTGACAATGGACTCGGCAAATATGCATCTTGCTACACTCGTAAAAACGAGAGTTATAACCATTTGGGGGGCAACTCACCCTTATTGTGGATTCAAAGGCTGGCACCAAAAGGAGGAAAACATGATACAACTACCCATGACCTGCCGTCCATGTTCAATGTTTGGCGACAAACCATGTCTTCGTGGTGATTATCATTGTTTGGCTGCAATTTCACCACAAATCATTATCGAAACCGTTAGAGCATTTATAATTAACAATTAATAATGGATAATTTTGACATAAGAGCAAAAGAGGGTGACCGCGATTTTGAAAAAGCCTTGCGTCCATCGGAGTTTGACTCATTCAGTGGGCAAGACAAAATCGTTGAAAACCTCAAAATATTCGTTACTGCTGCTCGCATGCGTGGCGAATCGCTCGACCATATACTCTTTCATGGCCCTCCCGGATTGGGGAAAACTACCCTTTCGGGCATCATTGCTAACGAACTTGGTGTGGGGCTAAAAATCACATCAGGTCCGGTGCTTGACAAACCTGGCGACTTGGCGGGGATATTGACCTCGCTTGAGGAGAATGATGTATTGTTTATTGATGAAATTCATCGATTAAGTCCTGTAGTTGAGGAATATCTTTACTCAGCAATGGAGGATTATCGCATTGATATTATGATAGATAAAGGTCCTGGTGCACGTAGCGTGCAACTCACTTTATCTCCATTTACACTCATCGGTGCAACAACTCGCAGTGGGCTATTGACCGCTCCCCTTCGCGCTCGTTTTGGTATCAACTGCCACTTGGAATACTACGATCACGAAGTGCTTGAGAGAATTATTTTGCGTTCGGCAGCATTGCTTAGGGTGAAATGTACTGCTGAAGCAGCTCATGAGATTGCAATGCGTTCGCGTGGCACTCCTCGTATTGCCAATGCTCTTTTGCGTCGTGTTCGCGACTTTGCTCAAGTGAAGGGCAACGGCTCAATCGACCCCGAAATTGCTCGTTATGCTCTTGAGGCGTTGAATATTGACCGTTATGGTCTCGATGAAATTGACAACAAGATTCTCACTACTATAATCACTAAATTCAAAGGTGGACCTGTGGGCTTGACTACCATTGCTACTGCACTTGGCGAAGACCCAGGCACAATCGAGGAAGTATATGAACCATTCTTGATTAAAGAGGGATTTATCAAACGTACTCCTCGTGGTCGTGAGGTTACCGACTTGGCATACACCCACCTCGGGCACTCTCGCATCGACTCAGGTTCGCTTTTCTAAACAAATGATATGGCAGGAATAAAAAGTTTAATAAAAGACACAG
>JAFOYQ010000085.1 GCA_017424575.1 Muribaculaceae bacterium
GTATTATCTAAAAAGTATATATTGATTTCTTTACTATTCCTTATCGCTTATTTTTTTTGCTTTTGACCACGAGCAAAACCTATTTGTGAACGCACACAACGGAATCCGATATAAGAGCGTTGCTCATTTTGATATTCCCACATGCGAATATCACTTCGTATATTGTGAGCCACATCTTTCCACGAACCACCACGCACGATTTTGCGTTTCATCTTATATGGATCTTCTTTAGCTGCATCATAACGATACTCAGGGTTGAGGTCGCTTGTGAGACGTCCCACGCTCTCGGTATAAGCTGTTGATGTCCATTCACTCACGTTACCTGCCATGTCATACAAGCCAAAGTCATTAGGCGAATAAGTTCCCACTTGCGATGTAATCAATTGTCCATCTTTTATGTAATTACCCTTTTGAGGCTTAAAGTTGGCATAGAAACAACCCTTATCTTCGGTCATAGGCACATCACCTTCCCAAGGATACATATTTTCGTTTACACCTGCACGTGCAGCATATTCCCACTCAGCTTCAGTTGGCAAACGATATGGTTCAACATACACACCATCTTTGCCAAGTGCGCGACGGAGGTATTCAGTACGCCAGTTAGCAAAAGCGTTTGCTTGTTCCCAGCTCACACCCACTACAGGATAGTTGCTATATCCGCCATGTGCAAAGTACATGCGCACATAAGGTTCGTTATAAGCATTGTCAAAGTCGTTGATCCATGCAGTAGTATCGGGATAGATGTTTACGATATAAGTGTTGAGGAAGTCGTAATCACCAGTGAGACCACGAGTCACAGTTTCACGCACAATCACACCCTCATCATTGATATACGCAGTATCTTTTGAGATAATGGGCACATCGGTTGGCACTGGGAGGTCGGTATTATATACGCGACGTGATGGGTCAAGACGATGTTTGCGTTTAGCCGCTTGAGTGTGGTTATAGATTTCGTAACGATAGTTCATCTGTGTGGGGTCGAGTTCCTTCACGCCAGTGATAGGATTGATGCGATACACACTTTCAATCGCACGAGCTTCATCTTCGCTTGGATTGCGCCAGGGAATTGCTTTGTTCCAGTTGAGATATGGTTTTACTGGATTACCTTCGCGGTCCTCCTCAATCTTAAACTCCTCATTGCCACCGTATGAAGGGTCGGCAAGGCGTTCACGAATGATTGAGTCGCGCACCCAAAATACAAATTGTTTATATTTCGCATTAGTGATTTCGGTTTCATCCATCCAGAATGCGTCAACCGAAATACCACGAGGATTTGCTTGTAAATTCCATGCACTATCAGCCTTTTGTGGACCCACTTCCATTGAGCCACGGTCAACCAACACCATTCCGTATGGAGTAGGTTCTGCCCATGATGTGCCACCAACACCGGTAACTTCGCCACCAGCCGAGCTTTGACCACCCGCAGCACATGCGCTCGCGAGCAAAGCAACAACGATAGGTAATAGATAAATCGAAACTTTTTTCATAATTACATTATGCGTATACTCTTGTGTTTATTTTTATTCTTTTCTGATAAATCAAGTTTAAGTTTGTAGCCTAAAATGATTTCGTGGCTACCACTCGATGCTCTCGAAATCGCCGATGTGTGGTAGTCGTAACTATATCCAAGATAAAAATTCTTGAATTCTGCGCCTACCATAGCCATTATCGCATCATCGTAGCGGTACCCTATACCTGCCGAGAGAAATTTATTATATCTCACTCTACCGGTAATCTCTCCTGTTATGAATGTTAAATCACTCTTCACTAACATAGAGGGTATCACTTCAAATAACGTATTTTTTATCGGAATATTGCTACCAGCCATAAAATAGAGCGTTCTTCCGGCCTTAAATTCATAATTTTTCTCATTACCACCCTCGCCACTCTCGGCATTGAGCGTAATTGTAGGTGATGTGAGGTGTGTGCACGACACCCCTGTCCAAAACCATTTATGAGTGTAGTAAATACCCACACCCATGTCAAATGCATTACCCCCTATATCGTTTGTTGGGATAGCATCGTCGGTGCTTTCGTGATAATCATCATTATCGGGAATAAACACCTCAGTGCCTTTGAATTTTTCACTCAATAAGCCCACTTGTGCGCCAATGGTAAATTCACCTTTCAACAATTTGAATTTATAAGCAATTTGCGCTCCAATGTTTAGGTTTTCATACAACCCGAGGGTTTCTTGTTGCATAGCAAGTCCCACCCCAAATTTTTGACCGAGGAACTTAAAGGGCATATCGGCTGCAACCATAAACGATTGTGGCGCATTCTCAATCCCTATCCATTGCAATCGTGAACCCCCACGAAGTTTGATAAAATCGGTGGTGCCAATTGCCGCAGGGTTATAGTAGTTGGGGATTTCAAAATATTGAGTGTGCTGTGCATCTACTTGCGACATCATAGGCAGTGTGCCCATTATCGCAACAGCTACAGCAACAATTATTTGTTTTATATTTATTCTGATATTCAACATATTACTCAAAATAGAATGTCAACACCATCATTTGCGAGGTGGCCTTTGATATTGATTGCGTAAACTTTAATTTATTGGGGTCATCTGAAAGATCGGAACGATCTTGATCAATAACATCAATCAAACCAAAGCAAAATTTTATCTCAGGATTAAACTTGAAGAATGGCAAATAAAAATCGCACCCAAATCCTATTGTAAGATACAAATCAAAGGGTTTGAATTTCAATGCCTCACTACGTTTTTTTGTTACGTCAAATGTTGGCATTACACCCCCCACAAGATATGGACGCGCATTGCGATAACGCATTGCCGAGTATTTCAAGTCGATTGGCAACACCACGTTGGCCGACTTAACATTTTGTCGTTCAATCATTCCCGATGTAGCCTCACGCATCTTTATATCGCGGTTACCAAAGTACATACCTGGAGTTAATCGCACATTAAAATAGTTATTCAATCGCAAGTCAACCAATCCATTAACACAAAAACCTGGAGAGAAAGCAGGTTGCTCAGCAAACCACGACTCTCCATTTTCGGTAACAAATCCATTGTTAGTAAAATTCACATCTTGAGTGTGCAATCCCACCGAGAATCCTAAGTGCCATGCACGCATATCGGCATAGGGGCGATTCATCAACTTATCATTGAAATCACGCGCCGATGCACCGATAGCCCCCACAAGTGCTATCAATGCTATGCAAACCGATGTTATGTAACGAATTTTACTCATTATTTTTAATAAACGCACATATTTGCTTATTATTGCACAACATAGAGATAATTCATAACGCATTACACCCTTCTCTCTAAGAGAGGCGCAACAGTAAAATGGTGTGGGAAACGTGCGAAGCACAGGGAAAGTTTCCGATTAAACAAACTTCTACTACAATTCTACTCGTTTGTCGTTTTTGCGTTTGAAGAGATTTTTCTTGATTTGCACCATCTTGCGATATAGACCATGCATTTTAAACCATATAGGCGATGGCACAGAGTGAATGTCGGCCGACATTGGGTCGATAAAGGTATTAATTGGTTCGGCCACACCAAATTGTTCGGGATATAGCACAATGAGGTTATTGCGAGAGAAATATTTTTGTAAGAATCCAGGCATATCGGCCATATCGTCGCTATGCGACACCGATGTATCACGAGCCGATACCACTACCACCAAGTCGTCTTCGAGAATGCGATTAGAAAGCAACACAAAGTCGTCCCAACGCTCCACATCGCGATACTCGTGGCGTATATCGTAACGACCACGTTTCAACACCCCACGAATAAGAGGTTGAGTGTCGGGGTGACAGCAGAATATCACTTTACATCCCACCTGACGAGTTAGGTTTCCAACGCCCCTTATCCAGCGTGAGAATCCTGTTTCGAATTGCGCCATCGGAGGCACAGATACCACAATGCGAGTAACTGTATTTACAGGGATAAAGCATCGCGTCATCACCACCATTTGGTTGGTAGCCTTGAGCAATTGTTCAATTTTAGCACCGAAGAAGCTATCGATTATCGTTGCTTTGCGGTGCATACCTATAATCACATCGGTAATATCACGCTCCTCAATAGCATTAATCAATCCTGACACAGTATTTATATCGTAGCGTTCAATAGGCACAACCTCGGCATCTACACTCGATGCTGCTTTTACTGCAATATCAAGAGCATTGCGTCCCATGGCACGCGATGCAGCAGAGTTGTCGTTGCGCACATGAATAGCATAAATATCGGTCTTGCGACGGGGATTGCGTAGCATCAATGCCAACTCCGTGAGCGACTGTGCTGTTATAGGATTCGACACTGGGACCAATATTCTTGTTTCGCGCTTTGATGCATTCTCTTCAATAGCCGATTCATCTGATAACTCCTCAATCTTTATCTTTGATGCAGCGCGAGCTGTCATAATAGGAGCCACAGCACATGTAACGAGAATCATCAACACCGTGCCATTAAGAATTGTTTCGTCCATCATGCGAGTGCCGTCGGGCATTATCATATTATAACCAATCGTTACTACGGCAAGAGCAACTGCTGTGTGAGCAGCTGTGAGCCCAAACATCATGCGACGTTCATGCCCTTTCATGCCATAAATTTTTTGTGCGATAAATGCTGCTATCCACTTAGCCACAAGCGACACCACAATCATATTAGCTGCAACAAATAACGTATTGACATTCAACACTACACGCATATCAATCATCATTCCCACTCCTATCAAGAAATAGGGAATAAATAGTGCGTTACCTAAAAACTCAATACGATTCATCAATGGCGAAGAATTTGGCACATATCGGTTCAATACCAACCCTGCAAAGAATGCTCCCAACACGGCTTCAAGTTCGATAATTTGAGCAAACCATGCCGCCAAAAACACCATTGCCATTACATAGATATATTGCGTTACATTATCGCTATAATTCTTGAAAAACCATCGAGTGATACGTGGATATGTATATAGAATAACTACGCAATACAATGCCAATTCAAGCAATAATCGGCACAAGTCACCCCACGCAAATTCACCTGTGCGATGCACATTTACAGCCCCAGCAAGCACAAGTAACGCTCCAATCACAGCGATAATCGTACCCACTACAGCTATCAACACTGCAGGATTTTTGGTCAACCCAAAACGCGCTACAATAGGGTAAGAGATAAGTGTGTGTGAAGCATACATCGAAGCAAGCAATATAGATGTCACCCAATTCATTTTGAGCAGATACACACTCGCCAACGTACCTATCACCATCGGGAGCAGGAACGTGAGCAACCCAAATACCAAACCTCGTTTGAGGTTGCGCTTGAGGTGAAACATATCTATCTCAATCCCGGCAAGGAACATGATATAGAGCAATCCCACCTGCCCAAAGAGTTCAAAACTCATATCGCGAGCAAGCACATTAAGCCCGTATGGTCCTATAGCCACACCAGCCACAATGAGTCCTATAACATGGGGAATTTTGAAACGATTAAGCACCAATGGCGACAGCAATATAATTACCAGCACGATAAAGAATATCAGCACCGGTGATGTTACAAGGGGTGTCGCAGAGGTTAATATCATGGTATTTTTAGGGTTATTTCAAATTCTTATGCAAAAGTAAGAATTTATTTCTAATTCCACAAATGAGAAGAGTTTCCCCATAAAAACTCCACCCAAGCAATCATTTTTTGCTTGGGTGGATATGGTTAAGAGAAAATCTTATTTAAAATAACGTTGTATCTTTCTTATTTTTTGTTGGCAATCATGTAAAGTGCAATTTGCACTGCATTGAGGGCTGCGCCTTTCTTAATTTGGTCGCCTACCACCCAGAATGAAAGTCCATTCTCGTTTGTGATATCTTTGCGAATACGGCCCACATACACAGGGTCTTGATTTGCTATTTCGAGAGGCATTGGATAGCGTTTATTTGCAGGATCGTCAACCACTACAAGTCCTTCACCTTTAGCAAATGCTTCGCGAGCTTGCTCTACCGAAATAGGTGATTCGGTTTCAATCCAAATAGCCTCAGAGTGAGCACGCATTACAGGCACACGCACACATGTTGCACTCACGTCGAGGTCGGGACAATGCATGATTTTCTTTGTTTCGTGATACATCTTCATCTCCTCTTTTGTGTAACCATTATCGAGGAACACATCTACATGAGGTATCACATTGTAAGCCAATTGGTAAGCAAATTTTTCAACGGTAGGTTCTTCGCCATTTTGGAGTTGAGCATATTGTTTAACCAACTCATCCATAGCAGCTGCTCCAGCACCACTTGCTGCTTGATATGTTGCCACATGAACGCGTTTGATTGGAGAGATATCGTTAAGAGGTTTGAGTGCTACAACCATTTGAATTGTAGTACAGTTGGGGTTAGCGATAATGTTGCGCGGAGTATTAAACGCATCGTCGCCGTTCACCTCGGGCACAACCAAGGGCACATCTTCGTCCATGCGAAATGCGCTTGAGTTGTCAATCATAATTGTGCCATATTTAGTGATAGTTTCGGCATATTCTTTAGATGTTCCAGCACCTGCCGATGTAAAGGCGATATCAATATCCTTAAAGTCATCGTTGTGTTTAAGTTCCTTCACCGTGATTTCTTTACCACGGAATGTATATGTTTTACCTGCACTACGGCTTGAACCGAAAAGCACTAACTCATCGAGAGGAAAATTTTGTTCGTCAAGTACTCTCAAGAACTCTTGACCCACTGCGCCACTGGCGCCAACGATTGCTACTTTCATTTTTCTAATAAAATCAATAAATTTTGTGCAAAAATACAACTTTTTACCCATATTTACAAAATAATCGGAACTAAAAAGCATGTTTTCATAACTTTTCGTTTCTCAAAATCATTTTTTCAGTGTTAATATATC
This sequence comes from Muribaculaceae bacterium, assembly GCA_017424575.1. Lineage (GTDB taxonomy): Bacteria > Bacteroidota > Bacteroidia > Bacteroidales > Muribaculaceae > RGIG4079. Next base: position 6,857 of record JAFOYQ010000085.1, read on the forward strand.
ATAAAATACACCTTCAATACATTAATATATATGTATAAAATTGTAATTTTACTGATTAAAATAACTAATCATAAAATTTTAACCCTATATGAAACATCTTTACCGCGCTCTCTCGGTAGCTACATTGTTAGCAAGTAGCTTTACCATTGCATCGGCTCAAAACACGATGTATGTCAACGGACAAAACTATGCCATTGACACAATTGTTCCAAAACACAGTGTAGGACCTGGTTGCGAATATGCATTCTATCGCTTGCCCGACCGCCCTATGACAGTCCATGTGCTTGAAATGGACCTCACAAACCCTTATGTTGACATGCAAGTAGTAAATGGTGGTGACGCTGCTGTTGCTACCGAACGCCCATCACAAATGTATGCGCGCTTCGATGCTCCTGGTCACGACATGATTGCTGCTCACAATGGCGACTTCTTCACTACTACCGTAAACCAAGTGGGTATTTCTCGCATGGGTCTCTACTGCGATGGTGAAATAGTATTCAACCCAGTGAGCCACCCTCTTTTGATTCTCACCCCCGACCGTGTGCCATACATCGACCATGTTCACTTCAATAGTTTTGTAACTCACAAAGGGAACACCACTCGCTTGCACACTCTCAACATGCTCACCCTTGAGTTTACTACCGACCCAACAGCAAACCCCAACTTGCTTTCACTTTTCACCAATGCGTTTGGTAAAAATATGAATATGTATTCTACTGGTGGTAAAATCGCTGTTATCAAAGCTAAAGACGGTTCTAATCTCAGCTATAAATCTAACTGCACTCTCGAATGTGTAATTGAAAGCGTGAGCGACAACCCTGGACAAGCTGCAATCCCCGACAATGCTGCTATTCTTCACGGTGTAGGAACATCTGCCGACTTCCTTGCAGCAATGGCTCCTGGCGACGAAATCTCTATCCAACTACGCACCTCTACCAATGAATTCCCCGACCATATTGATGTTGACGAGGCAATCGGCGGTAGTGGACACATTATCCTCAAAAATGGCGAAATCACCAACATCGGCAACCCCGAATGTCACCCTCGCACATTTATGGGTATCAACAAAGAACGCACTAAAATCTATTCAGTAGTTGTTGACGGTCGTCAAACATCAATCTCGGCAGGTATCACCCTCGACGACCAAGGTTATGTATTGAAAGCCCTCGGTGCTTGGGACGGTATCAACCTCGATGGTGGTGGCTCATCAGTTATGTATATTAACGAAGAAATCAAAAATAGCCCATCTGACGTATCAGAACGCTACGTAGGTAACGGCGTTATTTTCTTCTCTAAAGCTCCAGTTGACGATAATTTTGCAACTCTCGCTTTCGAGCCTCGCGCCTATAAAGTGCCTATCACTGCAACATTCCGCCCTATCGTTTACGCTTACAACCAATATGGCTTGCTTAAGAGCAAAGATGTGGCAGAAGTAGTTGTTACTTGCGACCCACATATCGGCACAATAAAAGATGGCATTTTCACTGCTACCGACCAACAAACATCGGGTTATATCTATGCAACCTACAACGGATTGACTACTAAACAACTCGTCACAACTGTTATGTCAGAAGTTCGCCTCATCAACGACTCTTACATCGTTGACGACCGCCGTGGATACCCAATTCAAATGGATGCTCAAATCGGCAACTTCGTTTATGAGGTAAACGCTGCTACTGTTGACTGGGCTTCAACCGACGATGACGTTGCAAAAGTTGTTGATGGCCTTGTTTATGGTTATAAAAATGGCACTGTGTCACTCACAGGTGCATCATCTAACTTTAACGGTGCATTAAACATTACAGTAGAAATCCCCGAAAAAGATCACCAAGCTGTTGACCCTACATTTGATGCTTCAACTTGGTCATTGAAACAAGGTGGTGGCAAAAATCTCGCTATCAGCCAAAATGGCACTGGTTTTGATATCACTTACACTGGTTCAGGTTCAGCTCGTAACAACTACATCACACTTGCTAAGACATTGACTACTTACAGTCTTCCTTATGGTGTGCGTTTCGACATCAACCCTGGCAATGTAACTATCACAAACATGCAAATTGCTATTGCCGACAAACTTGGCAATCGTGGTAACCTCAACATCACCAACACCGAAATTCCTAAAAACAAATTGACAACATTCATCGTGCCATTTAGCGACATCGTTGATATCACCAACAACGCAAGCTATCCTATCACTATCTCTAACTTGCGCTTCGATATGTCTAAATCTGATAAAGATGTTGAATACAAGATTGAAATTCCTCGCTACGAACAAGTTTATGGCGAACCTGGTGGAGTTGAAAATATTATCAGCAATCCTGGCAACAGCATCAAACTATATCCTAACCCTGCTGTAGCTGGCACACCTGTAACTATTGAATGTGAGGGTGCTGCACAAGTTGAAATCTACAACATTGGCGGTGCATTAGTTGAATCAGTTGCTATCGAAGGCACAACAGCAATTGAAACTGCAACTTTCAACAAGGGCATCTACATTGTACGCGTAACAACCGAAGATGCAACTTCAATGGGCAAACTTATTATTAAGTAATTACGATAATTACCCATCTCAACACATAGAGAAGGTGATAGAGTCACACATCTCTCTCACCTTCTTTTTCTCTCATGACTTCCTAACATAACCACATTTATCACCATGAAAACAATGACTTTTTCAATACAGCATCTTATTTCGATATTGATTTCATCAATATTGCTATCAATTCCTATTTGCCTTTCAGCCCAAAGCAGTGACGACGACCTAAACAGCCCACACCTCGTGCGAGGCCACATCAAATTGGCATATACGCAACCAAGTTTCACCTATGGTAGCAAAGATTTCACTAAAATGACTATCAAAGAATTTGATGACATTGTAAATAAAAAAACCTATGGAGAACTTGCAATAACAACCAATCCCGACAAGACTGTCGTTTATGATTTCATCGATGATCCTGGCTATCCTCACATATTTGGGTTAAGTCCGATGTTTAGCCTTCGACAAGTAATTTTCAAGCCCAACGATGACCGAAGCATCACTTATGAATACTCAACCGATCTTGCGGCTGATGCCCTAAAGGTTTATAACAACATCATTAAAGTTTTCAAAAATGCCGGTGGAAAAAACATTGGCAAGGTAAAAGGCTACGCAACATCTGCCGCTTTCACATTTAAAGAATTTCCTGGTCTAACCATCAGAATGATACTCAACAACAAACATGTATCATTAAACTTTTGGTATGATAAATCTTCATTGGCAAAAGAGATTTTAACGCAAATAGACAATATCACAAAACACCCTTTCCCAAGTATGCAAAAAACAAGCAACTACTTGCTTTGGAGCAAAAAGACTGCCGTTAATCATCTAAATACACTCCTTAAAAAGAAGACCATTACTGGTTTTGACGATCTATTTGCCGATGACAACAAGGCTATACACATCGATTTCAAAGACTGGGAACTCCCATGTAAAATCGGCAATAACAATCATTTCATCCGAGCCATTTGGCGAAGTGATTATCGCCCTGGTCATGTAACTTATGATGACTTGAAATGTAACATTGAGCAATGGTTTTTCCTATGTTCAGAAGACATAAAAGACAAAAGCGAACTAAATGCCACTGCCAAATTTATTCGTGAATCTCTTGAAAAGGCTGGAGGAATTGTCAAAAAAGATGAAAAAATGCCCGCAGCTTATGATGCGTATGAAATTATTTTCCCTCGTAAAAAAATTGGTATATCGAAAGGTATTCAAACGATACATATAACAATTCACCTACAAGAATTTAGAAAAAAGTAAACAACCTTTTCGATAAGAACTAATAGGTTATCTCTTTTTATACAAACAGCCAAGGCGAGCCGATGGCTCGCCTTGACTTATATTTTTGTTTTATCTCAATTTCGAAAGTCTCTAATCTCCCATTTCTCAACCCCTAACGAGTCGTTCTCATTTGCCAAGTTGGTGCATTTCCCACCATATCATTAGGGCTGCAGTTGTAGTTGAAAATACATCGGCCGTAGGGAATGAAGCCCACACACCATCAAGTCCAAAATACCCAGGCAATATCATCAAGAAGGGAATGAGAAATATCACTTGGCGCACAAGGCTAAGGAATATCGACTTTCCTGCGAGTCCGATTGATTGAAGGAATGTTGTGGCAACAATTTGAAATCCCACTACATAGAATAGTGTCAACGAAATAGTTAAAGCGTTGACCGTAGCCGATATCAACTCTTGATCAACAGTAAATGCACGAGCAATTAATCCTGGGCACAATTGACCAAACGCAGCACCTACAATGGTAATCAACACACTCGCACCAGTTGCCAACCAAAAAGCACGTTTGAGCCTATCTAATCGTCCAGCACCATAGTTATACCCTATAATAGGTTGCAATCCTTGACACATACCCACCACAACCGTTGTGAGCAATGATGTATATGTGACAAATATTCCGGCTGCACCAACTGCCACATCTCCACCATATTTATATAATGTAGTGTTGATTATTGCCGTGATTGCACTACTCGCAGCACTCACAAGGCTCGGAGCAGCACCTATGGCAATAATAGGCCACACAATGCGCCATTGCAAACGATATATCCCTGGCACAAAGTGTAGGTTTTTAGTCTTATCAAAGAAATGAAGCATCACAAATGCTCCCGAAATCGCCATTGCAATGTCGGTAGCAATCGCAGCCCCCTTAATACCCAAGTCAAAAACAAAGATAAAGATAGGAGCAAGAATCACATTTGCCACAGCACCTATTATCATCGTTACCATTGCTTTTGTGGGGTAGCCCGAACTACGCATGATGCTATTAAAACTGTAGGTAATATTGGTCAACAACATACCTGGCAACATCCACAACATAAAGTCGCGAGCATAAGGTAGCGTGGCTTCACTCGCCCCAAAGAGCATCAATATCTCATCGATAAAAATACCAAATAGCGATGTGTATATCAATCCATTGATAACTATAAGCACCAATGCGTTACCCAACACCTTTTCGGCACCATGCATATCCTTTGCGCCCAATAATATCGAGATACGAGCCGCAGCACCAGCACCGATTAGAATACCTATCGCTGCCGAGATATTCATCACTGGGAAAGTGATAGCAAGTCCGGCAATAGCATCGGCACCCACCCCTTGACCAATAAAAATGCGGTCAACAACGCTATAAAGCGACATTACCAACATTCCCACCACTGCAGGCACACTATATTTCCATAGCAATTTACCTACAGGACTCGTTTCCAATTCATTAATATTATTTCTTTTCTCTTGACTCATATTTTAACTACATCAAGCGTCATTTTAACAACACCAAGACACCTAAAAACAGGCTTTTTACTGAATTAAAAAAAATAGCGAAACACAATGTTGCGTTTCGCTATTATATCTTAGAAACTCGCTATTACTTGTTGCCTTCAGCAAGAGTTTTAGCGCGTTGGATATATTTATCTACTTCGATACCAGTGTAAGTAGGATATTCTTTCTTGATAGTTTCGTAAACTTCAAGTTCTTTAGCATACTCTTTCTTTTCGTTGTAGATGCGAGCTTGTTTTGCCATGAAGAAAGGAGCGAGTTGAGGGTTTTCGTCGCATGCTGAGATAGCGTCATCATAGCAATCGAGGGCTTCATCATATTTCTTCAAGTTAACATAGCAGTCACCTTTCAATGATTCAGCACCAGCGTCGATGATAGCACCTGTGTTGCTAAAGTCATTGAGACTTTCGATACATTTTTCATATTCACCATTTGCATAGTGGCTAATCGCTACCATCAAATTTGCACGGTTACCTGCATCTTGACCAAACTCTTGTGCTACTGCTTCATATTTCTTGAATGCTTCAGCCAATTTTGCCGAATCGCCTTCAGCTTCAATCAAAGCAACATCGGCTTGACCGATAGCCTCATTTCCACTTTCTACAGCAGGTTTATACACTGCAAAAACATAAATCAACACAACTGCTACGATAGCCAATACTGCTACTGAAGCATATTTTGCGATTTTGATTGTTTGCGCTTTCTTGAGCGCTGCAGCTTGTTCAGCCGCTTCATTAACCTGATTTTGAGGTTGTTTAGTTTCCATCTTTATTTAATTTTTTCTTATTTTTATTAGTTTTATCAATCAGACTCATCTACACGACAACTCTAATTTATGAATTGCAAAATTAATAGTTATTCCTCACATACAAAAATTTTTACCTATAATTCTTTTAATCAGCAGCAAAAAAACATCAAACAACAACTACATATTCTCATCACTCATCACTTTTATCCCCACCCTCTCCCCACCTTTAATCTATACGTTTTCATTTTTAGTTATTAATTATGCATCATGAAGTATGAATTATTAATATTTTGCATTATCTTTGTGAATTGTATTGCTTGCAATACATTACTGCATAAATAAATCGATCTAAATCACTAAATATCATGTTAGAGAAAACTAATGTAAAAGTTCTCGACAAGGTAGTCGTAAGATTTTCGGGCGACTCTGGCGATGGTATGCAACTTGCTGGTAACATCTTCACCAACATCTCTGCTGGCATCGGCAACCAAGTGTCTACATTTCCCGACTACCCCGCCGAAATTCGCGCTCCACAAGGGTCTTTGAGTGGAGTTTCTGGATTCCAAGTAAGTGTTGGTACCGGCGTTTATACTCCTGGTGACCAAGCCGACGTTCTCATCGCTATGAACCCTGCAGCGTTGAAACAAAATGTAAAATTCTTAAAACCTGGTGGCGTTATCATCGTTGATATTGACTCTTTCAAAGAAGCCGACCTCAAGAAAGCTCTTTTTGAAACAAACGAGCCATTCAAAGAACTTGGCATCACTGCGCAAGTGCTTGAAGTGCCAGTGACATCGATGACTAAAAATGCTCTTGCCGAGAGTGGCCTCGACCTCAAGTCAATGCTTAAGTGTCGTAACATTTTCGCTCTTGGTCTTGTGTGTTGGTTGTTTGACCGCCCACTCGAAAGCGCACTCCACCACCTCAAAACTAAATTTGCTAAAAAACCTGCCATCTTCGAAGCCAATGCTAAAGTTATCCAAGCGGGCTTTGACTATGGACACAATATCCACGCTTCGGTATCGACCTATCGTATCGAATCAGACGAAATCAAACCAGGCGTATATACCGATATCAATGGTAACACTGCCACTGCATGGGGGTTGATTATGGCTTCAGAAAAAGCAGGCCGTCCACTATTCCTCGGTAGTTACCCTATTACCCCTGCAACCGACATTCTTCACGAACTTGCCAAACGCAAAGACCTTGGGGTGAAAGCATGTCAAATGGAAGATGAAATCGCAGGCGTATGTTCGGCTATCGGTGCCTCATTTGCAGGCAACCTCGCCGTTACATCTACCTCAGGACCTGGTCTTGCTCTCAAGAGCGAAGGTATTGGCCTCGCTGTTATGGCTGAGTTGCCACTCGTTATTATCGATGTGCAACGTGGTGGTCCTTCAACAGGTCTTCCTACCAAGACTGAGCAAACCGACTTGATGCAAGCGCTTTATGGTCGCAATGGCGAATGTCCGTTGGCAGTAGTTGCTCCTGCAACACCTACCGACTGCTTCACCATGGCTTTTGAGGCATGTCGCATTGCTATTGAACACATGACTCCCGTTGTGATGCTCACCGACGCATTTATCGGCAACGGCTCATCGGCATGGCGCATTCCTGAAGCCGACGAATACCCCGAAATCAAACCAAACTATGTTCCCGAAGAACTCAAAGGAACATGGAAGCCATATCTTCGCGACGAAAAAACTAAAGTGCGCTATTGGGCTATCCCTGGCACTGAAGGTTTTGCACACCGTCTTGGAGGTCTTGAAAAAGATGCCGTTACAAGCGCAATATCTACCGACCCTATCAACCACGAAAAGATGGTATATATTCGCAAAGAGAAAATCGAACGCATTGCCGACGACATCCCTGCTCTCGAAGTTAGCCATAATGCCGATGCCGACACATTGTTAGTTGGTTGGGGTGGCACATTCGGTCATCTCTATACAGCAGCCGAAGAACTCAACAAAGAGGGCAAACCAGTTGCATTTGCACACTTCCGTTACATCAACCCACTACCTGCCAACACTGCCGAAGTGTTTGCTAAATACCGTCGTGTGATTGTAGCAGAGTTGAACACTGGTCAATTTGCCGACTATCTACAAAGCAAATTCCCCGAAGTGAAATTTGAACGCATCAACAAAGTTCAAGGTCAACCATTCCTCGTGAAAGAAGTAATTGATGGTGTAACTAAAATTATGGAGGGCAAATAATCATGGAAGAAAACAAATATACAGCAGCCAATTATAAGAGTGACCAATCGGTGCGCTGGTGCCCTGGTTGTGGCGACCACGCAGTGCTCAACTCGCTCCACAAAGCAATGGCAACCATTGGCGTAGCACCTCACATGACAGCCGTAATCTCGGGTATCGGTTGTAGCTCTCGCCTACCTTATTATATGAACACCTACGGGTTCCACACAATTCATGGTCGTGCAGCAGCCATTGCCACAGGCTTCAAAGTTGCCAATCCCGAAATGACCGTTTGGCAAATCTCAGGCGACGGCGACGGCTTGGCTATCGGTGGTAACCACTTTATTCACGCAGTGCGCCGCAACATCGACCTCAACATCATGTTGCTCAACAATAAGATTTATGGTTTGACAAAAGGTCAATACTCGCCAACAAGCGACCGCGGCTTCGTGTCAAAATCATCGCCCTACGGCACTACCGAAGACCCATTTATCCCAGCCGAATTAGTGTTTGGCGCTCGTGGCAACTTCTTTGCTCGTAGCATCGATGTAGAACTCGCTACTACTCAAGAGGTAATGGTTGCAGCTGCCCGTCACAAAGGCACATCGGTTGTTGAAATCCTTCAAAACTGCGTAATCTTCAACCACGGCATTCACAATCACATCACCGACAAAGAATTCCGTGCCGACCGCACTATCCACCTACGCCATGGCGAAAAGATGATTTTCGGCAAAGAGCAAAACATGGGTATCGTGCAAGACGGATTCCTTTTGAAAGCCGTTGAAATAGGCAAAGATGGCTATACTCTCGACGATGTACTCGTTCACGACGCACATTGCCAAAGCAATTTCTTGCACCAACAATTGGCCATGATGGACGGCTACGACCTACCATTGGCAGTAGGTGTAATTCGCGATGTTGATGCGTTGGTTTACAACGAAGAAATCGACAAACAAATCGCCGACATTCGCGCCAAGAAAAACTTCTCATCACTCCGCGACATGATCCTCGCCGGCGAAACCTGGGAAGTAAAATAACGATTTATAACACCTCAACCATAGACAGCACCATCACTCGATGGTGCTGTTTTTTTATAAAATCCACACAACTTTATCCTATTTTATTTGTTTTTGTTATAAAAGTGTTATATATTTGCACTATAATTAATATCACTTATATAACTATGACTACAGAAAGAAAACAAACCGCATTCAGATTGAGCACAGATCTACTCAGCAAACTAAAAGAGGCTGCCGAAAGAGAAAATCGCAGTTTGAACAACTATGTAGAAAGTGTATTGATGGATGTAGTTTCAAACAATCCCAACAAATTAACTTTGGCAGCAATGAAAGAGGCGCGCGAAAATCACAACCTCGAAACATTAGACATAGACAATCTTGAAGAAACAATCGCTTCTCTATAGAATATGTTTACTCTAAAGATGACAGGTCAATTCAAAAAAGACCTAAAACGAATTCAAAATAATCCCAAAAAGATAAAACACCTTAAAGAGGTGTTATCAATATTGCAAGAAACTGGCGAACTTCCTGAGGCATACAAACCACACAAATTATCCGGAAATTATATCGGTTTTATGGAATGCCATGTTGAGAATGACCTCTTGCTAATTTGGCTCGACGAAGAAGAAAATATAATAAAACTCGTCCGCCTCGGGTCTCACGCAGAATTATTCTAGTTCCACTTAATACAACGCGAGCATCGCCAAAAGGCAATGCTCGCGTTTATTTTGTTATGTCAATATTAATACCAATATCATTTTTGGCAATTATCGCAGTTTTTGGGGGATTTTGGGTTGTAACTTTGCAGAAATTTTAATCTAATCTTTAATCTCTATGAATACTATTAAAAACACAAAATCAAAGTCGGCTGTTATTCACATCAACCCTTCTACACTCGATGCAGGTGCTGTATCATGCCACAACCTTTCTATGTCGCAAAATGGAGCACTCGTTCCTGCACCCTCTCCTACACAAATTATTAAAGGGAACTTTACTCCTATCTATCATTTCCCTCATCACAATGGTGGGGTATCGGTATTTCTACTCTCGGGCAATACGTTATCAGTCAGCAAAGTCAATGGCAACACCGCCTCTATCCCAATAGAAATTACAACTCTCAGTCACACGCCTCATTGTGGCATCAGTTCGGGAAACTCGGTGCTACTAATGACCGATAATGGCATCTATCGCATCGATTTCAACACGGCGACCAATAGTTGGGTTGATATGGGCTACATGCCTCAATTTCCTGCCGTGAAGATTACTGCAACCAATCTCACACATTTCTCTACCACAACCCCCACTTTCACTCTATCTGACAATTATCCCCATTGGCAAGGGTTGCTTAGTAAAAACGACCAAAAAACACTCACTTCACACCTAATTAACACCTATGACACACTCCTACAACACACCTCAACCACCGGATTTTATGCCCAACCTATCTTGGTTCGCTATCATCTTCTTGACAGCGATCGCAACGTATTATTTTCATCTCAGCCAACTATGATTACATCCCCCTCGGGATTTCAATGCATAGACTTTATTTCGCTCCCTACCAACGATTTTCACAACATAAATTCAGCAACACTCTCACTCACAGCATTTCAACTGAAGGTAGAGACCTCTTCTCTTACCAACTCCCCTTGGAGTTCAATTGTTGATGCCGTAGTGATTGAGAGCACCCCAATTATTGACCCCATAAACCATTCTGACAGAGCGCAATGCCGCCTTGATAGCATTGACACTACGTCGGGATGTATCACCGCATATCTACCTGGCACATCAATCACAATGGTGCCCAACAATTCATATCGCATGGCTTTGACAAAGAATTATCACGGCTCATTTCGTGACGTGGCCTCGCCTTTAACCCAAATTTCACTCCCTTTTGTCAAAGGCATTTCCTCTATTCTGCCATACACTCCTACCGAGGGGAATACCCTCACGCCTGCTACTATTCCGTTCACTGCCAGCATTTCACAGCAGTGTAGCGACTGCGTATTGTGGGGAAATATTGCACATCTTCATCACTTTGCGCCCTCTATAGGCGATATTACATCAGCAACCGATGATGAAAGTGGCTATTGGCGTGCATTTGTGAGTGTAGAGTTTGATAATAGCGACGACATTGTGGTGTGGAGTGGCGAAGGTGAGAACAATCTCCCCACTCTATTCTCACCATTATTATCATACCCCGACAGCCACGCCACCAAAATAACTATCGCCACATCGTGTGGTGGCAACATAGTGCGACAATCGTTCCCCCTCACCCCTCACCCACATCACAACTACGCCTACTACCTACACCACTCGCTCACACCCTTTGCACTCACTACCCAAGTGCAATCGTTTATCATTCCATCGCAACACACCACATTGACCACTCGAATGGGAACTATTGGTATTGCTGACCTTCGTAATCCCATCTCGCTCACATCTATGCATAAAATAAGCGAAGGGGAAATTATGGCAATCACCCCTACGGTAAAGACATCATCGTCGTGGAACTTTGCTCGCACACACATCTACGCTTTCACATCACAAGGCACACTTTCCCTCTCTATCAACGCTTCGCACACCACTATCACCTCACATCTCATCGACAATCGCAGCATCACATCATCACAATCGGTTGCATTTACCAACAACGCTGTGTATGCCATTGCTTCATGCGACCTCATTGCCATCGCTGGCTCCAAATCCACCACCATAGCACATAACTTACCTATCTCATCACTTTCGTGGGATAGCAATACACATACATTATATATAGGTACAACAAAGCCAACCACGATGTATCGATATGATGTTGAAAACTGTCGTATGACCACCTGCGACATCACCCCCGATAGTGAATTATACTCTACCGATACACAAACACTCATTCATTCACCTCAAGGCATCGAGATTTTTGATAGTAACACTACTTATCCCAACATTGAGTGGGCACACACATTAGCACTCAATAGCATTACACGACGCATCACACTTGCATCGATTTACATATCGGCATCACAATTTGACGGCACAATATCAATAAGAGGCGATAGTGGCACAGGGATAGAAAACTCCTACCCTATCACTACATTAAATATAAAAGGAGCAATAAATGCGCCCATTCCTATACGCATCGTTACACCAGCACGCCCATATATCACAATCTCCGTCAGCGGCACCACCTCCCCCGATTTTCAACTTCACAATATCCAACTGCTAACTGAATAAAAACACCTTCTTAACCCCTCAGATAAACCATGAAATCTATTATCAAAGAAAACCAACGTCGCAATCGAGCGCTCAACACCCCCTACGACCCCATCAGAGGTGTGGGGTGTATTGGGAAACGCACACGAGTTGACGCATCGCATCTTGGATTCAGTGCCGAGGTGTGGTTACCCAAGAGCATGCTTGCCGACGAAAAATATTCAGTGGCATCGACCAATGCCGACGCATGGGTAAAACTACGTTGCCACCACGATTTTGAGTTTTGGTGTGCCACTTGCGTTAAAATCAAAGACAAACTCTCGGGGCAAGATATCCCCTTTCATCTCAACGCGCCACAGCGACGTGTGGCAGCCATCTTTGAGAGTCAGCGCACAGCATCAATGCCTATTCGCGCTATCATGCTGAAAGCAAGACAATGGGGCGGATCTACCCTCACGCAGATGTATATGGCATGGATACAATCGGTGCATTGCCACAACTGGCATTCACTCATCTGCGCCCATGTTAAAGACACAGCAGCATCAATCCGAGGAATGTACTCCAAGATGCTATCGGCCTATCCCGAGCAGTATTGGGAAGGTGATGTTGCTCCAAAGTTTACACCCTTTGAGCGCTCAACCAACATTCGCGAGATTGCAGGGCGTGGGTGTAGAGTTACTGTTGGTTCGGCAGAGAATCAAGAGGCAGTGCGAGGTAGCGACTTTGCCATGGCTCACCTTTCGGAGACAGCCTTTTGGAGCGACAGCACCACACGTTCACCCGAACGATTTATTCGTGCCGTGTGTGGAGCAATTGCTCTTGTCCCTTACTCACTTATTGTAATGGAGAGTACTGCTAATGGTGTGGGAAATTACTTTCACACCGAGTGGCTGCGTGCTAAAGAGGGGAACAGCGATAAAACACCCATCTTTGTGCCATGGAATGAGATTGAGATATACCGATTACCAGTTGCAAACCCACAAAAATTGTGGGACTCAATGGACGACTATGAGCGTGAATTGTGGAACAATGGCCTCACACTCGAAATGATAAATTGGTATCATCACAAGCGAGCCGAATACTCCTCTCATGCCATGATGCAAGCCGAGTATCCCTCAAACGATACCGAAGCATTCACTTGCACTGGTCGCAACATATTTTCACTCGACTCAATAGAGCAATTGCGCACCCACTGCACTCCACCGGCATTTGTAGGGGAACTTGTGGGCAATACCGTTGTGGGGGAAGAGTCACTACAAAACATTCGCTTTGTGGCTGACCCGCAAGGTAAGTTGCAAGTGTGGAAAAAGCCTATTGAAGGTGCATCTTCTTCACGATATATTGTGGCTGTAGATATCGGTGGACGCTCAGCATCGAGCGACTACTCAGTTATTGCAGTCATTGACCGTGGCGAGGTGCACCCCGAGGTTGTAGCACAGTGGCGAGGGCATATCGACCACGACATACTCACTTGGAAAAGCGCACAAATAGCACGTTGGTATGGAAATGCTCTGCTCGTGATAGAGAGCAACACCCTTGAGAGCGCCAACTTTGGAGAAAACTCACTTTATACACTCTCACAACTCAACGGAGTGTATCACAACCTATATCGTCGTCCACGATTAGCGCAGATGACCGACACACTCGACAGCCGCATAGGATTTCACACCAACAGAGCCACTAAATCACTAATTATCACACACCTCATAGCCATGGTGCGTGATTGTGGATATGTAGAGCGATGCCATGAAGCGTGCAACGAACTCACCACCTACGAGCAACTTCCCAACGGCTCGTATGCTGCAAAACTCGGCAACCACGACGACATATTGATGACACGCGCCATTGCACTCTATGTTGCATCAACAACAAAAGTGGCCCCACGCGAAGACTTCTCAGGGCTACTAGCTTATAGACGGTGGTAGAAGAAAGTGATAGGACCACTAAGACATCTACGACAATTAACTGATTAATTATAAAAAAATATTGCTGTCCGATAAAATGTTTACTTTTGCTCATGGTTATAAAGTTTGTAGCAAAACCAAAATAACCACAAAGGGCTGAATCCATTTGCAGGATTCAGCCCTTTTTTGTTTATTCCGTCAAAAAAAAAGTTTTATCGGACACTAATAAAAAATAATTCATATATTTGCAAAAACGAAATATTCTATCATCATGAAAAAACTTTTCTTCTCCCTCATTGCGATAGTTATGGCTATCGTTATTCACGCCCAAGAGCTGAAATACGACTGGGGCGTAGCAGACACTGTTGAGTCATACACTGTAGGACCTGGCATGAAATACACAAAGGTCATTTATCCACAAAAACCGGTTATCGTTTGGTTCGTTGAAGTTGACCTCACAAACCCATACGCGAAAATTGAGCAGGCACAGAGCCGTCACCAAGTACCGGATGTCCTTCGATGGGACGTGATGACTCATTTCCGCGAAAATTCTCGCCCGGGTCACCAGGTAAAAGTCGCTTGGAACCACGACTTTTTCAGCTACGACGACGGTATTTGCATCGGACTCAACATCTGCGAAGGTGAAGTCACTTACACCAAATGGGGACGCTCCATCCTCGCTATCACCGACGAGGGAAAAGCGGAAGTTTTCTTACCTAACCTTAACTCTTTCATCACTACGCAAGACGGAACTAACGTCACCATCGACATCTATAACGCTCCCGCATCCGGAGTGAAAGCGGATTGCACGCTTTTCAACAGCCTCAACGGCACTCACCTATCTGCCGATGGCGACTATATCGCAATCAAGCCTCTCGACAAATGGAGAGTAAACGGAGACCCTATCAGATGTTTAGTCACAGATATATCTTCCACTCCTATACAGACCGCTGAAGACCAATACGTCATCTTCCTACAAGGTGGTAAGCGCGGTGCTCTTGATGGGCATATCGCTGTGGGCGAAACGCTCACCATAACACAGACTTTTAACTCTCCCATATGGGGAAATGCTCCACAGAACATTCTCAACGCCTTTCACGGATATCCAAGCATAGTTCATGACGGCGTCCTGCACGACGGTGAGTTTAACAACTTTGAAAACGGCCGAGAATATGAGCTTTCAAGCCGTGTTATGGCTGGAATCTCGCAAGACAAAACTAAGCTTTATATCGCCACCACCGAGCTTTCAAGCCAAAGCGTTGGAGTTGACTGTATTGAGCTATCCGCTTGGATGGTGGAGCGTGGTGCTTGGGATGTAGTCAACTTTGACAGCGGCGGCAGTGCAGCTATCGTTATCGACGAAAAAATGCTCAACTTGCCCGGGCGTGGCTCTATACGCCCTGTCGTTGACGCTGCGCTCGCTATCTCTCTCGCACCGGAAGACAAAAATCTACACCACCTCACTTTCAGCCTCCCGTCAATTTCGCCAATGGTCATCTCCCGAACTCCTCTCCGCGTCATGTCTTTCAACCAATACGACGAAGTCTTAGACAGCGACCTGCAGGGATGCTCATTTACCGTTGAGCCGGAATCAATTGGATACGTCGATGACGATGCCATTTTTCACGCAGCCGAAGTCGCTGGTAGCGGAAAGATTATTGCACGCTACGCCGACTTCTCCGCTGAACTTGCTGTAAACACCATCGGAATCACTGAAGTGAAGCCTGATTTCTCTGCGCTCCTCGTCGACGACTCACCAAGACAAATCAGCGGGATTTACGGCGTGATGGAAACAGGCAGAGTTGGCATTGATGTCGGCGCTTTTGCCTGGACTTCATCGCCTGAAGGTTTTGTTGACATTACATCAGACGGTGTTATCACCGGTTTACAGGAAGGCGAAACCACTGTCACCGGAAGCATTGGAGACGTAAGTTTCAGCTTCCCGGTCACTGTACAAATAGTCCCTCAGCATTTTAATGTCGTTGAGCAATTTAGTAATATTGAAACCGGCAATTTCAAAGCTTCTTTCTCCTCTGCAGTAAAAAACAAAGTAATTGATTATACTTCTATCCCTACTGGCTGGACAAGTGGTGTAAACATCAGCTTTGATCTAACTGCTGGGCGTGGCTCATACGTCAAATTCTCTCCTAAACGAACTTTCTACTCGCTCCCCGACGCATTGACTCTTAAGGTTTTTGACAGCCCTGATATCATGACTACCATCACATTCCAGTTTATTGATGCAATGGGGAAGCGTTTTAAGCTCACTGCTGAAGACATGGAAGCCGGAGACAATGTGTATCGCGTCGACTTTAAGGAGAATGAAGAGGCTTTCGCCGTATATCGCTACCCCATTACTCTGCAGACCATGACTCTAGACCTCACCGGTGCTGCCGTTAATGGATGCAACCTCGCCATCGGAGACCTGACCGCCATTTACCCCGGTTTTGCTGGTGTTGACATTATTGTTTCCGACTCGCTTGCTCCGAATAAGCTTGATGCTAAGGTTCTTGGCGAGCAGATTGTCGTAAATCACTGTGAATCTGTAAAAAGCATCACCATCTTTAACTCTGCCGGAATTGCTGTAGCATCTGCCAAAACCAGTGGCGAGAACTCTACGGTAATAGA
The DNA here is from genome assembly GCA_017424575.1 of Muribaculaceae bacterium. Taxonomy (GTDB): domain Bacteria; phylum Bacteroidota; class Bacteroidia; order Bacteroidales; family Muribaculaceae; genus RGIG4079. The sequence continues at coordinate 23,887 of JAFOYQ010000085.1, forward strand.
CGCAAAATGTCTTCCTTTAGGAATATATTTTGTCACAGCATACGGCAATAATTCTTGCCAAACAGCTAAAATCTTGATAAAATAATATTGCTGTCCGATAAAATGTTTACTTTTGCTCATGGTTATAAAGTTTGTAGCAAAACCAAAATAACCACAAAGGGCTGAATCCTGCAAATGGATTCAGCCCTTTTTTTATTCCGTCGAAAAAAAGTTTTATCGGACACTAATAATAAAAAAACGAAAATTTAGACGAAAAAAATTTGTGGAATAAAAAAAACTGCGTAAATTAGCACCGTGAAATATATTATAGAAACTAAATATTTTTATTTACTAACTTTAAATTATTAATTTATGAAGAAATTTTTACTCCTCGGCGCAGCCGTTTTTGGTCTTGCAACAATGGCTTCAGCTCAAACAGAAGCTGTTAACGTAAACGACGGTCACACTTACGCTGATGATGCAGAAACTGGCATCACTTGTAAATCAAAATGGATCATCGACCGTATCCACACTCCAGAAAAATTCTTGAGTCTTCCTTTCGTTGCTGAAGCTGGTACTAAAGCTCGTTCAGCAGTGGTTGATACTGAAAACAGCAAAATCTACATCGGTTATTCTAAACCAGTAGTAGTTGACTCTGTTTCTAACGACTATGCTCACCTCGTAGTATTCGACCTCGAAACAGGTGCTTATGAAAAAGAAATCGCTTTGACTTGTGACGGTGTTCCCGTATCTGGTCTTCTTTGTGCTAACCAAGTAGGTATCGACGATGCTGGTAACTTGTGGGTATGTGGTATGTATAGCGACGTTTGTGCAAAACCTGCTCAAATCTACGTTGTAACTAACCGCGAAACTGGTGAATGTAAAAACGTTGGTCAATGGGCTCTTCCTGCTGAAGAATCAGGTGCAGGTGGTCGTTGCGACTATTGGGACGTTGTAGGTGACATCACTGGTGAAACTTCTAACGCTGTATGTATGGCTGCAGTAGGTGCAACTGTTGCAGGTGAAAAACTTTGTATCTATCGTTGGGAACTTCCTCAAGGTGAAACTGAATGGGTAGCTAACGAAGA
>JAFOYQ010000005.1 GCA_017424575.1 Muribaculaceae bacterium
CAATTGATGGTTTTTTCCTTGCGATTGGCCACAAACCAAATACCGATGTATTTGCTAAATATATTAATCTTGACGAAACAGGATATATTAAACTTGAAGGACCAACAACTGCAACTAATATTGAAGGAGTATTTGCTGCCGGAGATGTTGCTGACTCTCGTTACCGCCAAGCTATCTCCGCTGCAGGAATGGGTTGTAGAGCGGCCCTTGATGCCGAAAAGTATCTTGCTGAAAAATAGTAAATTTCATATAAAAAATAGAAAAGCCACCTTTCGGTGGCTTTTCTATGCTATAGAATTTACAAATTCAGATATTCTTGTTAAGATGTCTTCTGAATCCAAATGTCCATCTAATGCAGATTCAAGAGGACTACGTCCAGACCCATCTCTATTATTTATCTGGGCTACTAATTCTCCGTACTTGCCTTTTATTCCTTTATTTTCAAAAATGCTCAATGCATCTTTACTAATAACATTTGTGTAATATTCTTTAATTCCAGCAAGAGCCATTAACGTTGCAGCTCCAGTGCCAATTACTTTGTCTGCGACAACAGCATCCTTAAGAATCTCAGGAGTATTAACATATAATGCATATAAATCTTTAACTCCTCTACCCTCAAATGTTAACACATTACCCGTCACAGATTCAACTACTAAAGAGTAATTCCCCGCTAAAAGTTTATCTTTAACCAAATCTGTAGTTTGCTTACGTTGCTTTAAGGCCTCAGTATATCTGTGAATTTTTTTCATTTCTTTGTCAATGGCAATCCCTTGAGGACAATGGGATAAACATTTTTCGCACGACGTGCAATGACCTGCTTGACGCAATTTTGGCACTTTTCTATCATATCCAACTAAAAACGCACGTCGTGCAGCATCATAATGAGGGTCACGAGTATCATCGGTCATATTCCCTTCATTTACACACTTATTATAATGCGTGAATATTGTAGGGATATCCAATCCTTGAGGACATGGCATACAATACGCACATTGTGTGCATGGTATAGTAGGGAATTCAAGCATAAATTGAGCCATTTTTTCAAGAAATTGTGACTCTTCATCGGTAATTAGTTCAAGTGGTGAATATGTTACTAAATTATCATGTAAGTGCTCCATATATGTCATACCACTTAAAACCGACAAAATGCCAGGTTTTGAACCTGCAAAACGAAAAGCCCAAGAAGCAACACTATCATTAGGTCGACGTTGTTTCATTTGTGCAACCACCGAATCATTTAAGTCGGCTAATCGTCCTCCTAACAATGGTTCCATTACAAGAACTGGTATTCCCAATTTTTCTAATTCACCATAAAGATATTCAGCATTTGTATTTCTTTCGTTCAATTCTTTTGCATGCTTCCAATCCATGTAATTAAGTTGAATTAAACAGAAATCCCATTTATACTCGCTATGCTTTGACAATAAGTAATCAAACACTTTAACATCTCCATGGTAAGAAAAACCAAGATTCTTAATTCTACCAGTTTCTCGTTCTTTTAATAAATAGTCAAGAACACCATTATTGATATATCTTGCATTGAATGCGTCCATGCCATTCATCCCTATTCCATGAAGATGAAGATAGTCAATATAATCAGTCTGAAGTTCCTTAAATGACTTATGATACATCTCCAACGACTTTTCTCTTGACCACGTTGACTCAGCAAAATTCGACAACTTAGTAGAGAGATAATAACTCTCTCGAGGATAGCGGCTCAATGCAATACCCATTGCTCTTTCCGACAGACCCTTGCAATAAGCAGGAGATGTATCAAATAAATTGACTCCATATTTTATCGCATAATCAACAAGTTTATTTACCTCTTCTTGATTGATAATATCCTCATCTGTATCATTTTTAATCATTGGCAGACGCATACAGCCATATCCCAATAATGAGATTTGATCCTTTGTTTTAGGATTAGTGCGATATGTCATTTTTCCTTTAATTTGACGCGCAACATCACCATTTAATTCATCATTAGAAGTATCTTCTGTTGATACACACGAAGGTACAGTTGTTGCTAATGCTCCTAATCCCAAAAATTTCAAGAATTTTCTTCTATCGATATTAATTTTATCTGTATTCATATTTACTAAAATTAAAAGAGATTAGATTGTACGATGTATTTCATTTCCATTCACATAAATTGCACTAAGAGGTCGTACAGGACAGTAATATTCACAAGCGCCACAGCCTATACATCTTGATTCATTAACAACTGGCATATAGTGAGATTTTTCATCATCAGGATTTAATGGAATGATTTGAATAGCACCAGTTGGACACTTATCAGCACAATTTCCACATTTACTACCTTTTGATGACATAACACAAGCTTCAAGTTTTACTATAGCTCGACCTATCTGAATCGAACTTTTCTCCTCGACAGTTATAGCATGGAAGGCTCCAACTGGACAAACTTCGGAACACTTCACACATTCTGGCCTACAATATCCTTTTTCATATTCAACTAATGGTTGCATCAGCGTTGATAATTCTGTAGAGGGACGCAACACTCCATTTGGACAAGATGATATACACAATTGACATCCAGTACAATGTCTTTGCAAATGAGTAAGACTTACAGCACCAGGAGGTACAATTTTATTTTTTCTTTTGGGAATCTCTTTATCTATAATCTTTGCCAAACCGCCATCAGTAACTTTATCAGATGCTTTAACAGCTGTAGCAGTGGCTAACGCAACTCCTGTTATTATAAAATTGCGACGACTTGCATTATTTTCACTATGCTCATCATTCGCAACTTGTTTTATTTTTCTTTGAAACTTTATAGCTCCAGTTGAGCAATTTTCAATACAATTCATACACACCACACAACGTGTATAATCAATTGTATGTTTTTTTGCATCTATACACGACGCCTTACAATTGCGAGCACATTTTGTGCAACCATTACATTTTGATACATCTATAACTGGTTTTAGCAATGAATAACGGCTAATAAATCCAAGAACAGTTCCTACTGGGCAAATTGTATTACAATACACCCTTCCTCCTATCCATGACATAATTCCAACAACGAAAAGTGTAACGACAGCAATAATCGTTATCGGCAGATATTGAATAGATTCTACATGATAAAACCAGTAACAATCCGAATCAACAAGAGCATCTGCTATTACATTATTTCCAGCATTATAAATAGGAGCAAATAAAGAGGATGCGATACGGCCATAAGCACTATATGGTTCAATAAAAGACGCAATTGTTGTCCCTATAATATTACATAATCCTAAAATAATCAATACGATAAAAACAAACAACATTCCAACACGCAACCAAGTTTTTGGTTTTGTATATGTAAATCTATTTTTTCTTTTTTGTTTTTTGCCAACCCACCCTCTTACATGGTTAACAATATCTTGCAAAATTCCTAACGGACATATTACAGAACAATAAACACGACCCAAAATTAATGTCAACAATAACAAAAATGCTATTGCTATTACATTTAGCGATAAAAAAGCTGGAACAAATTGAACTTTTGCAATCCACCCCCACCAACATTGAACTACTCCTGTAAAATCTAAAAATAGTAAAGTGATAGCAATAACGGAAATTATTGCAAGACCGACTCTTATTTTTCTTATCATAATTAATTTTCTATTATGTTATTTTATTGCAAATATAATATCTTTTCAGTTAAAAATCTTTACACATTGGGATATATTAAACAAAAGTTTATAATTTTATCATTGATTTATAACATATAAAAAGCATGACTGATATTGAATCTTTTTTATTTAACATAGAAAATAGCAATAAAGCACCCTATCAAGGATCTTTACTTATTGCTGAACCTTTCCTACGCGAGGATTATTTTTGTCACGCCGTTATATGTATTACCGACTACGAAAATGGGAAATCGGCAATGGGGATAGTAATGAACAAGCCTACTCGTTACACGTTATGCGAATTAGTCCCCGACATATATCCCGATTTTAATCTACCGATATACTGTGGTGGACCTTTATCTTGCGATAGATTATATTACATACACACTTTAGGTAATACCATTAGAGATGCAAAAGAAATTTCCAATGGATTATTTATTGGAGGTAATTTTGATGATATTATTACATATATTAATGAGGGTAATAATACTAAGGGAATAATTAGATTCTTTTTAGGATATAGCGGTTGGGACCCTTGCCAATTAGAAAATGAATTGAAACATAATGTATGGGCTGTTACATTAAATAGCAACAATCATGAATTACTAGTTGGCGAAAATGACAATTACTGGCACCGATATGTAAAATCAATGGGAGATGAGTATCGAGGGTGGCAATATCATCCTGAGAACCCACAATATAATTAAAGATTAAAATTCACTCAATTTAGTTATATCATTATCACTCATATCGAGACTCAATAAAGGAACTGACTCATAATGGTCATTAAGATAGCAACGAGGACGAACTTTATATGCCTTACTTGCTACTGAATAAGAATCATTGCGATAAGTTGTTTCTATCCCGGCAACATTCAATATCGTGTGGAAGAATGATGCGCTTGATGACACTTGTAACTTAGAATTTGCTTCTAATGCTAGCGATTTGCTTGGATATGCTTTGCGATATTCGTCCGACAACCACACCAACATTGGCACATGTAGTTGATAATACGATGGAATAGTAGATGAATGGAATATAACTTCTCTTTCATCGTCGAATAATTCCTCGCCATGATCACTTACATATAATAATGAAGTGTGAGCATCTTCAATGCCATTTAACATAGTGATAATATCACTCAAAAATTTATCGGTAAAACGGATAGAATTGTCATAAGCATTTCTTAGTTTATCCAAACACTCCTTTTGTGGAGTATATGGCGCATCTGGAGTAAAATATGCCATATCTTTAGGATAACGAGCCGAGTAATTATAGTGTGAACCATAGGTATGCAATACAATTAATTGCTTCATTGCACCCTCATTAATTACACCTTGTGCTAATGTCAAAAACTCAGTATCCAACGGATTGAAGTTCATGTCTTTTGAACGGTCTTTAAGATACTCCTTTTTATCAGCCTCCAATGCAAAATTATCCACAAGGGCTTGAGTATGTGCTTGATTTGAGAAAAAAGCAGTTTTGAATCCGGCTTCCTTAAAGGCTGTAATCAAACTTTTTTGTGAATATATATTATCATAATCCACGGATGATGCAGCAGATAAAAGCATTGGTACTGTTTTATGGGTAATATTCGATTCAGTCAACACGCTATCAAAAACGATCAAATCATCTACCTTTTTTAGCATTGGATTAGTAGGTCGTTCATATCCATACAATTCCCAATTACATGCGCGAGATGTTTCTCCAATTACCACAACATAAATTTCACGTTGTTGAGCCGAGTGTGATGACGAAGCATTAAATTCAAAATCTTTCGATGTTTCTTGATAATTTTGCAACATATCATGGCGCGACACAGCTTTAAACATGTTATAGAAAGCATTTATAGGATAAACACCTGTTTTTATTGAGTATGCATCACTTGCAGCATAACACATCCATAACAATGCACCTCCCACCAATGTAACTGCAAACGCAATACTGCGATTTTGTCGCAAGAAACCTTTTTTTAATTTTTTCTTCTTTACTAATGATACAGTTGCAAGCACCAATGGAGTTATATATAGAATAATAACTACCGAAAGAATCATTAATATACTTCCCAATAATTCTTTTGACTCTTTTGCATCGGTCGTAACCATATTCAAAAACATATCAGTTGCAACCACCGATTTGCCATATATATACAACAATACAACTTGAAATCCAGCCAATAAAGACAATGGACAAAGCAACCAAATTGACCATCCCAATCGTCGAGTCATTGTAAATATCAAATAATAACAACTTAATGGAAATACAATACTACTTATTCGTTCCAATGTTGTTAATGGTTCTGTAATTGACAATATCACATTAGGAATCATCAACACGGCTAAAAACAAGTAAAATAACACTTCTTGACGCATTAATACATCAAGCCATGACCTTACTAAAAATAATACTTTGTATAATAAATTTCTTATCATATTCTTTTTTGGAATAATATTGCATCACAATATTGATTACCTCGTTTTAACCACCATTTCATCACTCCAACTTCGCTATATTCTAACGAACAGAACAAAGCCAAAGATCGCTCATTATCTACTGACACCGTAGCTACAAGTTGGTTTAATGAAATATGTTTTTTACAATAATCTTCAATCAAATTTAATGCCATTTTTCCATATCCTTGACCTTGAAATTCCTTATCAATAAGAATCCCTACCGAAGCACGACTATTAATAGGATCAAAATCAAACAAATCAAGAGTACCAACCACCTTATATGTTGCCACTTCCACTATCATCAATCGCAACTGATGTGTGCGAAATATATCCCCATCATAGTTTTCGATATAATCCCACAACTGCTTGCGCGAAAATGGAGTAATCGTGGCACTTGTATGCCACAATTCTTCGTCATTTTCCCAGCGATAAAGCACATCTAAATCAGTGGGTTCAAGTGCACGAAGCATTAATATGTTGTCATGAATATTCATCGGTTATTGTTAAATGAATCTGCAAATAATGTGCGATTAATCAACGAGCGACCAAGTGTAATTTCATCAGTGTATTCAATTTCGTTACCAACCGATACACCTCGAGCAAGTTGTGTTATTTTTACTGGCAATGTACCAAGTTGACGATAGATATAGAAATTAGTTGTTTCTCCCTCCATGGTAGCACTTAATGCCAAAATCACTTCATTAATTTCGCCCGATTTCACTCGCTCTACTAATGATGCAATCTGCAACTGGTCGGGACCAATACCATCCATAGGCGAAATTACTCCACCAAGCACATGATATAGTCCTCTATACTGACGAGTGTTTTCAAATATCATCACATCTTTTACGCTTTCAACCACACACACTGTTGATTTATCGCGTGCAGGCGATGAACATATTGGACAAACTTCAGTTTCAGAAATATTATGACACTCCGAGCAATATTTCACGCCTCGACGCATGTTAATAATCGCCTCTCCAAGAGCCACTCCAACACTTTCATCTTGACGCAAAATATGTAGGGCAAGACGTAATGCCGTCTTGCGTCCCACTCCTGGCAATCGAGACAACTCAGTAACAGCCGATTCAAGCAATATAGATGCAAACTCTTGTTCCATAATACAAATTCTCTACAAAGATACAACAAACTATACAAACCTAAAAATATCTATTGACAGAAAGATAGTATGTTTGCAAAAACATTATGCGCGATGAATTATGAATTGTGAATTATTATGTGTAATTTTGTAGCGTAAATAAGCTTATTACCATCAAAGAAATGGAAATCATACGTGAAGTTGCACTCCTTCGCCGTCGTGTTGAGGAGGAAAAACAATGTGGACGCTCAGTAGGTTTAGTGCCTACAATGGGTGCCCTTCATGCTGGTCATGTGTCGTTGATTGACCGCGCTCGCAAAGAAAACGACATTGTAGTGGTGAGTGTATTTGTCAACCCCACTCAATTTAATAATCCTGAGGACCTTCGCACTTATCCTCGCACCGAAGAAGCCGACTGCGAAAAAATGACAAGTGCTGGTGTGAATATCGCATTTATCCCCTCAGTCGAAGAGGTGTATCCCGAACCCGATACTCGTGTATTTGACCTGGGTCCAGTTACCGAAGTTATGGAAGGTCCAATGCGTCCAGGGCACTTCAATGGTGTAGCACAGATTGTGAGTAAACTATTTGACATGGTGCTACCTCATCGCGCTTACTTTGGAGAAAAAGACTTTCAACAAATCGCAGTAATACGTCGCATGGTTGAACTTGAAGGGTTCGACATCGATATTATCGACTGCCCAATTATGCGCGAAGATGATGGATTGGCTATGAGTAGCCGAAATGTACGTCTCACCCCATCGCAACGAGAAATTGCACCTACTATTCATAAAGCGTTAGTTGCAAGTCTTGATTTTGCTAAATCACACTCAGTAAAAGAGACAATGCAAAGTGTAATCAACGAAATCAATGCTCAACCCGAAATGGAAGTAGAATATTACGAAATAGTTGATTCTCTCACAATGCAACCAATCAGTGACTGGGCCGAATGCAATTGCCCAGTGGGGTGCATCACTGTATATTGTGGCGAAGTTCGTTTAATTGATAATATTAAATACATTAAATAATGATGCAAATAGAAGTTGTAAAATCAAAAATACATCGTGTAACTGTAACTGAGGCTTGCCTTGATTACATTGGTAGCATCACAATTGATGAAGACTTGATGGACGCTGCAAATATCATTGCTGGCGAACGAGTATATATTGTTAACAATAATAATGGTGAGAGATTTGACACTTATGTGATTAAAGGAGAACGTGGCTCGGGTGTAATATGTCTCAATGGTGCAGCAGCACGCAGAGTACAAAAAGGTGATATTGTAATCATCATGAGCTATGCCACAATGCCATTTGAAGAAGCTAAAAACTTCAAGCCATGGGTAATATTCCCCGACACAGCAACAAATCGACTCATCTAACATCTGAATAATAAAAAAGTAAATATATATGTTTGAAAATCTAAGCGAGAAACTTGAGCGCAGTTTCAAGTTACTTAAAGGTCAAGGCAAGATTACAGAAATTAACGTTGCCGAAACTCTAAAAGATGTACGCCGTGCACTTCTTGATGCCGACGTTAACTATAAAGTTGCAAAACAATTCACCGACACCGTTAAAGCTAAAGCTCTCGGTCAAAATGTGATTAACGCCATCAAACCGAGTGAATTGATGGTTAAAATAGTGCACGATGAGTTAACTCAATTAATGGGTGGCGACACTGCACAAATCAACCTTTCGGGCAATCCTACAGTGATCTTGATGTCGGGGCTTCAAGGTTCGGGTAAAACTACATTCTCAGGCAAACTTGCGCGTAAACTCAAAAGCGAAAAAGGGAAACGACCTTTGCTTGTAGCATGCGACGTGTATCGACCTGCTGCAATTGAACAATTAAAAGTACTCGCTTCACAAATTGAAGTACCTGTTTATACCGAAGAGGGGAACAACAATCCTGTTGAAATCGCTAAAAATGCAATTCAATATGCTAAAACCAATCATCTTGATTTAGTAATTGTCGATACAGCTGGTCGCCTCGCGGTTGATGAACAAATGATGGACGAAATTGAAGCAATCAAAAATGCTATCAACCCTCAAGAAACATTGTTTGTTGTTGATTCAATGACAGGTCAAGATGCTGTTAACACTGCAAAAGAATTTAACGACCGTCTTGACTTTGATGGCGTAGTATTGACAAAGCTTGATGGTGACACTCGTGGTGGTGCTGCTCTCTCAATTCGTACAGTAGTAACAAAACCTATCAAATTTGTTGGTACAGGCGAAAAACTCGATGCTCTTGATCAATTTCACCCTTCTCGCATGGCGGATCGTATTCTCGGCATGGGTGACATCGTTTCTCTTGTTGAAAAAGCACAACAACAATATGATGAAAAAGAAGCTCGCGAACTTCAACGTAAAATTGCTAAAAATCAATTCAACTTTAACGACTTCTTGAATCAAATTCAACAAATCAAGAAGATGGGTAATCTAAAAGATTTGGCTTCGATGATTCCTGGATTAGGAAAAGCAATTAAAGATGTCGATATTGACGACGATGCATTTAAGGGCATTGAAGCTATCATCTATTCAATGACTGAACAAGAACGCGAAAATCCTGAAATCATCAATGGTAGTCGTCGACAACGCATTGCTAAAGGCTCAGGAACAACTCTTCAAGATGTAAATCGCCTACTTAAACAATTTGAAGACACTCGCAAAATGATGAAAGCGGCAACTACAATGAAAAGCAATCCAATGAAGATGATGCGTCAAATGCGACAAATGCGTAGAAGATAATTAACCAATTAATATAGATATAACATGGAACTCATTGATGGCAAAAAAATTGCCGACGACATAAAAAAAGAGATTGCAATCGAAGTTGAAAAGATGGTTGCTGAAGGGAAAAAACGCCCTCACCTTGCAGCTGTCCTCGTGGGACATGATGGAGGTAGCGAAACTTATGTAGCACACAAAGTAAAAGCTTGTGAGCAATGTGGGTTCACCTCTACCCTCATTCGTTTTGAGGATGATGTAACCGAAGAAAAACTGCTTGAAACTATCGATGAACTTAATAAAAACACCGACATCGATGGCTTCATTGTGCAACTACCATTGCCAAAACACATTTCGGAACAAAAAATTATTGAAGCAATTGACTATCGTAAAGATGTTGACGGATTCCATCCAATCAACGTAGGACGTATGTCTATCGGCCTCCCATGCTTCCTTTCTGCAACACCAGCCGGTATTATCGAGTTGCTTCGCCGTTACAATATACCAACAAAAGGTGCTAATTGCGTAGTTCTTGGTCGTAGCAACATTGTAGGCAAACCTGTAGCAACATTGATGATGCAAAAGGGATATCCTGGTGATGCGACAGTAACTGTATGCCATAGCGCGACTAAGAACCTCAAAGAAATATGCGCACAAGCCGATATTATCATTGCTGCACTTGGGTCTCCTGGTTTTGTTACAGAAGATATGGTTAAACCTGGTGCAGTGATTATTGATGTAGGAACTACTCGTGTTCCCGATGTAACACGCAAAAGTGGTTTTAGACTTAGTGGCGATGTAGATTTTGAAAACGTTGCACCTAAGTGCTCTTATATCACTCCAGTTCCAGGTGGTGTTGGACCTATGACTATAGTGTCATTAATGAAAAACACTTTATTAGCTGGTCAACACGTGATTTACTAAGAATTTTATTCTTATAATGACAACTCTATTTATAACGCTATTCATAACACTATCATCGCTCCTATTTGGAGAGCATGATAGTGCCGAATTAGTGTTTGCTGGAGATGCAATGCAACATCAATCCCAAATTGATGCAGCAAAAGGAACTAATGGTATTTATTCCTACGATGAATACTTTGAAGGGATTGCTCCATATATACAAAATGCCGATTATGCAGTAGTAAATCTTGAAAGTCCATTAGGAGGAGCACCATACTCAGGGTATCCAATGTTTTGCACCCCCGATAGTTACTCATTAGCATTAAAAAATGCAGGATTTGACTTAATGCTTACTGCGAACAATCATGCTCTTGACCGTCGCGACAAAGGAGCCAAACGCACTCTTGATATTCTTGAGCAACAAGGGCTCGACCATGTGGGAACATACCGCAATAAAGCTGATAGAGAAAATGCTTTGCCTCTCATTAAAGATATTAATGGATTTAAAATTGCTTTTCTTAACTACACCTACGGAACAAATGGCATAAAGGTGCAAAATGATGTTGTAGTTGACTATATTGATAAGGCAAAAATCAAAAAAGATATAGCTAATGCTCGTGCTAATGGTGCCGAGGTGTTGTGTGTGTGCATGCACTGGGGAGTTGAATATATTTTACTTCCTAATGCACAACAAAAAGAGTTAGCTAATTTTTTGACTGAGGAAGGTGTTGATCTCATCATCGGTGGTCACCCACATGTAATTCAACCAATGGAGATGCGTTGGAGCAAGACACACAACAAAAAAGTGTTCTTGATTTATTCTCTCGGCAATCTCATATCAAACATGACTACAAAAGACACTCGAGGTGGAGCATTGGCCAAGGTGAAACTTGTGCGCGATGAGAATGGAAATCCAATTGTTGATAGTGCATCATATCGTCTTGTTTTCACACTACAACCTGGCGAAGGGCATAAAAATTTTAGAGTTATACCTGTAGAGGGTTATAATAAAGGTGCATTAAAAAAACATTGTGACATTTTTGTTAATAACGCTGAGAGAATTTTCAACAAACATAATATAGATGTTCCTAGAGACACTACTCTATTAATAGTAAAATAAAGGTATTTTTCCACTTTATTCAAAAAAATACAAAAAAGGTATTGCAAGATAAAAAAAATAGTCGTACCTTTGCATCGTTGAAAAAACATGGTGGACGTAGCTCAGCTGGTTAGAGCGTCGGATTGTGGTTCCGAAGGTCGTGGGTTCGAGCCCCATCTTCCACCCCCCAAGAGAGTGTATCGATGATGCGCTCTCTTTTTATTTAACATTATTATGATCTCATCTGATATAATAGAATTACTAAATTATGAGGCTACGCGAATAAATCATATTGATTTTATCGCTAATGACCCTGTGCAGTTTCCTCGCAGATTTGAACGATTTCAAGATATTGAAATTGTTTCATTACTATCGGCGACTATTGCATGGGGCAATCGCACGATGATATGCAACAACTGCAATAAGATGTTGGGCTTAATGGATAACCAACCATATAATTATGTTATGGATAAAGGTTACGAGGAGTTGCCCGAAATGAATATTCATCGCACTTTTTTCTCAAGAAATCTTCGTTACTTCCTCAGAGGACTAAATCAAATATATACAAAATATGATTCATTACACGATTTTGCAAAATCAATAGGTGTTTCAAGTTCAGAGTTCCCTTCATGGAAATTAGTTGAAGAAATGAACAAGGTTCTAATTCAAGCCAATAATGGAGAAAAAGATAGTCGCTGCCTTCCTGGCAATCTTGATAACACTGCATTAAAACGCATTAACATGGCTCTACGTTGGCTTGTACGTGATGACGGTATTGTAGATATGGGAGTATGGAATATTATAAAGCCATCTCAATTATTTATACCACTTGATGTACACGTTGGCAATGTATCTCGCGATTTAGGGCTACTCACTCGCAAAGCAAATGACAAAAGAGCAACAATTGAGCTAACAGAAGTATTACGTTCAATTCGTCCACACGATCCAATTTGGTACGACTATGCCCTTTTTGGCATCGGCATAAACAACAAATCAACTAATAAACCCGTTTAATAACTAAATTCACTATATGTTACAATTTATTACTCACCCATGTGTAAAATATAGCATCATCGAACAAGTAAAAATGGTGCTTGATGGAGGTTGCAAATGGATACAACTACGAATGCCCAATCTATCTATCGAAGAAGCAAAGTCTATTATTGAAGAGATTATTCCAATTTGTAAGGAATTTGATGCAATTTTGATTATTGAGGACTACGTAGAATTAAGTAAAGACCTTGAGGTTACTGGAGTACACATCAGCAAAAATGTTAACAAGATTGCAGAGATTCGTAACACACTTGAAGGTGGACCTATTATAGGTGTAAACGTTAACACCGCTAGTGACATATTTGCATTAAAAGGAATTGATGTAGATTATGTAAGCATAATCTCATCAAAAGAAGAAAACAATCTTTCTCACTATGCTAAGATTGTTGATGAGGTTCGAACAGTAGGAGTTGAATTACCTATCGTTGCTGTTGGTGAGTTTTCAATTGAAAACATTGAGGCTGTTATGAATACAGGTGTAAACGGCATTGCTTTATCCGAATCAATCATTAAAGCTGAAAATCCAACTGAATACACAAAAACTATATTATCAAAACTTTATAATTAATTTTCAAACATATTAATCTATAATATAGAGACTATCTCAGAATAATTGATAGTCTCTATTTATTTTAATATCTCCTTTATATTTTAATTTAAATCATTAAATTTGCAATAAAAACATAGACAGCAATGAAACGAATTATCTTTTCTTTATTATCTATCATTATATTTGTTGCAAATTCTATTGCATCAGAGAAATCGGTGTATATCTTACCAATCAATGATGAGATAGGGTCAATGACATGGCAACACACACGCCACGCTTGTGAAGAAGCCAAAGCCATTAATGCCGATTTGCTCGTTGTGCATATAAACACCTATGGTGGTACGCTTCAACATGCCGATTCAATAAGAACTGCACTATTAAACTTCCCAAAAACAACAATTGCTTTTGTTGACAATAACGCAGCCTCTGCTGGTGCGTTAATTGCATTAGCTTGTGATTCTATATACATGCAAAAAGGTGCAAGTATGGGTGCTGCAACGGTAGTAAACGAAAATGCACAGGCCTTGCCTGATAAATATCAATCATATATGCGCTCAATAATGCGTGCTACTGCAGAGAGTCACGGGAAATATACCACTATTGACTCTACTGAAAAATGGCATAGAAATCCACTTATTGCTGAGTCAATGGTTGATTCACGCATTATCGTGCCAGGATTGGTTGATTCAACTAAAGTGTTAACCTTTACAACTTCCGAGGCTATAAAATGGGGATATTGTGAAGGAGAAGCTACCACTATTGATGACGTATTACATAAAAACCATATAGACAAATACACTATTACCTCTTTCGAGCCCGATTTTACCGATTGGCTCATTGGATTCTTCTCAAGTCCTGCAGTACAAGCAATTCTTATAATGTTTATTGTAGGTGGCATATATTTTGAAATGCAAAGTCCAGGCATTGGTTTTCCATCATTAGCTGCAATCGTATCAGCTATTTTGTATTTTCTACCTTTATACATCACAGGAATAGCTGCAAGTTGGATTGTTGTGCTATTCATAATTGGTCTTATATTCTTATTAGCAGAAATATTTATAATACCAGGTGTTGGAATCACTGGGATATTGGGAATAACAGCAATGCTCATTGCACTTGTAGGTGGAATTGCTGATAGTTTTTCAAGCGAAACACTAACATACAGCACTCTTTGGGAAGGCATTACTATAGTTGGTATTGGTATTATATTAGGAATAATTCTTATAATATTCCTCACATCAAAGTATGCGCCTAAATTTATTACTCGTCATTCCGAACTACAACATAGCCAGCTCGTTGAAGAAGGATATATTGGCGTAGATGTATCATTAGGTCAACACGTTGGAGCAATAGGCATAACAAAAACCGACATGCGTCCTGGTGGCAAAATAGAAATTAATGGAGAAATATTTGATGCTGTTGCAATGAATGGCAAATTCATTAATGAAGAAACTAAGATTATAGTCAAGAAATTTGAAAATTCTCAATTATATATTGAGATATACGAATAATAGCCAAAATACTACATGGAATTAAATAGAAATATCGCCCCAAAAGTTGTAGATTTTTCACAACTTGTAATCCCAGAATGTCGCAAACTCGTTCTTGATAATGGCATCAAACTCAACATTATCGACCAAGGTGAATTTGATGTAAATAGATTGACTATGTCTTGGATTGGAGGGGCTAATGATGTTGATAGTTTCTCTACATTGATGCTCGCATCCGAACTTACTCGTGAGGGATCAAAATTTCACTCAGGAGCTGAAATTGCTGAGACTTTTGACTTCAATGGTTCATGGTTAAAAAGTGAGTACCACTCTCACCACTCAACTATGGTATTACACTCGTTAAACCGACGTTTTAATCATGTATTACCCACATTAATTGAATCAATTTCTCACCCCATCTATCCAGAGCAAGAATTTGAAATAAATCGTGAGAAAATGGCAAAACGCAAAGAATTAAATCTCACAAAAGTTGCTTATTTAAGCAAACAAAGCAATCAAGTTCTTATCTATGGGAAAGACCACCCTTGTGCGTTTGATGAAACACCACAAAATGTGAGAAATATATCTCTTAACGATATCAAAACACTGCATTCAACGATATTTAATGCAAACAATTGCGAGTTATTTCTTGCCGGACGCATAACCCCTCAAATTGAAGATCTCATCAATAATTACTTTTGTCAATTAGAGATTTCAGCACAACCATTGTCGCATAGAATCGTCACAATAACTCCTGAGACACCACAAATTGATTTCGTTGACGTTCCTGATTCTATGCAATGTGCTATTATGATGGCAATCCCTACAATACCTCGCACACATCCCGATTATACAGATTTGAGATATACAATCATGGCTCTTGGTGGATATTTTGGGAGTAGATTAATGACAAATATTCGAGAAGATAAAGGATATACTTATGGTATTTCATCAGTACTTCTCGGCAATTGGGAAGGTGGCGTAGCATCAATCTCAACTCAATGTGATAATAGCTATACTTATGCAGTTATTGATGAAATTAAAAAAGAAATCGAGAATCTTAAACTCAACAATTTTGACATTGAGGAATTGAATCGTTTAAAGCGCTATGCAATGACACAAGTTGCTGCGATACTTGACTCTCCATTTTCTATAATGGACTATTATGAAAACATACGTCACGTATTAACTCCTCATGATTACTTTGAAGAAATGCAACATTCTATCCAAAATCTTTCTTCAGAACGTATATCTGAATTAGCTCAAAAATATCTTAGTACTGAGAACCTAAGAATTTCAATCGCAGGAGATAAAAGTAAATGCTAATTTACTATGTATATGATTTATATATACTATAACTTGTATAGTTACAACTAATTTTATACCTTTGCACTGATTCGCTGAGTAAGGGGTGCCCTAATATTACGGGCTGAGAACATACCCATTGAATCTGATCCGGATAATGCCGGCGTAGAGAACTTAACAAAATCAAAATGATAACAAGAAAATTAATAACTACTGCCCTTGGGGGAGTAGTTAGTTTTGGTGTTTTTGCAAACACTATTGCAGAAATCGACACTTTAAGTAGTGTCCAATTAGAAGAGGTGTTAATAATTGCTTCACGCGCTAATGAAAAAACACCTATTGCGTTCACAAATGTGACAAGTAAAGAACTTGCGAAAACAAATATCGGTCAAGATATTCCGTATTTGTTATCATCAACACCATCGGTGATAACAACAAGTGATGCTGGGATGGGCATCGGATATACCTCATTACGAGTAAGAGGAACAGATGGTTCACGGGTCAATGTTACTACAAATGGTGTGCCCATAAACGATTCTGAAAGTCATAATGTATATTGGGTTAATTTGCCCGACTTAGCTTCATCTGTTCAAGATGTACAAATACAGCGTGGAGCTGGGACATCCACAAATGGCGCTGGGGCTTTTGGAGCAAGCATTAACCTACTTACCACTCCCCCTTCTCAAGAATCTTATGCTCAACTTGATGGCTCTTATGGTATGTATAACTCGCACAAGGAGACTTTACGTCTCGGTTCGGGATTAATAAACAAACATTGGTCATTTGAGGCTAGATTATCCAATATTGGGACCGATGGATATATTGACAGAGCTAAAGTTGATCTGTATTCTTATTTTGCCCAAGCAGGATATTATAACAAAAATACTACTATTCGTTTAATTAGTTTTGGTGGTTATGAAAAGTCTTATCATGCATGGGATTATGCATCAAAAGAAGACATGAATAAATATGGTAGAACATATAATCCTTGTGGCTTATACTATGATGAAAACGGGAATATCACATTCTATGACAACCAAATAGACAACTATGTTCAACACAATTTACAACTTCATGTAAGTCAAAAATTCAACAAGAATTTCCACTTAAATATTGCACTACATTATACATCAGGTGATGGGTATTATGAGCAATATAAAACTAATCGCACATTGGTTGAATATGGACTAAATCCATTTTATATTGATGATGAAGAAATTAATAAATGTGATCTTATTCGAAAAAAATCAATGAATAATGGATTTGGTGGTGGAGTGTTCTCTCTTACGTATAGGAACAATCGAGTTGATGCAACAGTAGGTGGTGCATTGAATCACTATAAAGGTTGGCACTTTGGCGAAGTGTTATGGGTGCGTAATTATATTGGAGAGATAAACCCCAATCAAGAATATTATCGAAACGTTGGGAATAAAACAGATGGCAACATTTATGCTCGAGCTAACATTGATATTTTCAATGGTGTTTCAGCGTATGCTGATTTACAATATCGCCACATTAAATACACTATATCGGGAGTTAGCGACACGTATGATTGGAACAATGAATCAATGCAATCGCTTAATATTAACGAAAGGTTTAATTTCTTTAACCCGAAAGTAGGGATTAATTGGAAAATTAATCGAAACAATCGTATGTTTGCTTCTTTTTCAGTTGCACAAAAGGAACCAACTCGAGATAATTACACCGATGGCAATCCCAAAGATCTTCCAAGAGCAGAAAAATTATTTGATTATGAATTAGGATATAATTTTGGCAATTCATGGATTAATACTAGTGCTAATCTATATTTCATGAAATACATTGATCAATTAGTATTTACTGGACAATTAAGCGATACCGGGAATGCTATGTCGGTAAATGTTCCCGATAGTTACCGTGCTGGTATTGAATTAGCCCTCGGAATTCAACCCTGCCATTGGTTTAATTGGGGGATTAATGCCACACTAAGTCGTAACCGCATAAGAAATTTCACTGAAATAATATATGAAGATGAGTGGACAAATCCTATTTCAATTAATCATGGAGATGTTCCAATTGCTTTTTCACCCAATTTTATACTTAACAATAATTTTAGTTTTGAATGGAAAGGATTTGACGCATCACTACAGTCTCAATTTGTTTCAAAACAATATATGAGTAATGCCAATAGTGAAGAACAAATGCTTGACCCTTATTTCGTTTCAAATCTCCATTTGGGTTATACGTTCAAACCAAAATCTCTAAAAAATTTACGAATAGGATTTAGCATTTATAATCTATTTAACGAAGAGTACGAAAATAATGGATATGCAGGCGCAGGTTATTATGTTGACGAAAATGGTAATAATCAAATATATCGTTATGCAGGCTATGCTGCACAAGCTCCAACTCACATTATGGGAAGCATTTCTATTAAATTCTAAAACACTATTACCCCCTACTCTCAGAGCAAAATATTGATTAGCTCTTAATGAGGTAGCAATCATTAATAAAAAATTAGCTTTATCTACATGATAAGGCTAATTTTTATTTGTAAAAGTATATTTACTTTATCTACATCCTAAGAGTTGATATTCAAATACAATAACAGCTTAAAAATATGAAAGATTTTAATCCAAACAAGTAAATAACTATTGTATAAATGGGATTTTTTTGCGAAATTTGCAACAAATATTTTTCATAAAAAATCGACTAATATATTTTTAACTTATAATCGCATATTTTCAATGAAAAAAAGTGCTTTACAACAAGCTCGTGCATCTTATCAACCTAAGTTGCCTATCGTGCTTACAGGTGCCGTTAAGGCAGTAGAAGGCGAACCTACTCAATCAGTAGCCGACCAAGAAGACATCAAAAACTTGTTCCCTAACACTTATGGTCTTCCAGAATTGAAATTTGAAAAAAATGCCAACCCTGCAGCTGGCAAACCAGTTAATGTTGGTGTGATCCTTTCAGGTGGTCAAGCTCCTGGTGGACATAATGTAATTAGTGGTCTTTTTGATGGTATCAAAAAAATCCACAAAGACAGCAAACTCTATGGCTTCCTTATGGGCCCTGGTGGTTTTGTTGATCATCAATATAAAGAATTGACAAGCGACATCATTGATGAATATCGCAATACTGGTGGTTTTGACATCATCGGTTCAGGTCGTACAAAACTTGAAACTAAAGAACAATTTGATAAAGGTCTTGAAATTCTTAAAGAACTTAACATCAAGGCTCTTGTTATCATCGGTGGCGACGACTCTAACACAAATGCTGCTATCCTTGCTGAATAC
>JAFOYQ010000086.1 GCA_017424575.1 Muribaculaceae bacterium
GTTCAAGATGAATGTTCGTGATACTCAAGAAATTCCATTGGATTGGGGTGGTAAACTTGTGGTTCATAACTGTATCGTTGGTGGTGCTATTGATGCTCGTTTTATTCCTGCAATCGTTAAGGGTTTGATGGATAGAATGGAACAAGGTCCATTGACTGGTTCGTATGCTCGTGACGTTCGCGTATGTATTTATGACGGTAAGATGCACCCAGTAGATTCAAATGAAATTTCATTCCGTCTAGCAGGTCGTAACGCATTCAGCGAAGCGTTCCGTAGTGCAAATCCAAAAATCCTCGAACCTGTATACGATGTTGAGGTATTAGTACCTGGCGATGTAATGGGTGATGTGATGAGTGACCTCCAAGGTCGTAGAGCAATCATCATGGGTATGGAAAGCGAAAGTGGATTTGAAAAAATCAGTGCTAAGGTGCCTTTGAAAGAAATGTCATCATATTCAACAGCGTTAAGTTCAATCACTGGTGGTCGTTCTTCTTTCACAATGAAGTTTGCTTCATACGAACTTGTTCCTGGTGATGTTCAAGACAAACTCCTCAAAGAGTATGCTGAAACTCAAAACGATGATTAAAAATCAAATTAATCAATAAATTAAGAGCCACTTTCAATTGAAGGTGGCTCTTTTGTATATTAGTATTGCAAACTTATATGTGAGATATATAATGCTATTTTTTAGTTGAAACTACATAGTCTTTTACTTCTTGGAATAGATTGGTGGCAAATACAAAATCATTTAGTGCTTGATTGTCGCTTGTATAAATTTGATGCATATCCCCTACCCAATCACGATGACCTTTGTTAAGGAATATGATGTTTTCGCCAATGCCTAAGACTGAGTTCATGTCGTGTGTATTTATGATTGTAGTCATGTTATACTCATGAGTAATATCACTAAGTAGTTCGTCAATTAAAATAGAGGTTTTAGGATCGAGTCCAGAGTTTGGCTCATCGCAGAACAAATATTTAGGGTTCATTGCAATAGCACGTGCGATAGCAACGCGTTTTTGCATACCGCCAGATAGCTCTGAGGGGTATTTCTTATCAGCCCCTTTAAGATTTACACGTTCAATGCAAAATAATGCTCTATCGCGCATTTCGGCTTGAGTCATTTTTGTGAACATTACAAGAGGGAACATCACGTTGCCAAGAACGGTTTCTGAGTCAAATAATGCAGAACCTTGGAATAGCATTCCTATTTCTTTGCGTAAGTCTTTCTTTTGTGCAGTGTTCATTTTTAGAACATCGCGTCCATCATATAGAATCTCACCCTCTTCGGGAGTAACCAATCCAACAATTGATTTCATTAAGACTGTTTTACCAGAACCACTTTGTCCAATAATTAGATTAGTTTTTCCGTCATAAAATGTTGCATCAACATTATGAAGGATTGTTTTATCATCAAATGATTTAGTTATATTTTTTACCTGTATCATTGTAATAAAAGTTTGGTGAGAATAACGTCAAAAAGAAGGATTAAAATACTACTTGTAACAACGGCATTAGTACTTGATTTGCCGACATCGAGAGCTCCTCCTTTTACATAATATCCATAGAATGATGCAACTGAAGATATAATAAATGCAAAGACTAATGATTTGATGATACCATACCACACATACCATTGAATGAACATTGTCTGCATACCATATATATATCGCGAAACAGGGATAATATCGGTAAATAATGCTATTAGATAGCCTCCAATTAACGATGTACCCATACAGAATACTACCAACACAGGCATAAATAGGATAAATGCCACAATTTTAGGGAATACTAAGAAGTTGGCAGAATTTACACCCATAATCTCCAGCGCATCAATTTGTTCGGTTACTCTCATTGTCCCAATTTCAGATGCAATATTAGACCCTACTTTGCCCGCAAGTATCAAACATAAAATTGAAGAAGAAAATTCCAATAGAATAATTTCACGGGTAGCCATACCCACTGCATATGCAGGAATTAATGGTGACATAATGTTGAGTTGCATCTGTATGGTAATTACAGCTCCGATAAATATAGAGATAATAATAACCAATGGAATTGAATCAACTCCAAGTTTTGATATTTCTGTAATTGTGCGACTTAAGAATACTCGCCATTTGTCGGGTATTGCAATAACACGCTTTATAAAAAGGCAATATTTGCCAAAAGTTGCTAAAGAATCGGTTAATACCATAATAAAAGTGATTTTAGGGTTGCAAATTTACTATTTTTTCTTGATTTGTTGGGTATTATTACATATAACAAAGTGTAAATTCTCATAATTTGCGAATAAATGAGCAAAAATGACCACAAGTTTAAAATATGTGCTGATTTTTTAGTAATTTCGTGAAAAATATAAACAAGATTATGTTAGTAATAGGAATTGCAGGAGGAACAGGTTCAGGTAAAACAACTGTCGTTACGAAAATAATTAACAAATTATCATGTAATAATGTTGTTGTTTTGCCTCAAGATTCATATTATAAGGATTCAAGTCATATTCCTCCAGAAGAACGAAGCAAGATAAACTTTGATGAACCAGATGCCATTGAATGGGATTTATTAGTAGCGCATTTGGAACAGCTAAAGAATGGAGTGTCGGTAGAAGTGCCTACATATTCATATAAAACATGTACACGACAAAAGGAAACTATAAAGGTTGATCCTTGTGACGTTGTGATCGTTGAGGGTATTCTTGTCCTTAATGATGAAACGTTAAGAGGGATGATGGATGTTAAGGTGTTTGTTGATGCTGATGCTGATGATAGATTAATAAGAGTAATTCATCGTGATTGTATTGAACGAGGTAGAACTCCAAAGATTGTAATTGATCGTTATCAAGAGGTGTTAAAACCGATGCATAATATGTATATAGAACCTACAAAAAAATATGCTGACATAATTATTCCGCAAGGGGGTAATAATGAGGTTGCAGTAGGGTTATTAACAGATTATATTTCATCTCAAATCAAGTGATTTTATGAATGATAATGAAATATATGTTCCCGAGGTGGAAGTAAATAATGAAA
The DNA here is from genome assembly GCA_017424575.1 of Muribaculaceae bacterium. GTDB lineage: Bacteria > Bacteroidota > Bacteroidia > Bacteroidales > Muribaculaceae > RGIG4079. The sequence goes on from JAFOYQ010000086.1 coordinate 3,030, forward strand.
AAATGGTGCTTCGTACAGAAAATTTGGTTAAGAAGTATCGTCAGCGCACTGTTGTAAACCATGTGTCTATTGATGTGACACAAGGTGAAATAGTGGGATTATTAGGTCCTAATGGAGCAGGAAAAACAACTACATTCTACATGACAGTAGGTCTTGTTACTCCAAATGAAGGTGAAATTTTTCTTAATGATTTAAATATAACTAAATATCCTGTTTATAAGCGAGCTCAAAATGGTATTGGCTATTTAGCCCAAGAACCTTCGGTTTTTCGCAAAATGTCGGTAGAGGATAATATCCGTTCGGTGTTGGAAATGACTAATACAACTAAAGAATATCAAAAAGAGAAACTTGAGAGTTTGATTTCGGAGTTTAGTTTGGAAAAAGTTCGCAAAAACCTTGGAGACCAATTGTCGGGTGGTGAGCGTCGTAGAACGGAGATTGCAAGATGTTTAGCAATTAGCCCTAAATTTATCATGCTTGATGAGCCATTTGCGGGTGTAGACCCGATTGCTGTAGAGGAAATTCAATCGGTTGTATACAAACTAAAAGAAAAGAATATAGGGATTCTTATAACAGACCATAATGCACCTGAAACATTGAGTATTACTGATAGAGCGTATCTTCTATTTGAAGGGAAAATTCTATTCCAAGGAACGTCGGAAGAACTTGCTGAAAATCCTATCGTAAAAGAGAAATATTTAGGACGAAATTTTGTATTCCATCGCAAGAAATTCGATTAATAAAAGAAAACACCTCGCAGAATAGCGAGGTGTTCTTTTATTGTGCCAATTTTTGTTTATAGTGTCGATATAGAATGACTATTCCTAATGTTGTAGCGATGACGCTTATGGCAATAAAAATGAGACTATCAGAAGTGTATTCTGTGCCAATTTTATTTATATCAATATTAATTGCATTGCGTTTTACAAGCCATGTTGAAAGGACTACTAAAGAGTTATTCAGTGCGTGAGCAAAAATAGGAAGCCATAATGATCCACTCCAAAATGCCAGATATCCAAAGAATGCACCAAGTAATACACGAGGGATAAAACCATAGAATTGGAAGTGCATTGCGCTAAAGATAATAGCTGTAGTCCAAATGGCTATATGTGCTTTCATGGGATTTGAGAGTAGAAGATTTTGCAGAGCACCTCTAAAAAAAAGTTCTTCGCTGATACCTGTTAAAATACCTACAATTAGTATTGACATTATTAAATTTGAAATAGAGGCAGCTGAATCAAATCCGAGTAGTAGATTAATGCTTTCTTGGCTTGAATTTTCTAAAGATTTGAAATATACCTCTAAACTATTAAGAGATTCGGGTAATACTATTGATTCATTGCAATGAACTATAAAATTCATGGCAGGAATGCTAAGTAGTAATATCAATGCTGAGAGAAATATACTTGAGAATGATGGCAATTTTCTTAATTGTAGAAAATCGGCAGGAAGACGAGTAACTAAAATGCTGGTTATTAATGCGGGTGAGATGAATAAGATTAAATCTTGCATGATTGTGGCTATTCTCATTGCAGCAATATTCCCCTCCCATTTATACATTATAATTCCAGATATTAATGCACAAAAAATAAA
>JAFOYQ010000006.1 GCA_017424575.1 Muribaculaceae bacterium
CATTTGTGTAATAAGAGAATTTATATTGGTCGATATTATTTTCAGATATTTTTGTTAAAAGAGTCTTTTGGGGACCACTAAAATTATAAAATGTGGTATATGTAAAATCAAATGTTTTTATTTGAGAGTCGTTGTCGTTATTGGGTTGTATTGTAATTTTGTTTATTTTTTCGGTGTTACTATTATCATAGAAAAAACGAACAATTGTACTACTACTTTCTATTGCAACAAGTGTAACTGGATAGTAAACAACTTCACCGCATGATGCAACAAACTGAGGTAATTTATGTTTTAGTTCAGGATTAGATGATGCATAAAAGGTTTCTACAAGAGAACCATATTTAGTACGTTGCTGTTTGTTGGTATAGTGAAAAATAATACTATCATTTTGCAAATTTTTTATTTTAGTTAAATGCCATGCCGATGTATAGTATATTGAATCTAGCATTTGGCTTCCAGGATTACCATGATAGTATTCATATTTGTTTGTTCAATAGAGTTGTTTTGACCATTTTGATTTATTTGTCCAAAATAATATTTAGTGCCATTGTTGTCGGTAACAATATATTGATTGGGATAATCGCTAAATATTTTATTAGGACAAATTGAAATTGGTTGAGGAGAACTAATGACAATATCTTTGTTGTCATTATATATAAATGTTCCAGATAATCCCATGCAACTAACTTTCAATATGTCATTGGCCATGTCGGCACGACCATAATAATAGTCAATCCCCCAATCTTTACCTCCCAATCGATATTCAACAAAGGCTCTAGGGTCGCTAGGGTCATAGTATCCAATAGTGGATTTAGCAAATTCACGTAAAGAATCACTTTTGGTTGTTTTATTAAACAAACCTCTTATATCATTTATTGTAGTATTAGTGCCTGCCTCATCGGGGTGTCCATAGACTGTGCGAGAAATACATCCACCTGCATTAAGTACCCAACTTAATCCAAGATTGCCTGGCTGGTCATCAACTTTTAACCCTCCACTTAGATATTGAATTGAAATAGGAACACTTAAATTACCTTCAGTAATAGTGTAGATAGGTAAAGAAATATCAACTTGTCCAGTAAATGGAGATACTGGATAATCAACATTTCTAACCATTGATGCGACCTCTGGTGATGGAGGAATGATTGTGTAATCTCGTGGCGCATAAGAGGTTGGGTCGCTCGCTTCTTGTGCAGATAGAAATGTGCTACCCAATAAAAGAATCGTGGGTAGTAATAATTTTAGAGTTTTCATATTCTAAAAGGTTAATAGATTGGTTTAATTAAAGGCACCCAGCATATAAGTATGCCGAGTAACCTTGTCTGAAAAATAATTTTGATTAAAGAGTGAAATTCCCAGAGTAGGAAGAACCATCATCGGTAACTATTGTAATATAATAGTTGCCAACATCGGTAGAAGTGGTGATCAATGCAGAACCAAAGGTTGTATCTTCGGTTTGTTGCCACACTTCACCAGTAGTTTCGTTAATTACTGAAATTTCCACTTCACCCATGTCGTATGCGAACTGTAGATACACAACACCATCCAGGTAATAAGCCATAATGTCGCTACCATAATTAGGTGAGCGAGGTTCTGTGGTTTGTATGGGTTCTTCTTTAATAGGAAAATTTTTTTTCTCCTTAGCAAATGAGAAAAGAACTCCACACATTAGAAATAATAATAAAAATATTTTCTTCATAATTTGAAAAATTAAAATTTAACTTGTGCAAATTAATGAAGAAAACAAGAGGAAAATGCCAAAAATGACTTTACAAAAACTTTACATTTTGTTTGCTTGCATAAAATGGGGGGGGTAAATATTTGATAATTAGGCTGTTATGTGTTTATATGCCGTTTATAAAATTGTCCCAATCAGAGGCTCTGCCATTATCGTTTGTTAACTTTTTGTAAAGTCGCGCACGAGTAAGAGATACCGAAGATTCAGAATGATTGGTTAAACGAGCAATTTCTTTAGGTGTAAATTTCGTTTTTATAAGAATCGAAACCCTAAATTCATATAAGCTAAGTTTGAAAGGCAACTCGCGTATGGTATTTATAAACGTAGGAAATAGTGTAGATGTTTTTTCTGAAACTATGTTCCATTCTTTTTCAGATATGACGTTTTTACCTTCAGGATAGTTTTTTAGGCGATTATGTAGGTCGATGATAAAAGTATCATTATTAAAAGCTATAATGGCACTGTCTTTTTGAATTTTGAATATATTGGCTTTTTCATTGTTGAGCTCAAGCAATTTCTTTTGCTGTTCAAGCTCTTGAATAAGTGAAGTATTCTCAGAACTGATAGACTCAATCTGGCATTCTAATAGAGAGATTTTTTCTTTGTTTTCTGCAATCGTATTTTCGCTAAATTCATTACTTTGTTTAAGTAACATTTCAACGTTTTGAAGTTTTAGTTTTATAATGCGTTTCCTTTTGCGAGTAATATAAATTATAAATAGAGTAATAATAAGAAGAAAAACAATAGAGCAACATAAAGAAATAATCTTAATTTCATTTTCATGAGCTTCTTGTTTTAATTTGTTGTTTTCGCGTTCACGAATTTGATAGTTGTATATTGAAGATAGTTGACGAATTTCGTAAGGAGTATTTAACTTGCGAATGCTGTCAGAGAGCAATTGTGATTCTATAATAAATGGCGTTGCTTTTGTTAGATTATTTTGGTTAATATATAAATTTGCTAAAATATTATATCCGTTTAATTGAGCATTGAGGTTTTTTGATTTGATGAGCTTATTACAAAAGAAAATAGTAGAATCAGTGTTGTTTAGCCGATAATAAAGATGAGCAAAAGTATTAGCGATTTTGGTAGAATCTTCTTTAGGAAGAACGCATTTTAGAGAATTAGATATTTTAAGGGCTTGTTTATAATCGCTCTTGAAAAGATATAATTCAGCAATGTTGAGTTTGGTAGAATATATAAGTTTTGTATGGCCTAGTTCTTCGGCTTGTCTAATTATTTGGTTATATAAAACTAGGGCACTATCTTTAAGCCCTTGTTTAGAGTAAATGCCACTTAAATTATGAATGTTATATAAAGCATTGACATGATTATTATTTTTAGAATTTAGTTCAATAGCTTTTTTATATGCAGGTATGGCTAATTCGTATATATTTTGGCGGTTATAAATTCCGGCAATTTGACTATATGTAACTGCTTGGGTAAGGGGGTTAATATTTTCACAATCTAAAGCTTTGTGGAAATATTCGAGAGCTTGGGGTGCATCGCCAAGGTCGGAATACACTCGTCCGCCATAATAGTAAGCAACTGGGAGTAGGTTGTTGAAATCGTTGTTTTCGAAATAGTTGATAATCGATAGTATAGCAGAGTCAGAAGTGTGGGCAATATATGCTTTATCGTTGGTGCGAATTTTTAATAGGTCGTAATAATATTTGTTATTATCACCTGAAAGAGTGTCGCGATTAATCGTTTTAATCATCGTAACTGCACTATCGGCATTAACTTCGGCGATAGAGTCAATTAATTGTAGTTTTTCAAACTGTACCTGCTCACGATTGCCACAAGCCGAGAGCAAGAGAATAGACAATATGACGATTACAATATCTCTCATGGCGTGATGGATTACAGGGAACGGGGTATCGGCTACTTAAATCGCCAAGTGATTGTGCCGCGTTGGTCGCGGGTTTCGGTGCTTGACACTGAGAATGAGCATTGCAATGACGCTTGTTCGCAACGTGAGCGTGTGGCAACATCAGCATAGGCTGCGCCCGAACCACCATTTACCTTAGCCGAAGTAACTTTGCCTTGAGGGTTGACGGTTACGGCTACGATGATAGTACCCGATTTTGTGCTTGATGTTTTTACCCAATGGGCGAGTGTGCGTCCACCGACATTTGCACCAGGTGAACCAGAAGTGGCTCCTGTGTCGCTATTCCCGTCGGTTTGACCTGCTTTACCTTTGCCGTTGGAATCTGACGACTTGCCACTGCCCGCAAAGGCATTTTTCATTTGATTTTTTATTTGTTCTTGTTTCTCTTTTTCGAGTCGAGCTTTTTCAGCGGCTTCGAGTTCCTCTTTAGTAGGACCAGGAGTTGTTTCGGGTTTCTTTTCCACTTTCATAGGCGACTCTTGGGTAGAGGTGACTACTTGTGAGGGTTGTGCTTGAGTACCAGCATCAACGAGGTCATCGGCTTCGGGAGTTTCAGCTTCGTTTGCTTCGGGAGCCGGTTGCTCTTGGTCGCTCTCGGGGATAGGTTGAATCATATCGCCAAGCATCACATATTCGCCACCGAATAAGATTTCGCTTGAGTCGCGAGGAGGCCACTCGGCATCTTTAACGGGAGTGTGCTCGATGACTACACATAACGTAATCACGAATAACAATAGGTGAATAACAATTGTGCCAATTATGGCTATGATGCGTGACTTTTTAGATGAATCCATCGCAAGAGGTGGTTAAAAGTGGATTATAGTGAAGCTGCTTGAGGTTGTGCCGATGTGGGAGCAGGCTTAGTGGCGAGCACCATTTTGAGATTGTTTTGAGCGGCAAGGTTAAGCACTTCAATTACTTTGCCATAAGGCACTTCTTCGTCGGCATAGAGGGCGATATAGCTCTCGGGAGCTTGCACTTGCAATGTTACAAGGTAACTCACGAGGTTATCAAGGTGAATGGGTTGAGGCTCCTCCTTGTCGTATGATACGAAGATTTGCATTTCGCGGTCGAGATACACACGAGTGCCAGGTTTTATGGCTGTTTGTTCCGAACTTTGAGGTAGGTTTACTTCAAGTGCTGTGGGGAACACAAATGTAGAAGTAACCATGAAAAAGACGAGCAACAGGAATATGACATCGGTCATAGATGCCATTGAGAATGTTGCCGATATTTCGTTTTGACGTTTTAATGCCATAGTTGAGAGTTGTATTATTTGTTAGGCTCGTTGAGGAGGTCCATAAATTCCATGGTGCGTGCTTCGAGTTGGTTCATCACTTTGTTGATGTGAGCCACGAGGTAGTTGTAGGCAAATAGCGCAATAATACCTACTACAAGACCTGCTACAGTGGTAACCAATGCAGTGTAGATACCACCAGCGAAGTCACCGATAGAGGCAGCGTTGCCCGAGTTGGCAATGCTATAGAATGCGTCAACCATACCGATTACAGTTCCCAAGAAACCGAGCATTGGAGCTCCCGCAGCAGTTGTTGCAAGCCAAGCAAGACCTTTGCTGAGGTTGGCAATTTCAATGTTACCAGTGTTTTCAATTGTAACGAGAATATCGTTGGCAGGGCGGCCAATGCGTGAGATACCTTTAGCCACCAAACGCGCTGTGGGCGAATCTTGTTTTTTACAAAGGTTTTGTGCGCTCTCGATTTCACCTTCGCAAACATAGTCTTTGATGCGTTTCATGAAATCGGGGTCGTATTTGCTCGCTTTGTGAATAGCGATAGCACGTTCGATGAAGATATATATTGCCACAATCGAGAGAATTGCGAGTGGTATCATGATAAATCCACCTTCGAGGCAGAGGTCCCATATAGAGAGCGATGTGGTTGTAGTAGCAGCTTCTTCGGCAACGGTAGTTGCAGTTGTGTCAATGATGTTTGCCACAGTGTCGGCAGCGATAGTTGATGCTATGGAATTAAGAAGTGTCATGATTTATGAAGATTTATAAGTGGGTAAGCAATTATTTAAGACATTGTTTGTAACGGTTGATAGTTTCTTGCAATCCGAGATATATGGCATCGGATATGAGCGAGTGGCCTATTGACACCTCGTTGAGGTAGGGCACTTGCTTATGGAAATATTCAAGATTTTCGAGTGAAAGATCGTGACCTGCATTTACTCCAAGTCCTGCCTTATGAGCTGCTTGACTTGCTACGATGTAGGGGGCAACAGCCTCTTCGGGGTTGGTTGGATAGAGGTCGGCGTAGGGTTTAGTGAATAATTCTACGCGGTCGGCACCTGTTTTGGCTGCGAGTTTAATGTTATCAACATCGGTGTCAACAAAGATAGATGTGCGTATGCCAGCGTCGCGAAGAGTGTCAACGATACCAGTAAGGAATTCCATGTTTGGACCCACTTGCCAGCCAGCACTTGAAGTGAGAGCATCGGGGGCATCGGGAACAAGAGTTACTTGCTCAGGCTTCACTTTAAGCACGAGGTCCATAAACTCGGGAGATGGGTAGCCCTCGATGTTAAACTCGGTTTTTACCAAAGGACGTAATTTGAATACATCGTCATACTTTATGTGTCGCTCGTCGGGGCGAGGGTGTACGGTGATGCCGTTAGCACCAAATGCTTCGCAATCGACGGCAACTTGTTGCACATTAGGTTGGTTCTCACCACGCGCATTACGCAAGGTGGCAACTTTGTTGATATTTACACTTAAATTTGTCATTTTCTGTTTCTAAAAAATCTTTTTGACGAGTTAAGTTGTTGAATAATTGTAGTGATTAAATAATTATTCGTAAATTTGTCAAGATTTAGACTACAAAAATAGTCAGAAATAATAAAATAGCGAAAGATTTGCGCGCAAAAAGATGATATGTTAACGCAAATTAAAGAAGTTTCCAAAAAATAATTCATTCAACGGCATGAGAATAGCAATCTTCGGACATATGTATCAAGAGGACTACGTGAGTCAATTGACCGATTTTCTTGATGAATTATCCCATTCGGGCATTGAGGTCGAAATGGAGTCGAGATTTTATAACTATTTGAAGGGGTTGTTGCCTGGCGAAATTCCTATTGATGGGATAATTGTAGGCGATGACTTTGAGGCCGATATGGCAATCAGCATTGGTGGCGACGGCACATTCTTGCGCACAGCTCGTTGGGTAGGTAGTAAGCAAATCCCCATTCTTGGTATCAACACTGGGCATCTTGGCTATCTTGCCGACATTACTGTTGATGAAATGATAGGTGCTGTTGACGATTTGAAAAATGGTCTTTATAAGGTTGAAAATCGTGCGTTGATTGAGGTTACAAGCACTCGCAAGGAGGCGATAGTAGATTGGAATTATGCTCTCAACGAAGTGGCTATCATCAAGCAAGATACCGCTTCGATGATTGAGGTGGAAACTATGGTCAACGACGTTGAATTGGCTACATATAAGGGCGACGGATTAATCGTATCGACACCTACAGGTAGCACGGGATATAACCTCTCGGTGGGTGGTCCTATTGTAGAACCCACTGCGCCCAACTGGATTATTTCGCCTATTGCCGCTCACTCGTTGACGATGCGTCCACTTGTGGTGAGCGATTCGCGCGAACTTACTATTACAACTACGTCGCGTGCCACAAACTATCGTGTGAGTCTCGATGGTCGTTCGGTGACATTGCCTGTTGGCTCTACTATAAAGTTGCGCAAAGCTCCTTTTGTGGTAAAGGTGGTACAACGCCTCAAACATAATTTCGGCTCTACACTTCGCAATAAGTTGCTATGGGGTGTGGATAAGAGATAAGTGACTGATTAGAAAAGGAAAAGTGTAAAGGGAATGATTGTTTCGGGGTTAGAATTTAATTATCCTCCGTTGGGGATTGTGCACGTTACTGTGCGCTATAATTCGCGTCACATTTCGGCGCGTTGGCGTGAGGGTAAAGTATATCTAAATGTGCCTTATGGTGTGAGTGAGGAAGAGGTGATGAAGGCTCTTGCTTCGTTTGTGCCAAAGTTGATGGATAAACGTCCCAAAATCCTATATTATGATGGACAAGTGCTTGAATTTGAGGGATTGACAATTACTATAAAGCACCAGTCGCATTCACCTCGTCAGATTATTGCTCAAGCACATCTACCTCACTCGGTTATAGAAGTGGGTAGTGAGATGGATTTCAACAATAGCGATGTGGCGCAATCGGTGAGCAAAATGATGTGTCGCATAGCCCAACGATTGGCTGCGAATATACTCCTTCCTCGTGCTCGCGAACTGGCTCACTCAGTAGGTAAAACCCCTGTGGGGTGGACCATCTCAAATGGTCATCGCGTGTTGGGGAGATGTGGCTCAGATGGTGTTATTGCGCTGTCGTATGTATTGGTGTTTTTGCCTCAACAATTACGTGATTATGTGATATTCCATGAGTTGGCACACCTATCAGAGATGAATCATAGTGCTCGATTTCATGAACTATGCAACCAATATTGCGGAGGTCGCGAAAGTGCGTTAATCGCTGATTTGCACAAATATCAATGGCCTATATATAAGTGATTTATAAAGAAAACGGAATTAGCGTTATTTGGCACTAGAGCCTTTCTTCCAAATATAACGTATAATAGCAACGAAAAGAACTATGAATAATCCAATGAATACAAGAACGAATAATAAAGATAAGATTGCGGCAATCCATGATGCTGGAGTAGTGGTGGTGGCTTGTAACAACATAATTGATTTTTTTGAAAATATACTAATTATTTAGAAATTAGGTCATCGCAAAGCAGAGTTTTATAATCGACTCAATCGATTTATAAAACTGATCTGCCTAATAGTTTCCTGTCAAGAGTTATTAATGTCCTCAATGTGTTCCTAAAATCGCTATAATCAATTAGATTGACAATCGGCGAAGGGTGTTGAGGAGATCGCGATTAATAGGTTTATCGTTTTTAATTGCTTTGGTAAAAGGAACATATACAATTTCATCGTTCTTAATACCAATCATCACATTGCGTTGGTCGTCGAGCAGGGCATCAACGGCTGCAGCACCCATGCGTGAAGCAAGAATGCGGTCGCTTGCTGTAGGCGAACCACCACGTTGAAGGTGTCCGAGTATCGACACACGCACATCATAACCTGGATACTCGTTTTTAACACGTTCGGCAAGTGCCATTGCGCCACCAGTAACTGGACTTTCGGCTACAAGCACGATTGATGAGTTTTTGCTCTTACGGAAACCGTTTTGAATCAATTCTGCCAACTGGTCAACTTCGGTAGAAATTTCAGGGATAATAGCAGCCTCAGCACCCGATGCAATTGCCCCGTTGAGGGCAAGGAACCCAGCATCACGTCCCATAACCTCAATGAAGAATAGACGCTCGTGAGAAGTTGCTGTGTCGCGAATTTTATCGACACATTCCATGATGGTATTGAGGGCAGTATCGTAACCAATTGTAAGGTCGGTGCCATAGAGGTCGTTATCGATTGTGCCAGGAAGACCAATGATGGGGAAGTTGAACTCATTGGCAAAGATGCGAGCACCAGTCAACGATCCATCTCCACCTATCACTACAAGGGCATCAATGCCGTGTGAACGGAGGGTTTCGTAGGCTTGTTGACGACCTTCGGGTGTCAAAAATTCTTTGCAACGGGCAGTTTTGAGAATTGTACCACCCATTTGTATGATGTTTGACACGTTTTGTGTCTTGAAATCAACGATTTCGTTGGTTATCATACCCTTATAACCACGATAAATGCCTTTAACTTGAAATCCAGCGAAGATAGCCGAACGAGTTACGGCACGTATAGCTGCATTCATGCCAGGAGCATCACCTCCCGATGTGAGAATACCTATGCATTTAATATCTGCCATATCTATATGTTTTTTATGAGTCACAAATTTATAATGCAAAGATAACACAATTTAGTTCATATTTTGCAACTCAATTTTCATAATTAAGATTAAGAATAATTGTTTTTAACTCAAAGTTGCCACTTTGACCACTAATTATGCCATTGATATTATGTTTTGTGAGTTAAAATTACCTATCTTTGCGAAGAAAAATACAAATACGTTGACTATGCTTAAGAAATTATTTCAATACGGAGTTCCCTTTGTTATCAGTGTTGGTCTATGCTACTTGTTGTTTACAGGTATAGATTTTAATGAAATGATAGCCACTATCAAAAATGAATGTAACTTTTGGTGGATAGGATTGGCTCTCCTTATAAGCATATTTTCACATGTGTTTCGTGCTATGCGTTGGGATATTCAATTGCGTGCGCTCGATGTGAAAGCTCCACTCATGACATTGGTGTATAGTATCTTTGGCACTTATGCTGTAAATCTCGTATTCCCACGATTGGGTGAGGTGTGGCGCACAACCTATGTGTCGCAACGACAAAACGCCTCGTTTACTACAATTTTTGGCTCGATGGTAGCCGATCGCCTTGCCGATGCAGTAGTTGTAGCTTTGCTCACTTTCACCACATTCCTTCTTGCAAGTGGTGTAATTACTCAATATCTTGCTCAAAATACTGCATTATACAATAGTCTAATTGCTTTGTTGTCATCACCTTGGTTGTGGATTGCGATTGTGGCAATATTAGCAGTAGTGTGGTGGATATTTGCGAAGAAACGCGAAAACAAATTTGTAGCAAAAATTATAGGGTTCATTCAAGGTCTTTGGGTGGGATTTGCATCAATAGCCAAGATGAAAGGTAAGGGCAAATGGTTACTTTTGACTTTAGCAATATGGGGATGTTATTTCACTCAATTATTTGTAGCATTCTTTGCTTTTGAAGAAACTACTGCCGTAGTTGAAAATCATGGGGTGTTGGCAGTGTTAGTGTGTTTTGCACTATCGAGTATTGCAATGGGAGTTCCCTCAAATGGAGGTATCGGACCATGGCAATGGGCAGTAATCTTCGGGTTGAGCATCTATGGAATGCCCACCGATGGGGTGTCATTAGCATTTGCCAACCTTGTGCTTGGCACACAAACATTGCTCCTCATCATTCTCGGCATCATCACATTTACAGCAATCGCCCTCGAAAAACGCCGCAAAGTAACAAAATAATATGTGTGATTAGTCTCTAAATCGAGTGAAAATTGATTTGCGATAATGTCTACATCATATCTGGTCAATGAGCCTTTTCCCTCCACTACCCGAAGACAGGCTCTCTTAAATACACCTTCTCTTTATAGTCACCAATAAGCAATCTCCCACATGGCCTCGGCAAATCAAGAACTAAAATTTCATTTTATTCTTGCAATTGCGCTCGGCTTGCACTATCGTTGGCTGTGCCTTAGATAGGCTGCGCCTCGGCAAAGCAAGAACTAAAATTTCATTTTATTCTTGCAATTGCGCTCGGCTTGCACTATCTTTGCAATTAATTGGAAAAATTGACAACAATGGGAGCTAAAAATCAGTCGGAGGAGACGCTAAGAGCTACAATCGAGGCGTTGTCTTGCAAAGAAAACATCAAAGATGTGTGTCATCTTCGCCAGTATGGCGAACCATTGCCCTCGCAGCAATCGGTAGCTCGCATTGTGGACCTATGTAGAGGTCTAATATTCCCTGGATTTTTTGGAGATAGCGATGTGAACCGCAATAATGTAAAGCATTATGTGGGGATTCGTTGTGAACAATTGCGTGAGGTGCTTGTGGAGCAAATTACAGCAGGATTGTGCTTTAATGCTTCTAAAAATCAAGATTTTAACCTCGGTGAGGTTGCGCAACAGGCTCAAGTAAAGGCCGATGCTTTTATTGCTAATCTTCCTGAGTTGCGTCGCTTGCTTTATACCGATGTAAAGGCTACATATCTTGGCGATCCTGCTGCAATTTCAACCGACGAGGTGATTTATTGCTATCCTGCCATTCGTGCAATTAGCAATTACCGCATTGCTCATGAACTTGTGAAACTCGAAGTGCCTATCATTCCTCGCATGATTAGCGAGCAGGCGCATAGTGAAACGGGTATCGATATCCACCCTGCAGCTACGATAGGCGAGGGATTTACTATCGACCACGGCACAGGTATCGTTGTAGGCGCTACGGCAATTATCGGTAATAATGTGAAGTTATATCAAGGTGTAACGCTCGGTGCAAAGAGCTTTGACATCGATGCCGACGGAAATCCTATCAAGGGTATTCCTCGACACCCTATCATAGGCGACAATGTAGTAATTTACTCCAACGCATCAATCTTAGGCCGCATCACTATCGGTGCCAATGCGGTGATTGGTGGTAACATCTGGGTTATCGAAGATGTTGCCGAAGGGGAAAAACTCGTTCAAGCCAAAGCAAATAATTTTTTAAGATTCAAGCAGTGATGAATGAAAATTTTGAAATGGTAGCCAAAACCTTCCAAGGATTGGAAGATGTGCTTGCCAAGGAGTTGACCGACCTCGGTGCCGAAAATGTGGCTGTAGGTCGTCGTATGGTATCGTTTGAAGGAAATCTTGAGACTCTCTATAGAGCAAACTTATGCTGTCGCACAGCCCTTCGCATTCTAAAACCTATTTATAAGTTTATTGCTACCGATGCCGATAAACTTTATGATATGGTTAAGGAGTATGATTGGACAAAAGTGTTGTCGCTCGACAAAACTTTTGCTATTGATGCAGTGGTAAATTCTAACGAATTTAAGCACTCTCGATTTGTGACTTATAGAGTGAAAGATGCTATCGTTGACTTCTTCAAAGACAAATTTGGACCCGATAAGCGTCCTGGCGTGCAACTTCAAGAAGCCGACGTGGTTATCAATGTTCACATTGCTGGAGATAGAGTGACACTCTCACTCGACTCATCGGGTGAATCACTCCACAAGCGTGGATATCGTGTGGCGCAAACCGAAGCTCCTATCAATGAGGTGCTTGCTGCAGGTATTATCCTTAAGAGTGGTTGGAACGGACAATGTCCATTGGTTGACCCAATGTGTGGTTCGGGTACATTCCTTGTTGAAGCTGCGTTGATTGCTGCAAATATCAATCCTGGTATCTATCGCAAGAATTTCGCATTTGAACAATGGCCCGATTTTGATGAGGAATTGTTTGACTCTCTCTACAACGACGAGAGCGAAGAACGCGACTTTAATTATAAAATCTATGGTGCCGACATCTCGCCTAAAGCTGTGGCAATTGCTACCGAGAATGTTAAGAGTGCTGGTGTGGCGAAATATGTAGATATCTGCGTAAAACCTATTTCGCAATGGGACGAAGCCCCCGAAAACTGTATGGTAATCACCAACCCTCCTTATGGCGAGCGTATCGGTTCGAATGACATGGAGGGTCTATACACAACCATCGGTTCAAAACTCAAACATGTGTTTAAGGGTTCGGCATGGATTATTGGTTATCGCGAAGAGTATTTCCATAAAATTGGTCTCTCTCCTTCGTCAAAAACTCCAATTCTCAATGGCTCGCTTGAGTGTGAGTTGCGTGAGTATGTAGTGTTTGACGGCGATTATGCTTCATTCCGCAAAAGTGGAGGCAAACTCAAAGACAGCAAGAAACTTGAGCAAGCAAAGGATATGCCTCGTCGCTTGAGCGACAAAGAGTGGAAAGCTCAGGCTCGAAAAGGTGGTATGGGTGGCAAAGACTCTCGTAGCAAGAAAGACCGCCGACCATCGGATGCTGATGATAAATTCGCTCACAAATCACGTCGTTTTGAGAAATCTGCACCTCGCAAAATGAGAGACGACGAAGAATATGAAAATCCATTAAAGAAACGTCGCAACGAGCATGCGTTGAAATCAATTAGTGGTCGCAAACCGGCACTCCCCAAGATGGTGAAAAGAGGCTGGAAGCGTAACAACGATAATGAATAATATTAACACAGACAAAATCATCAATTATATATGGAAAAAATGAATATTTTGCTCCTTGGTTCAGGAGGTCGCGAATCGGCTCTCGCATGGAAAATGAGTCAAAGCCCATTGCTTAACAAGTTGTATATTGCTCCAGGTAACGGTGGCACAGGTGCTTATGGCGAAAATATCGCTTTATCTCCACTTGATTTCCCCGCTATCGAAAAATGGGTAGCTGAAAATGCTATCGATATGATTGTAGTGGGCAATGAAGATCCATTGGTAGCAGGTATTTATGACTACTTTGAAGGTAAAAATATCCTTGTAGTAGGTCCATCTAAAGCTGGTGCTGCTCTTGAAGGTAGTAAAGACTTTGCAAAGCAATTTATGGTGAAAAACAATATCCCCACTGCTCGCTATCAAAGTTTTACAGCCGAAACAATCGAAGAGGGTTATGCTTTCCTCGAACAACTTCAAGCACCTTATGTGTTGAAAGCCGACGGATTGGCTGCTGGTAAGGGTGTGTTGATTCTTTCTTCAATCGAAGAGGCTAAGGCTTCGTTGAAAGAGATGCTTTCGGGCATGTTTGGCGCGTCGTCAGCAACAGTTGTTATCGAAGAATTCCTTTCGGGTATTGAATGTTCAGTATTTGTGTTGAGCGACGGCAATGGTGGTTATCGCGTGCTTCCAGTGGCAAAAGACTACAAACGTATTGGCGAGGGTGATACAGGCCTTAATACAGGTGGTATGGGTGCTGTGAGCCCAGTTCCATTTGCCGATGAGGTGTTTATGGAAAAGGTGCGCACTCGCATCATCGAACCAACAATCAATGGTCTTATCAACGACAATATCACTTATCGTGGATTCATTTTCCTTGGCCTTATCAATGTGGCTAACGAACCTATGGTAATCGAATATAATGTGCGCATGGGCGACCCCGAAACCGAAGCTGTTATGCTCCGTATCGATAGCGACCTCGTGGCATTGATGAAAGCGGCAGCACAAGGTAACCTTGGTGATGTGGAATTGAAAGAAGACCCACGCACAGCAGTAACAGTGATGATGGTATCGGGAGGTTATCCTGGCGATTACGAAAAAGGTAAAGTAATTACAGGTTGCGAAAATGTTACCGATAGCATTCTTTTCCACGCAGGTACAAAAATCAATGCCGAAGGTGAATTGGTAACTGCTGGTGGTCGTGTGATTTCGGTAAGTTCTTATGGCGAAAGCATTGCCGATGCTCTTGCCAATAGTTATGCCTCTATCGCAAAAGTTGACTTTGAAGGTAAATACTTCCGTCGCGATATAGGTAAAGACCTCATGAAATAATATTCGCTAAAGAATGATTAAAGAGAGCGATATTCCTCGTTTTCTACACTCGCGATACGCATTAATCCTATTTGCTGTAATCGCGTTAATAACTACTTACCTTGCCTCTTCATGGGGCAAGGTAATCCCTATTTTAGATAATAAGGGACTTGGGTTGACACCTATAAATCAATGGCTCGAATCAGGAGCAATGTCGCATGCAATAAACGTGATGCTCAATTTTGCAATGTGCATAGTGTTGATTTATATCAACAAGACATTCAATATTTTGCGCAACCCCACATTGATCTTTGCATGGCTCTTTTTGGTGCTACAAATGCCATTTATCGACCTCACTGGGCAGTTATATGGTGGCACCGTTATGGCTATGGTGATGCTTGTGTGTGCGTTTATAATGTTTACCACCTACAATGCTAATAGCCCCTATGAGATATTCATGGTGTTTGCCATTATATCTTTCAGTGCGTTTTTCCAATACGCATTCCTATTCTATATCCCAGTGTTCTTGGTGGGTTGTGTGCAGATGCGCACCTTCAACATTCGCACCATTTTGGCTGCATTGATGGGGGTGATTACTCCGGCATGGATAATATATGGATTTGGAATACTTAAATTCCAAGACTTTTCAATGCCACAATTTGTGGGTATATATGAGCAACAATCTTCGCTTGAGTTGATTCAAATGTTGATTCCCATAGGGTTGTCGGCAATTATATGCATTGGTGCATGGTTGGCTAATATGGTGAAAATCATTAGTTACAACGCGCAAAATCGTGCATTTAACGGACTTTTTGCAATCATATCATTTGCTACGATATTATTGCTGATGGCCGACTTTACCAACCTTATTGTGTATGTGCCTTTGCTTAATTGCTGTGCCGCACTACAACTCGGGCATCTATTCACCATCTATGAGTCGCGTCGCAGTTACGTTGGCGTCATTGCAATCGTAGTCGTTTACACGGCTCTATACATCTGGGGCGTATGTCTATAAAAATTGTAGTCGAAAAAAATATCCCCTTCATTCAAGGTGTGCTTGATGATATGGCACAGGTGGAATATCTTGCTAACGACGATATTACACCTCAAGCTATGCGCGATGTTGATGCGCTGATATGTCGCACTCGCACTTATTGCAACAACACACTACTACACGATTCTAAATGCTCGTTTATTGCCACTGCTACCATAGGCACCGACCACATCGACCTCGACTATTGTCGTAGTCGTGGCATTGAGGTAGCGAATGCCCCTGGGTGTAATGCTCCAGCTGTGGCACAATATGTATTTGCCTCGCTGGCACAAGTTATAAATCGCCCTATCAAAGAGTACACGATAGGCATAGTTGGGGTGGGGCATGTAGGTAAAATCGTTGAAGCATGGGCTCATCAATTGGGTATGCGTGTGCTTGTGTGCGACCCTCCTCGTGCCGAGGTTGAATGTACCAATAATTTTGTGTCGTTAGCAGAAATTGCCGAGCAATGTGACATCATCACATTCCACACCCCTCTCACAAAAGAGGGAAAATATCCCACACATCACATCTGCAACGCCTCATTCCTTGCGTCACTTAAGCATCGCCCCATTGTAATTAATTGCGCTCGTGGTGCTATATTTGACACGCAAGCGGTGATTGACGCTCTCGACAATGGCGTAGTGTCAAATCTGATTGTTGATTGTTGGGAAGGGGAACCACATCTTAATGCCGACCTATTGAGAAAAGCTGTAATTGCAACACCGCATATCGCTGGGTATTCGCGTGAGGGCAAGATACGTGCCACAGCAATGGCCCTTGATTCTCTTGCGCGCCACTTTAACCTCACTATTCCATCGGTAGCAGAGGGAATACCTATGGGTGCAGCAAAAAGCGTCACAATACAATCTATAAAGGAATCCTATAACCCACTAATCGACACTCGCGCACTCAAAACATCACCACAACAATTCGAATCCCTCCGCAACTGTTATAACTATCGCGATGAGGTGAGGTAATCATGTCAGTCCGATAAAAAACAGGTAATTATATACATGTTGGTAAAATTCTCTGTGTAACCATCAGATTATTACAATCTAACCCCCTCCGAATTGCATTCGCAATTCTCGTCCCCCTCTTTTTCTGCGAAAAACAAGGGGACAGCTATATTACCAAAAGCATAAGTAGCTCTCCCTCTGAATTTTGCGTAGTAAAATTTAGGGGGAGTACGGCGTAGCCGGGAGGGGGTAAGATAATTTTTGTGCCAACAAAGTTATAGTCCCTCAAAAATAAAAGGAACTTGGCATTGCCGAAGGTAATGCTTAACCGTAGCCGTGTATAGGCTCTAAGAGGCTATGCACGGGCGGAAGAAGTATTGAAATTGTATCTGAAAGATACATTATTTGCACTGATTAAAGATTCTTACAAAATCTATCTCTATTTAATACATTACCGGGCTTATCCACTGCGTGGCTAAACCCGGCTACGACTAAACAATCCCCTTGGGATTGATATTGTTCTTGAAAAAATTTTATCTTACACCAATAAAAAAATATGCTTGTTTCGCGTCTGCCAGACGCATATAGTGTAGATGCAACAACCGAGGGTATCGGGCTTTGCCCTCTACCCCCGGTTACTCATATCGCTTTGCTCTCTCGTGCTTCGCACGCCTTTGTTCTTGAAAACGTTTATCTCACACCAATATTAAAAAACAATGCACCTAATTATTTCACGATTGTTTTCTTGGTTGTGCCATCGCTCATTTTGATGATGTTGATACCTGTAGTTGGTTGGCTCAATTGGCGACCATAGATGTCGTAGCGTGCAACTTCAGTGGCATCAGTATTAATGTCAATACTCTCTACGCTTGCTACTCTACCCGATGAATATACCAATTCTCCATTTTCGTTGTAGTAATTTAGAAATACAGGGTCGGTGTAGTGAGTAGGCAATGATGGGATAAGATTTGACACTGGGTAAGGGAACAAAAGGTCACCAGTAATATGGGGATTGCCCATAACGCCAATTCCCTCAATAATGCCCGATGGTTTCTGATACTCAAGGTTATTGACATACATTTTGCGACTTATATTGTCAATAATGGTGTCGGTAGATGTGAAATTTGATAAACATCCCCAATATTGATCTGAGTTGCGAAGGTCGGCAAAATCATATAGCAACTCTTCCTTGTTGAAAGTGAAACTTTCGCCTTGTGCATAAGAATATTCAGGGATAACGTGAGGGATAGGGAATTTATATTTGTCTGAAAATATAGCATACACACGTTTTGTATTAATATCTTCCCTAAGAAGTGCTATTAATGTTTCATCGCATGGGGCATCGTTGTATCCCTTAAATATATAGTGGCATTTTTTGTATTCAACATTGTTTATTATTGAATCACCACTAATCACAATGTCGTAAGGGTAATGATAAGATGGCTCGATATCCTCAGGAACTGTGAGATGAATAATTTCACATTCCCATCTCACCCCCTCTTTTACTAATGGGATATAATCATCGGTTGATGATTGTGCTAACATTGGAGCAGACACTCCAAACAACACGGTTAAAATTGAGAGTAAAGATTTTTTCATAATGTTATAGTTTATAAGTTTAAGATTATTACAAAGTAAATTATTATTTGTCTTAATTTAAATATATTTTATTATTTAATTTCATTAAAAATTACATTAGAAATCTTTGATACAATAAAATTTCCATCTATTAAAATATTTGATGCATTAATAGTAAATGACCCTCCGTCTTGAATTTCTCCACCTTTTATTGTTACTGTTCCAGGAGTATTGATAGTAACTTTACCAGTATTTTTAACTATAAATCCAGATGTAATGTTCGTCAAATCGTTGTCTGTCACGATTTTCTTTTTCGTTTGTGACACATCTGTCTGATGGAGAATTTGAGAAATGAGGTTTAAGATTATATGAAACAGGAATAATCGATTTTAATGAAGATAAAGAGGTCTCAATAGGTGAGATATTATCTTTAAATCGTTGGTCAGAAGCAACGTGAATACCATCGGCGTATACGTCGCAATTAAAATGGAAATTAGCATCACGAGATATATCGTAATAAAATATGGTATCTTTTGCATTAAAATGTGAGGTATAGTACAACCCATATTTACCATGTAGCCATAGTTTGTCAGAATCAATGGTGTCCAACTCTCCAACTAAAACATTTAGATTAGTATGAGCGGCTTGGTCTCCAAAGGAGAGACGCCCACCAGCACGCCATTCAGTATAAGGACCATGAATTTTTAACATTGTTATGGTATCTGTATAGCCATTAGGGACAGTAGTTATATCAGTAGACTCTTGCCCTAAATAAATTTGTCCACTTGGTTTGTGCTCAAATTTGGCATTAGCGATAGTAGCAATAGAGGCGATAATTGCCACTCCAATAGAAAATTTAATAATAGATTTCATAATTAAGAATGTGTTAAAATAAATAATGAGATAATCGTTTATTGAAATGGCACTCGGAAAAGCCGAGTGCCTGAATTAAATAAAAAGAAGTCTACTACAATGAGAAACCTCCTGTGTAGCAAGAGCCATCATCGGTAACTATTGTTATATAATAGTTGCCAACATCGGTAGAAGTGGTGATTAATGCAGAACCAAAGGTTGTATCTTCGGTTTGTTGCCACATTTCACCAGTAGTTTCGTTAATTACTGAAATTTCCACTTCACCCATGTCGTATGCGAATTGTAGATGCAAAATACCGTATTGATAAATTGCATTAATCTCACAATTCGGATGAGGTGTGCGTGGGAGATTTGATGGATCTTTTCTAATTTCAATAAAAATAGGTTGATCCTTTGTTGAACTTTCTCCCATTGCTGTTGTACTATTAAAAATAGCACACAAAATAAAAAATAGGAAATAAAATTTGCGTTGTCTCATGTTTATAAAATTTTAAAATTAAACATGAACGCAAATTTATATAGAAATAGATTTCTCAAAAGAATATTTTATAGCAAATAATCTATCATGGCAAGAGCTTAATGTATTGAAAATTAGGAGGATAAATTGATTGATAGAAATAAAAAACTATCAAGGCATAACGGCGTGAAAATCAGATAGATACAAGTGGGTATAATTGGGGAGGGTAAATGATTGATAATCAGTGTGTTGCTAAAAGAATTTTAAGAATTTTTCTTTTAGGGGTGTGTTTAATGCCTCAATCTTTATTTTAAGTCGAGTTTTTCGATTATATACATTTGATATTTTATCGTGAGTGAAAAGTGCTATTGCTTTAGCTGAAAATCCAGAATAAATATATAACAATAGGTTAAAATCTTTTTCTTTGAGATTAGATAGACAATTTCTTGAGTCAATCATAATATTGTCAAGATGAGAATTAATGAAGTTTTCAAATTCATGCAATTCTTTCCCATTAAAAGATAATTTGTTGATTGCACTTTTCGCGCTTTCATAGACTTTATTTTTTGAGATAGTGCTATCTATAGGGGTTTCATAATATGCATCGCAGATATTATGAAATAATTTTATTTGGTTATTAAATAATCGAGCGTGTAAATCAAGTAGAGAACTACATTCTTGCTGTTTTATAGATAATAAATTATTAATTTCTTGAGCTGCAATAATGTAATTTTCGATATTAGCATTTTTGCGTCGAATAATTAGTTGGTAAATTAGTACTAAAACAATTATACCCAAAGCAAGGGAAATTGAAATATAGATATATGTTTGTTTTTGAGCATCGAGCTTTAGTGTGGAAATTTTTGCTTGTTCATTAATAAAATCTCGATGAACTCTCATTAATGATTGTTCCCATATATTGTTATTGGTTTTTGTTTGGATTTTAACAAACAAATCAAGATTGTTATATGCTGATTTGTAATCGTTATTTTTTTAAGTTTAATTCAATGAGTGCATTAAGTATAGCGATTGAATCATTTATAGAAAATATATTATTGGTATTATCTAAAGTACTTTGTGCATTAGCGATGTTGTCTTCTTTGATATATGCAATTGCGAGAAGTGCGGATTCTTTTGCAGTA